>CALUNB010000038.1 GCA_944321885.1 uncultured Bacteroidales bacterium | reverse complement strand
TGTAGCAGCAGCGTACTTGTGCCTGCGGACGTCTTTTTCCATTCCAGCAGCTTGTCGTATACTTTCCTTTTGAAAATCCTTTTTGTCATGACCGGAGATATTATGGTTTTCGTTGTAAAGTGTTGAGGAATAAACTTCCCTGAAATTCTAAATGGCAAATTTAGTGATTTCCCCGAAATTTTTTTAGTGGAATTCCCCGGTTTCCCCGAAATTCAGGCATTCTGCCACTTTCGTGGCTTGGAAAGCTTGTGGCGTATCTTGATGCCGTCTCCAGTTGGCAAGCACCGCTTCCTTGCCCGTATTGGCATAGCAATAGGCACACAAATGGGGGCAGGTGTCGTATTCCCCGATATCCTTGCTTTTCATGCATCCGCAAGCCGTGCGTTGCCCCTTGTCCTTGTTGTTTTTGCGAATGACGGCATACAGGTTCCCTGTCAAAGGAATCGCATTCCCATCAAGGAAGAGAGTGGAAAGGTGCCTGCGGTCCATGATTTCCGCACCCAGAAAATCCATCAGTTCTTCGGATTTGTATCCCAAGCGTACCATGAGACGGTCATCCACGCAACGGTTGTGCTCGATGCCGTCCAAGTCGGCAGCTTCCCCGCAAGTGGCAAGGACGTAGTTCCAAGCCTTGGCATTGTTCATGGAAACAAGCTGTTGCGCGAAGTCTGCCATTTGTTCCTTTGTCCAATCCCTGTAACGGATATGGCTGCGTTCAAGCTTTGCCTTGACCTTGCGGTAGGACAAGATATCCGCGAAACTGAAAACCAGTTTTTCCGTGTAGCCCCTAAGTCGGTCGCCGATGTGTCCGATTTTTTCCAAAAGCTGGTCCGCATTTATCTTGTCGGTCAAGACCAACGGGTCGAACCGCCAAACCACCGCCCCTTTGCCAAGCTTGTCGACCAGCATCTTGAAGGTCTCTATGCGCTCTTTTAGCGGGGGAACCCCAGGTTCCAAGCCCTCTTTTTCATAATCGTTGAGCGTATATTGAACATAACAGCCTATGTCTCTCGCTTTTAATTCATCAAGATGGCCGAGAAGCGGGCGGGGGTTCTTCGACCAGAAAACAATGAAGCGCGTATCCTCATAGCCCACGTAGGTTTTCTTCCCATTGAAGGGATTGGTCCAAACGGAATAACCTCTCTTGAGGCGTTCGAAGAACCAGTCGGCGTAAAAGGCGGGAATGTCGGTACGCCGGCTTGCGGAAACGACCACCGGGAAAACCGCTTGGGCAAAATCGCCATTATCCAACCGGATGGTTCTATCTTCTTGTTTTGTCGACATGGATTTTTCTTATCTGGAGGTGCAATTTATCTGGAGGTGGCAATGCCGGTTTTGCTCGTCCCGATGACCGCCAGCCTTTCCGGTTCGGCAGGTTTGGTGCACCTCATCCTTGAGTTCGTTCAAATCAGCTGAAAAACTGTGGTATAGGATTAGATGACCAAGATTTTTCCCATGAAAGATACGAGTTTCCCTTGGCAAGTTCAAATATCCCATAAATTCTACGCGTTTAAATCCTGATTTTCCCAAAATTTTCTACGGTGATTTTCCCAGCTTTCCCGAAATTTAAACTTCATCTTGCGGGGTCGGGCGGGAATTCCGTATCCGCTTTTGCGGGTTCAAAAAAAGCAAATCAAATTAAGGAACAAACCAAGTATCTATATATGGATAATTGTTGTTATTTTTGCCATTAAATAGTAATATAATAATCATGGAAAATGGAAGGTATATAACGGGCAACGACCTATTGGAGCTTTTTGCCCTGCGGGTCAAGGAATATCGCTTGGCTGCACGGTTGAGCCAGAAGGAACTGGCAGAACGGTCGGGGGTGAGCCAAGCAACCATCAGTCATTTCGAACAGGGTGTGAACCGGAACCTGACGTTAGGCAATTTCATCGCCTTGTTGCGCGTATTAGGATTGGAGCAACGGCTCGCGGAATTGATGCCCGAACTTCCGATGCAACCCATGGCTCTGCGTAAAATCGAGAAACTGATACCCAAAAGAGTGAGGAGGAATGCGAAATGATAGCAAGCCTCGATGTCATATTATGGGGGAGAAAGGTTGGCACGCTGGTCTCGAACCGGGAAGCACACCGCAACAAGGCCTATTTTTATTTTGACATGGATTACGTCCGTGACGGTTACGATGTCGCGCCCTTGCGTGCGCCGATACGGGGTGTTGCTGCACAACGCGGCTTGCCCGTCTATCCGGAAGAGGAACGGTTGTTCGGAGGATTGCCATCCTTTATAGCGGACTCGTTGCCTGACTACTGGGGGAATACGGTGTTCAACGAATGGGCGAAGGCACACCACATCCGCATGCGGGAATTATCGCCGCTCGACCGCTTGGCATACATAGGACGGCGGGGAATGGGTGCTTTGGAATTCGTTCCGCCTACGGCTCAAGAGATGGAAACACCGTTCAAGGTGGAGATTAAAGACTTGTACTGTCTGGCGCGATGTGCTTTGGATCAAGCCGGGAAGTTTCGTGCTGTCTTGTCGGGCGACCTGGTGATTGAAAGTCTGTTCAAAGTGGGTACTTCGGCAGGAGGACGTCGACCAAAAGCTGTTGTCAATGTGAATCTTGATACAGGAGAATGCTATTCAGGGCAAGTGGCTGCCCCGTCGCCTGGCTATACGCCGATGATTATCAAATTCGACGAACATCTGTCCATGCCGACGACACGAATCGAATATAGCTATTATTTGATGGCAAAAGAGGCCGGTTTGAAGATGATGCCAAGCCATTTGCTTGAAAACGAAGACGCGACACATTTCCTGACTGAACGCTTCGACCGCAAGGGGGATAGGAAAATACATGTACAGTCTTTGGCGGCCATGAAGCCTTCATCAAATTCCTACGAGGAACTCTTCGAAACGGCTTCCCGTATCGGTGTATTTCCGGCGGAGCTTCAGCAATTGTTCCGAGTCATGGTGATGAACGTGCTTGGGGGCAATGTAGATGACCATAACAAAAATTTTAGTTTCCTGATGGATGAAGACGGACAGTGGCATGTAGCTCCTGCCTACGACTATACGTTCACTGTCGATGTGGAAGCACCAAGATACATGAACCGGCATAGTATGACGATAAACGGCAGGACGGAGGAAATCACGGCAGAAGATTTGCTGGAGGTGGCCGACCGATACGGTATCAAGGCGGCAAAACCTTTCATAGAAAAAGCGGTTGATATAGTGTCGCGTTACCGGGAATTCGGATTGGCTGCCGGCGTAAGCCAGACGTGGATTGAAGGGATAGGAAAAGAAATCGCTGCAAGGATAGAGTGCCTGCACGGCAAGTCTGTGCCTTAGCCTCCGTTCACCGGCTTTTAAGCACGACCCGGATCCGGCTCCGGTTCCCGGCAAAATCTTCGGCCACAAGGACGAGCCGGTAGGTTTTCCCTTTTTCCGGCACGAAAATGCCCCGGTTGCCTAGTTTCCGGTATGGGGTATGTTGCTGGCCGGGATAAAGATAGGATTTTTCGAGCCGGTTCCGGGTGGCCTGGTAAAAAAGGGTGTCGATATGGAGATGGATTTCCTTGCAAGTCCGGACCGGCAGGTAATCCAATTGATAGAAAGCCAAGGTGTCTCTGGTTTGAACCGAGTTCGGGCTTTCCCCGTCCAGGGGGGTAACCCCATCAGGCGAGGTCGCCGGCCCGGAAGCCGAAGAACTGTCTTCATTCCCGGTTCCGGTAGCTTCCTCTTCTTCAATCAGGAACGCCAAGCGGTACAAACCGTAATGGAACGGCATTTGTTGGATCCGGTCCAAAGCGCAGAGGCCGAAAGCGGCTTCTTGGTTCACGAAAATCGTGTCGGGCAGGTTTTTAAAACGGTAATACCAAGCCTGCCAAGGTTGCCCTTCCCAATCCGGATGTTCCAGATACAAGTCAGCGAAGTTCCGGCTCGGCAAGGTGTCGTTTTGGAGCGCTAGAAGTTCTTGCAGGGAATCGAGCTCCGCTTCCAAGGCTTTCTCCATGCGGAAATCCAGGAGCGGGGACCCCATGAAATCCCCCTCGGTGGCGGTTCGGGGAGATGCTTCGGCAGTTTGGAAAGCTTCGTGTTCGGCCATCGTGGCGGCAATCCGGCCGGGAAGGCCGGTATCGGCTTGGTTCGGCCTTGTGTAGAACGCGAACCAAAGCAGCTCCGGAGCCACCGTGTCCGCGACCCCCAAGCCGAAGATGGCGGGGTTGAGCCGTACGGAATCCCGCAGGATTTCAAAATGCAGATGAGGACCGCCCGAAGCCCCTGTATTGCCCGAACGGGCGATGGCCCGGTTCTTCCGTGTCTTGATATACAGTCCGTCCAGACTTTGTTCGAAATTCCCGCTCCGGCGTTGCAGGCGTTTCACCCGCCGCCGTACCGGCTGGGCGAATTTGCGCAAATGCCCGTAGACCGACAAGGTCCCGTTGGGATGCCAGACATAGAGCGCATTGCCGTAGGAACCTTTTTCAACCGTGGCCCGGACGATGTAGCCGGGAGCCGCGCTGAATACCTTGATGCCTTCCTTCTGCTTGGTCCGGTAGTCGATGCCCCCGTGAAAATGCGTGGCACGAAGTTCGGCAAAGGAACCCGAAATTTCCGGATCAATCCGCATCGGGTAACGGTAAACGATGCTGTCCCGTTCCGGATGCCTCCAGTTTTGGGCTTGGAGCGGAGTCGATGAGAGAAAGGCAAGGACAACGGAACACGGCAAAAGGCTCCACTTCATTGCTCTGAAATCCCACCTCATTTTCCACCTCCTTTTTCTTGTTTACGCATGGAACGCCGGAGCTTCTCCATGCCTTGATCCGAGTACCCGACCGCCGAGAGGTAACCGTTCAGGAAACGGGCTTGCGGCATATTGCCTTGGCGGACACATTCCTGGGCCCAAATCGACAAAATCCGGAACTGCCGCATGGCCGACAAATGGCTGAACAAGCTCGGTGCTGCCGCGGTGTACTGTTCCAGACCCAAGCGGGAAAAGGAACTGTCGGCTTGGAGGTAACCATGGATGAAAGCGAGGGTGTCGCCCTTTTCCAAGCAGGCTTCGGCCCGTTCCATGCTGTCGATGTAAGCTGTCCAGCGTTCAAAGATAAGGACGGATTCCTGGAGCCTTTTTCCCGGACCGGGACAGGCGGCATGTTCGGGAAGCTTGTATTGGTCTGCTAATTTTTGCAGGCTTTCCAAGCGATTATGGGCCAAGGCATAATTTCCGTAGGAAACCTGGTTGAGGTATTCGGTTTCCGCTTTGGCGAATTCCCGTTCCAATTGCTCGCAATAGCGGGTGTTTTTCTGGCGTTGGAAATTGTCGAGCATCAGCTGCAATCCCGTCAGGGTGGCGGGGTCTCCCTCCGGGTCGTTCTGGTAGGCGGCGAACAGCTGCAAAGCCTGTTGTTGGTAGTTTTCCGATTCCAGCACGGCCGCGTTCCACAAATGGTAAATCGCCTTGTTGAGCAATTGCTCCATGCTTTGCAGGAGGTTCTGGTCGTAGGCGGCTTGGAATTCCGTCTTGTCCCCGGAAGCCCTAGAGCCGGTACCACGTGTTCCGGAAGAGCTGCCCATAAGGAAAGGATAGCGGGACTGCAAGGCCTTGGCTAAGTCGAACCAAGCCTGGGCCTCGTGGAATTCCCGTTTGGCTCGGAAATAGGCGGCTTGCTCCATGGCCTGGTCGAAACGGTTCCGGGCTTGGCGGCTTGTCAGGTCCTGGATGGACGAGGAAATGGAATCTACCGTCAAAGGCACGAAGGCCGGAACAACCAAGTCCGTTTCCAGCTCGTGGGGTCTTAACATCTCCATGTCGAGCGCGATATCCTGTTCCGGGTCGTAAGGTTCTTCAAGGAAAAGCGCCATGCCGGTCCGGGATTCGATGCTATCGATTAAGGCTTCATAATACGCTTTTTCGGCCTCGTCGCTTTGGAGGGCGAAGGAATGGTAACGTGCCGCAATCCGGTCGAGCAGTTCCAAGGCGTGGTCGATACCGCTCATATGGGCTTCGTTCTGCATATAATACTGATGGGCCAGCAGGGCGTATTGACCCGCTAACTGGTCCTGGCCTTGTTCAAAGGCTTTGAGGGCCACGGCGCAATAGGAATTGTAAACCCCTTGGTGGGCCCGGTTGACAAGCAATTTCTCCTTGTAGGGAAGGTAGTGGATGGGGAAGCCGGGCTGGCAGTATTGGTGAATCAGTTCGCAGAGGCTGAGCGCGTCGCGGTACAGTTTGTGTTCAATCAGTTTCCCGGTTTGATCCAAAAGGGCATTGTAGGTTGTCTGGGCCGTCTTTTGCAACTTTTGGGGATGGGAAAATTCCTGCAAGGTGGCGTTGAGATAGCTCAGGCAGGCTTCCGCGTTTCTCTCCCGTTTGAGCAGATAGTTCATCTTGAAAAGCACCGAACGGGTGAAGAAACGGTTGTGGAGCAAGGATTTCTCGATGTTTTCCATGGCGGCGTCCCAATCGGGCTTGTCCTGGTTGAGGGCTTGGAGGGCCTGGATGTAGTAGAGGCTGTCGATATGGCTGCGCATGAAATCCATGTCCTGCCTTTTTTTCCGCATGGCCAACTGGAGGGAAAGGGGGATTTCCCGGCCTTCCCGGTAATAATTTTCAAAGATGCCGGATTCCAATTGGGCGAGCCGGCAGTCGGAAGCCGGCAGGATTTCCAAGGGGTCGGTCTGGATTTGCGCGATTTGGCGCAGATAGGCCTCCTCTTCGGTTTCCGGGGCCGTGGAACCTGTTTGCGCCTGGAGTTTCCCGCAGAAGAGAACGCAAGCAAGGAAGCCCCAAAGGAAGAGGTGGCGGAAGCCGGAAGGGAAGGTTTTGCAGAAAATACCAGACCGGTTGCAGTGTTGGCGGTCCGGGAAATATGGAGTTTGCATGAATCCGGTGTTTTTAGGCATGTAGGGGAGAACGGGACAGCGGGGCATTGTCTTGTGCCTTTTGATAGGCTTCGATAATCCGGGCCACTAATTTGTGGCGCACCACATCCTTGCCTTCCAATTGGACGAAGGAGATGCCGGGGATACCGCGCAGGATCCGGGCTACTTGGACCAAGCCGGAATTCTGGCGGGAAGGCAGGTCCACCTGGGTGATGTCGCCGGTGATGATGAACTTGGCATTCTTGCCCATACGGGTCAGGAACATCTTCATCTGGCTTTCGGTGGCGTTTTGGGCTTCATCGAGGATGACGAAAGCATGGTCGAGCGTCCGGCCCCGCATGAAGGCCAAAGGGGCGATTTCGATGGTGGATTCTTCGAGCAACCCCAAAAGTTTGCGGTAGGGGAGCATGTCCCGCAGGGCATCGTAGAGCGGTTGCATATAGGGGTCGAGCTTCTCTTTCATGTCGCCCGGCAGGAAACCGAGGTTTTCCCCGGCTTCCACGGCGGGCCGGGTCAGGATAATCCGTTTTACTTCCTTTTCCTTGAGGGCTTTGACCGCCAAGGCGACGGCGGTATAGGTCTTGCCCGAACCAGCGGGGCCGATGGCGAATACCATGTCGTCCTTATGGATGGCCGAGACGATTTTCTGTTGGTTTTCGGTCAGGGCCCGTATGGGTTTCCCGTTGGCTCCCACGAGAATCAAAGGGTTCCCAAGGACGTTTTCCTTACCTTCGTCCTCGCCAGGACGGGAAAGGGGTTCAGGTGCGTTTTCCTTGGAGTGGGGCTGGTTTTCGCGCAAGATATCATCGATGTCGTTTTCCGTGAGCCGGTTGAAGCGATCGAAATGGAAAAGGAGGAGTTTGAGCTTGGCTTCGAAGTCGGCCAAATGGGCCGGGTCGCCGATGGCTTTGAGCAGGTCTCCGCGCAACACGATGTTGAGATAGGGAAAGTAACGGCGGATCCGGTTCAATTTTTCTTCTTCCACTCCGAAAATATCGATGGGGTGGTGGGGGGTGAGTTCCACGTATATTTCGCTCATGGTCTTGTCTGGAGTTGAGAAGTTGTTTAAAATTTCTTGCCATCCAGAAAAAGATGAGTTTTCGGGGATTGGTTTCTGGATTTAAATTTAAACAGCTTCTGAATGGCCTAAAGCCTGTTTCGATTTTCGTTTGGCGAAACAAAGGTAAGAAAACAGTTTTGAAATCCTTGCATCCGTTTGGGAACGGCTACCTGGAAATGGGGATTTTCCACTTTCTTTTCCCTAAATGTAGGTATAGGACAGGGATTGGGGTGGGCCTACTTTTGCGGTGTCCGAACAACCTCCGGAGGAGCAAGTTGGCTCAAGGAATTTGTTCTCAAGGGGAGTTCCGGACAATTTGGCCGGGATGCCCCGGAGCGCGCAAATTTTCCGGGAATTCCCGGTCTTTGCCTTGGAGAAACGATAAGACGGAAAGGCGGGGAGACGGGCTGTTGGCGCGGGAGATGGCAGTCAACGTTGTTTCCGATAAACGCGGCGCCTCGGCAAAAACGGTGCAAGTTGAGAGCCATGGCCGAACTTGTTCGGAAATGGCCGAGACGCAGCCCGTTTTCGATAGAATCAAAGCTCGAACTTCGTTTGGCTTTGCCGAAGCCCCTCCGTCTCGGCCATGTCCAAGCAAAGGAGACCGCTTGACATGGCGCTCGACTCAATCGGGGCTTTGGCTCTGCACTCGGCTTGCAGTTTATTTGAAACGTTGTTTCCGATAAACGCGGCGCCTCGGCAAAGCTCGAACTTCGTTCGGCTCTGCACTCGGCTTGCAGTTTATCTTAAAATCCATAAAACAATGCGAATCTTTTTCAAAAATCATTTTGTCCTTTTCTTGGCCTTGGCCTTGAATGTTTTTGTTTCGTGCGGAACCAAATCATCCAACCGGTCTGTTGTCCCGATGGAATCCACGGCTGTCGGGGCTGGACAGGAAACGGACCTTTCCCAGGCTTCGGTCTTGAGTATCGACGAACTTTTGGCTTCGGCAGGGGAAAACATAGGGAAAGAGGTAAAATTCAGGGGAATATGTACACATACTTGCAAGCATGGTGCAAAAAAAATGTTCTTGATGGGCAGCGATGGTTCCAAAAGCCTTCGCGTGGAAAGCGGGGAGCTGGGGAGCTTCGATACCCGATGCATCAACAACATGGTGGAAGTGACAGGCATCTTGGAAGAAGAACGTATCGATGAAGCCTACTTGCAACGTTGGGAAAACTCCTTGGAGAAACAAACAGTCCCGCATCACGGGGATGGAAAATCCGGTTGCGAAGCCGACAAGAAAGCCCGCGCCGAAACCGGGAATACCGAATCGGAACGCATAGCTTCGTTCCGTGAGCGGATTGCCGAACGAAACGAAAAAGAGGGGAAGAACTACCTGTCTTTCTATTATGTGACGGCAAAATCGTACCGGATAGAGGAATAAAGCCGTTTGCAAATCCTTGTGTTTTCTCCGGGAAGCCTCCCGGAAGGAAGTTGAAATTTTTTTGAAATGAAATTCACTGCCAACAGATTCCGTTTATGGTGCAGAAACTTGCATCGGGATTTGTCTTTTGTTTTTGCCGGTATGTTCATCGTATACGCGTTGTCGGGCATCGCCATGAACCATCGGGATACTTTCAATCCGGATTATGCTGTAAAAAGAACGGAAATACGGCTTGATGCGTCTCTGTTTTCACAAGGGGAACTTCAAAAGGCACAAGTTTTGGAAATATTGGAATCCTTGGGCGAGGCCGGGAATTTCACACAATTCTATTATCCGGAACCTCATCGGTTGAAAGTTTTCTTGAAAGGCGGTTCCTCCTTGTTGGTGGATACCGGAAGCGGTATCGGTGTCCACGAAAAACTGGTCCGCCGGCCGGTTTTCAGTTTCATGACAAAATTGCACTACAATCCGGGAAGAGCTTGGACTTATTTCGCTGATGCTTTTGCCATTGCTATGATTTTGATAACCTTGAGCGGAATTTGCATGATGAAGGGGAAGAAGGGAATCTTGGGATGGGGTGGTTTGGAATTCGGTGTCGGAATCCTGATTCCGGCATTGATTCTGCTGGTTTCATGAAAGGTAGGAGAACAAGAATTCGAAGAACAAGAAACGGAAAGGGAGGAATAGCAAAATGGAGGCAGTCATCGAATGCAAGGGCTTGACCCATTTTTATGGGAAAAGAAAAATATACGAGAATTTGAATTTCCAGGTTCCCCGGGGGCGGATACTCGGACTTTTGGGAAAGAATGGGACCGGGAAAACCACGACCATCAATATCTTGAGCGGATTTCTGGCACCGAAACAAGGGGAATGCCTTGTGTTCGGCGAAAACATCCGGGAAATGAAGCCGGCCACACGCGCCCGGATTGGCTTGTTGATAGAAGGTCACGTGCAATATCCTTTCATGACCATCTCGCAGATAGAGCGGTTTTATGCAGCTTTTTATCCAAAGTGGCGCAGGGATGCCTATTATGCTTTGATGTCCAAGTTGCGGACAAGCCCACGGCAACGCATTGCGAACATGTCCTGCGGGCAACGTTCCCAGGTGGCTTTGGGGCTTATTTTGGCTCAAGATCCCGAATTGCTGGTGCTGGACGATTTTTCTTTGGGTTTGGATCCGGGATACCGGCGTTTGTTCGTGGATTATTTGCGGGAATACGCCAAAGCTGAAGGAAAGACCGTTTTCCTGACCTCGCATATCATCCAGGATATGGAGCGTTTGGTCGATGACTGCATCATCATGGACTACGGTAAGATTCTGTTGCAGTGTCCTGTGTCGGAAATCCTGGAAGGTTTCCGGCTTTACCGTTGCCAATGGGAGGGTTTGGGGGAGTCTGAAGCCGTCGTGTCTGCCTTGGAACCCTTTCACGAATTGTTCCATCCATCCTTGTCGCGCAGGACCTTGGAGTTCGGCAGCTTTGCCCGGGAGGAAACCGTGCAAAGGATTCTGCAAGATTGCCATATCGAGTACAGCGGACTGCAAGCAAGCAGGGTCTCTTTGGAAGACGCCTTCATCAGCATGACGGGAAAATATTGAAACAGAAAAGATGTTCAAAGCAATTTTTTTCAAAGAGTGGCTTAAGACACGCTGGTGTTTACTGGCTGCGTTGATTCTTTGTTCCGGCTTTTCCGCTTACGTGGTAGCCAGGGTTTTCAAGGCGGTTGAATTGCAAGGGGCGGGACATATCTGGGAAGTGGTCGCTGGCCGTGATGCCATTTTCGTCGAACCGCTCACGTTCGTACCCCTGCTTGTAGGGATTGTTTTGGGGTTGTTCCAATATTTTCCGGAGATGCAGCGCAAATGTTTCAAATTGACTCTGCATTTGCCTTTTTCATCCCTGAGGATGTTTTTTTGCATGCTGTCTTATGGGATTGCAGCATTGAGCTTATGCTTTTTACCGGGTTTGCTACTGTTGGGAACGGGGTTGCGGGAGGTGTTCCCTTCCGAATTCGTTTCCCGGATTATCTTGAGCGCACTCCCTTGGTATTTGGCCGCTTACGCCGCCTATTCGTTCGTGGCCTGGATAACACTCGAACCGACGTGGAAATTCCGGGCCTTTGCCATGGTCTTGGCTTTTTTTTGCTTGAAAATCTTTTTTCTGGCTCCGGCTCCGGAAGCCTATAACGCCTTTCTTCCTTTCCTGGCTTTGCTGGGCTTTTCCCTGTTTTCCTTGTCCTGGCTTTCGGTCCTGAGGTTCAAGGCGGGAAAACAGGATTGACAGGACTTGGCATCGTGCCCGTGGCCGTCAATAATCCGGGACTTATCTTTTGGATACCTGATAAACAGAATTACGATGAAGATTTTTGGAAAAATATTGCTGGCTTTTTTGGTGCTGGTTATCCTTACCTGGCAGATTCCTTGGCTGCTTGGCTTTTTGGGGACCCAACCGGCCCGGACTCCGTTTTGCCTTTACAGTTGCGTGATTCGCGATTTTGCCCTGATAGATTCCCGGAACGAGGCCTTGGTCCATACCGACCGTCAGGGTCGGATTTACACGGAACGCCAATTCGATTCCATCCTGCCTTTGTTTTATGCCCGGCAACTCCGTGCCGAGGGGCGTTTCCCCGACAGTCTTCAAGGCCGGCCTCTTTGTTTCCAGACCGCCATGCGGCAGGATTTCTTTTTCCGGAGTTCCCCTTCGGAAATCAACAAGGAGAAGCCCGGTATTTATTTCTTGCTGGAATCCATGTCGGGCCGGGTGGATTTGGAAATGCCCTCCGATGCCTTCCGGATCCATCGGGGCGGTATCGAGTTTATCAATATGGAAACGAATACGCTGAATCCGGGAAAGAGCCGGGATTTCACGCAAGCGATGAGGTCGGCAGGTTTCGTTTTTCCGGCCAAGGCGGTGGGTGGGAATCCCACAGTCCGGAAAGAATACGATGAGGGATATCTCTTGACCGATTCGGAAGGCAAGCTTTTCCATTTGAAGATGATGGAAGGAAAGCCTTTTTGCCGGCACATCCCCTTGCCAGCCGATGTGTGTCCTAAGTATTTGTTTGTAACAGAAGTGGAAGCCCGCGACATGTTGGGTTTGTTCACCGATGGCCGGAATCGCCTGTACGTGCTTCGCATGCCAGGTTACGAGCCGGTGCAAGTCGACATCCCGTCCTTTGATCCTGAAAAGGAAAGCCTTTCCATCATTGGGAACCTTTTGGATTGGACTTTGTGTTCAGGAGGACCGGACAGTGTCCGCTATTATGCGGTCTCACGCATGGATTTCCATTGTCTCGGGCAATATTCCTTGCCCCGTGGCCGCAGCCGTGTCCATGGTTTGTGCTTTACTTCGTCCTTGGATTCTTATGTGAAGCCCCGGTTTTATTGATTTGTTGAGAAATCTGCGGGGCACTGCGTTTTCATCGCGGGTTTGCTAAAAAAAAGGCCTTGCCGTACTTTTGCAAGCTAGAAACCGGACGGACGGGAGAGGAGGGCCAATGGTGTCTATCCTGCTTTGCAACCTGGACAACTCTTCCGGCTTCCGGAAAAACAAGATTTTATGGTCAATTTCGCGATAGTCGGCTGCGGTCATATCGGTAAACGCCACGCCGAGATGGTAAGCCGCAACAAGGATAGCCGCCTCGTTGCCTTGTGCGACATCAAGGAGAAAGGAATCCTCGGCATTGAAAATTACCCGGTTCCTTTTTACGAGGATTTGGAACGCATGCTCGATTCCCATCCGGATATCGAGGTCCTGAACATTTGCACTCCCAACGGTTTGCATGCGTCCATGGCAATCGAAGCCATGGAAAAGGGTCGCCATGTGGTCATTGAAAAACCCATGGCTCTGAAAACGGAGGATGCCCGCCGGGTTCTCGAATGCAGCCGCAGGACCGGAAAGAAAGTCTTTTGCGTGATGCAGAACCGGTATTCGCCCCCTTCGGTCTGGATCAAGTCCTTGGTGGACTCCGGCAAGCTCGGAGACATCGAAATGGTCCAATTGGACTGCTATTGGAACCGGGACGAACGATACTACCTTCCGGGAGGATGGCACGGGACCGCCAATCTGGATGGGGGAACCCTTTTTACCCAGTTCAGCCATTTCATCGACATCATGCTCTGGCTATTCGGGGACATTGAAAACATCAGCGGGCGGTTCCGGGATTTCAATCACCGGGATTTGACCGACTTCGAGGATTCCGGCATGGTACAGTTCGACTTCAGGCAAGGAGGAATCGGATGCCTGAATTATTCCACTGCCGTCTATGACAAGAACTTGGAGAGCGCTTTGACTATCGTGGCCCGGAACGGGAGCGTGAAGATAGGGGGGCAGTACATGGACAAGGTGGAATATTGCCATGTGAAGGATTATGTGATGCCCGAATTGCCTCCGACCAATCCGGGCAACGATTACGGAGCTTACAAGGGATCCGCCCAGAACCATCACTATGTCATCCAGAATGTGGTGGACGTGTTGGCCGGAAAGGCCGGGATTTCCACGCCGGTGGAGGAAGGTTTGCTGGCCGTGGATGTGATGGAGCGTATTTACCAGGTTCGCGGGAACTGGCCTGCCCGCCCGTAACCTATCTTATTGCCGTCGCCAGAAAGCCGGAGAAACCACCAGGATTACGCTCATGATTTCCAGACGGCCAATGTACATCAAGGCCGAGCAAACCCATTTGGCCGCATCGCTCATGGCGTTCCAGGAATAAACCGGCCCGAAATCCCCGAAGCCGCAACCGACGTTGCTCAAGGAGGAAATGCAGCAACCGGCAGCTTCCCCGAAGCCGAGGCCGCAAACCGACAAAGCCATGAAACCGGCAAAAAACGTGAGGCTGAACAAGAGGGAAAAAGCCATCAGGTTCATTTTGACGGAAGTGCCGATTACCTGCCCGTTGATTCGCAAAGGCAGAATGGCATGAGGATGCAGAATCTTCTTGATTTCATTTTGTCCGATTTTCCAAAGCATGGCCAGGCGGATGGTCTTGAATCCTCCCGCCGACGAACCCGAACAGGCTCCAATCCACATCAGCAGGAATAAAAAGGGTAAGAGCCAGGGTGTCCAGGTCATGTAATCATGGGAACAATATCCTGTGCTGGTGTAGGCGCTGATGGCTTGGAAAGCGGCATGGCGGAACGCGCTTCCCCATTCCAGGCCCAGGTCCCTGTGCAGGACAATCGTACAGATCAGACTGACGGAAAGAAAGATAATGGCATACCATTTGAATTCCGTGTCCTGGACCAAACGCTTGAATTTTCCACGCAAGGCAAAGAAGTAAAGCAGACTGTAGTTTACCCCAGCCAGGAACATGAAAAGAATCAATACGTATTCAATCATGGGCGATTGGTAATACATGATACCGGCCTGCCGGGTCGAAAACCCTCCGGTGCCGATGCACGTGAATGCATGGTTGACAGCATCGAACAAGTCCATGCCCGCGACCCGGAGCGAGAAGGTGCAAGCCAGGGTCAAAAGGAGGTAAACCAGGAAAATCCATTTGGACGTGGTGGCGATTCGGGGTTGCAGTTTGCCTTGCAGCGGACCTGAGCTTTGGGCTGCGAAGAGTTTCACATCACCGTTGCCGATGCCCGGCAGGATGGCAATCGTGAAAAGGACGATTCCCAGGCCGCCCACCCATTGGGTCAGACTCCGCCAGAACAGCAAGGCATGCGGACAGGTGTCGATATTGTCCATGATGGTGGCCCCGGTGGAGGTGAAACCCGACATGGTTTCAAAAAAAGCATTGGCCACGCCTTGGATATGCGAGGTGAACAGGAATGGCAGCATGCCGACGATGCAGAAGAGCAGCCAGCTCAGGGACACTACCATGTACCCGTCCCGGCTTCCCATCTCTTTTCTGGCCTTTCTTCCCAGGAATTTCAATAGGATACCGATTCCGAAGCCGATGATGGAAGCATAGGCGAACGGCCAGAAATCGTCTTCTTCGTAAAAGAAAGACATGCCTGTGCATATCAGTAGCAAAGCGGCTTCCATGAAAGCCAGGGTTCCCAATATTTTTGATATCAATTTGAAATTCAGCATTGTAAAACTGATTTTCGCCTGTTTTCCATCTTAATCCGTTTTCTTGCCACCCATTCGGGAAAGGACCTATCGGAAAAATCGTTCCAGCTTCCGTACATCCATGTCCACGCAGAACACCACCACGCTGTCCCCGCTTTGGATCTGGGTGTTTCCGCTTGCCAGGAAACCTTCTCCTTTGCGGACGATTCCTCCGATGGTGGCCCCCTTGGGCAAATCCAGGTCCTTGATTAGCTTCCGGGTAGCCCTTGATTTTTCCCCGGCTACGAATTCCACCACGTCGGCTGAGGAAACGGTCAGGCATTTGAGGTTGGAAACATCCACATTGAGCATCATTTGGTAGATATGCCCGGCGGCAATCGCTTTTTTGTTGATGATGGTTCCGATGTCCAGGCTTTCGGCCATGGCGGCATATTCGAGGTTTTCCACGATGGCCACCGTCTTGCGCACGCCCAAACGTTTGGCTGCCAAGCAGGCGAGTATGTTGGTTTCCGCACTTCCCGTCAAAGCGACGAAAGCTTGGGTCTTCTTGATGTCTTCGTCTTGGAGCAGGGCCGTGTTCCGTCCGTCCCCGTGGATAATCATCACGTCCTCACTTACCAAGCTGCCCAATGCTTTGGCCCGTTCCTCATCGATTTCAATGATTTTGATACGGAATTTGTCCGAAAGCAGGCGGGCGGTCTGCACCGCGACCCGGCCACCGCCGATGATGATGATGCTCCGGATTTCATCGTAGTTGTCTTTTCCGCAAAGATGGCGGATTTCCGGCAAATTCCTGCCCGTAGCCATGAAATAGACCAAGTCGCCGGCTTTCATCATGTCGTCACCCCGGGGAATCAAAGTTTCTTCATGGCGCTTGATGGCCACGACATGGAAATTCCGTATTTCCGATCCCATTTCCCGCAAAGTCCGGTCCAGGATCAGGGCGTTGGAACGCACCTTGACCCCGATAAGTTCAAGAGCTCCCTCGTGGAACTCCCAGGATTGCCGGACCCAGCTCATCTTCATGGAACCGGCGATTTCTTGGGCGGCCAGCTGTTCGGGGTAAATCAGGGAGTCGATGCCCATACTCCGGAAATAATCCCGGTAACGTGGGTTCAGGTATTCGGAATTGTCAATACGGGCTACGGTCTTTCTGGCACCCAGGGTGTGGGCCAGCATGCAGATGGTCAGATTGCGGCTTTCATCCGAGGTGACGGCAATCAGCAAATCGCAGGAACCTGCCCCGGCTTCTTTTAGTCCCTGGATGGAAGTGGCCGAGACATGGATGGTCAACAAATCGAGACTCCGGCTCGGAATTTCCAAACGGGTTTCATCCTGGTCGACCAGGACAATATCATGATTCTCTCTCGACAACAGATTCGCCAGATGGGTCCCGACAGCCCCGGCTCCAGCTATGACTATTTTCATGTTCAAAAAAATCTCAAAACCCTGTCACAGGCCAAAATCGAACCTATCAATCGTTTGGTTTTCAGTTGACAAGAAGGTTTTAGCACCTGTAAGAAAGGGCAAAGCTAAGAATTTTGCTTGATTTTTATAATTTCGCATCCGGAGAACTCAAGGCAAGGGGCGGAAGCGATCCTTGTCCTGTACTATTGGAATTTTTACCATCCAGCATTCTTTGCCGTTTCCCCGTCTCCTGGACAGGAATGTTTGTGGGAACGGGTTTCCGGCTGCCCGGACCAAAAAGAAATACCGTGGAGAAAGAAGATTTGTTGTTCCTGTACGAGCAGGACAGCCGGTTGAAGGAACTCCGGCAAGCTTTGCAGGCCAATGACGGGCCGTTCCATGCGGCCCTTAAGGGTTTGGTCGGATCAGGACGTTCCATCGTTTGCCAGGCCCTGTCGTCCCTGTCGTCAGAAAACCAGTTGTTCATCTTGGCCGACCAAGAACGGGCCGCTTATTTTTGCAACGATCTGGAAAAACTTTTGGGAGAGGAAGCGGGATACGGGGAAAACAAGACGGTCCTGTATTTCCCGGCCTCGTACAAGCATCCGTATGATACCGGGAATGTCGACAATGCCAACGTGTTGTCGAGGACGGAAGTCTTGGGAAGGTTGCAGTCTCGAACCAAGGGGTTGCGGATCGTCACATGGCCCGAAGCCCTTTCCGAAAAGGTGGTTTCGACCCGGCAATTGGCTTCCAATACGGTGAACTTGCATGTGGGAGAATCCGTCAGTCCGGAATTCTTGACGGACTTTTTCGACCAATACCATTTCCGGTTCGTGGATTTTGTCGCCGAACCAGGGGATTTCGCCGTCAGGGGGGGGATTGTCGATGTTTTTTCTTATTCAGCCGAATTGCCTTACCGCATCGAGTTCGACGAGGATAAGGTAGCCTCCATCCGGAGTTTCGAAGTCGGGAACCAACGTTCGGTGGCCCGGCACGAGGATGTGACTATCGTGCCGGATGTCCAGAAATGTATCAGCGTGCAGCAGAGAGTCAGCTTTTTTTCATACTTCCCGGCTTCATCCTGGGTTTGGGTGGAAGATGCCGGATCCGGTTACGACGGAATGGTGGACGCCATGGAAAAAGCCCGGCAGGCTTATGCCCGGCTCGACCCTACCGTTGCCCGGGCCAAACCGGAGGAGCTTTATTGTCTCCCGGAGGAAATCGAGACTTTCATGCAAAACCATACGCTTCTGGAGTTCGGTACGAAATTCCGGTTCAAAGCCCGGCTGGAGGTGGTGTTCGACATGTTGCCCCAACCGGTCTTCAACAAGAAATTCGAATTGTTGGCGGACTATATTTTGGACGGGGCCGACCACGGTTACCGGCAAATCATCCTTTCGGACAATCCCAAGCAATTCCAACGTATCGACCGGGTGTTTTTCGAACTTTCCAAGCCGGAACGCCCCATCCGCTATACCGCGCTTCCCATTTCCTTGAATGAAGGCTTCGTGGACAAGGATTTGAAAATCGCCTGTTTCACCGACCATCAGATTTTCGAACGCTACCACCGTTACAGCGTGCAACCGAGGCGCAAGGATAGCCAGGCCTTGACGATCAAGGAGCTTTACAGTCTCAAACCCGGTGACTACATCATGCACATGGATTACGGTATCGGCCGTTTCGCCGGTTTGCAGAAAGTGACGGTGAACGGGCGGGAGCAAGAAGCCATTTGTTTGGTTTACAAAGATAACGATGTGCTCCGGTTGAGCATCCACGGCCTGCACAAGATGACCCGTTACACCGGCAAGGAAGGGGTCCCCCCGGTTCTGAACCGTATCGGCAGCAACACTTGGACGGTGCAGCGCAACAAGGCCAAGCAGAAGGTCAAGGACATTGCCCGCGAGCTGATTGACCTTTATGCCAAGCGCAAGGAAAGCAAGGGTTTCGCCTTTTCAGCGGACTCTTACTTGCAGCACGAGTTGGAGTCTTCGTTTTTTTACGAAGACACTCCCGACCAGCTCAAAGCCTCGAATGAGGTGAAAAGGGATATGGAATCGGGCGAACCCATGGACCGTCTTGTCTGCGGGGACGTGGGGTTCGGAAAGACGGAAGTGGCGATCCGGGCCGCGTTCAAGGCGGTTTGCGACAGCAAGCAGGTAGCGGTCCTGGTTCCCACCACCATCTTGGCCTACCAGCATTACAAGACCTTCAGCGAACGCTTGGAGAATTTCCCTTGCCGGGTGGATTACCTGAACCGTTTCCGGACGGCCAAGCAGCAGAAAGCTGTTTTGAAAGAGGTGGAGGAGGGTAAGGTGGATATTTTGATAGGAACCCATCGGATTCTAAGCAAAGATGTGATTTTCAAAGATTTAGGTCTTCTTGTCATCGACGAGGAACAAAAATTCGGCGTTGCCATGAAGGAAAAACTTAAAAAGTTGAAAGTCAATGTAGATACCTTGACCTTGACAGCGACCCCCATTCCTCGTACCTTGCAATTCTCCTTGATGGGAGCCCGCGACCTTTCCATCATCCAGACTCCGCCTCCCAACCGCTATCCGATCCAGACCGAAGTGCGGCCGTTCAACGAGGAACTGGTCCGCGATGCCATCGTCCAGGAGCTTTCGCGGCGGGGCCAGGTTTACTTCGTGCACGACCGCGTGCAGAATATCATGGAAGTGGCCGGGATGGTGCAGCGTTTGGTGCCCGATGCCCATATCGCCGTGGCCCACGGGCAGATGGAGGGCGACAAGCTCGAAGAAATCATGCTGGGCTTCATGGAAGGAGCCTACGATGTGATTGTCTGCACCAAAATCGTGGAGAACGGCTTGGATGTGCCCAATGCGAACACCATCATCGTCAACGATGCCCATCATTACGGCCTGAGTGAGCTCCACCAGTTGCGGGGCCGGGTAGGGCGTTCCAACAAAAAGGCCTATTGTTACCTTTTGGCGCCTCCTCCGCATTTGCTCACGCCGGAAGCCAAGCGCCGCCTGCGGGCTATCGAGGAGTTTTCGGATATCGGCAGCGGGTTCCAGGTGGCCATGCGGGATTTGGATATCCGGGGAGCCGGCAACATCCTTGGCGGGGAGCAGAGCGGTTTCATTTCGGAAATCGGTTTCGAGATGTACCAGAAGATTCTGGACGAGGCCATCCATGAACTACGGCAGGAAAGGCTGGCTTCCGGCCAGGATACGATGGATTCCAAGATGGAGGACAAGACCGATGCTTTCGCTTCGGTGGACTGCCAGATTGAAACCGATTTGGAACTTTTGATTCCGGACAATTATGTGTCGAACATCAGCGAACGGCTTGCCTTGTACAAGGAATTGGACAATCTGGAAAGGGATGAGGATTTGGAGGCTTTCCGGCTTTCGCTGGAAGACCGTTTCGGTCCGGTTCCCCAAGCTACTTCCAGCCTGATCCGGACCCTTGCGCTCCGTCGCGATGCCAAGAAGGCCGGGTTCGAGAAAGTAAGCCTGAAGCAAGGCCGGATGACGGTGGTTTTTGCCGCCCAGGACGAATCGGCCTACTACCAATCGGCCCTCTTCGAGTCTATCCTGCGTTATGTGCAGGACCATCCGGATGTTTGCCGTTTGCAGGAGTTCAAATCCAAGTTGGGCTTGGTATTCGAGGGCGTTTCTTCTGTGGAAGAGGCTATCGGGCTTTGCCAGTCACTCCTGGCCGGAACCAAGGACGCCCCGGAATCCGGTGGAACGGAGAGTAAAGAGGGGAAAGGCGGTAAAGCGGAATCCTCCCGTCCGTAAACCAGGGATTCGCCAAAGGTTCCCAAGAAAAATTCCAGGAAAAAATCCGAAAGAGTTCCCGAACCATGGATGTAAACAAGGAGAAAAGGAGGGCGAGGATTTACGACCCGGTCCGCAAGCGTTACGTGGAGGCGACCCCCGAGGAACAGGTCCGCCAGTTCGTGATCCGTTTCCTGTACCGGGAATGCGGCATCCCTTTGGGGCATATTTCGGTGGAAGCCTCTATGCAGCTTTACGGTCGCCAGTTCCGCACCGATATCCAGGTGAGGGACCGGAAGGGCAAGTCGGTCTTGGTTGTCGAATGCAAGCGGCCTTCGGTGCCTTTGGACGACACTGTCCTGGCCCAAGCCATGAAATACCATCTCAAGGAAGAAGAAAAATTCATCGTCATCACCAACGGGAGGGAGTTCAGATCCTACATGGGCGAAAACCGAGGCGGGGCGCGGATTTGGTCCGAATTGGACCGTTTCCCGGATTGGGAAATGCTTTCCGGTTCGGACCAAAAAAACGCCTCTGGATATGCTCAAGGCACAAATAATGCCCGTTGAAATGGTCCCGGTATGGAAATATTGCCTATCTTTGCAGCCGTTCGCTTTTCGGGGAACCTTCCTCTTGGGAGGGAAAAGGGGAAGCTCGGGTAAAAGAGAAGAGGGTAGAGTATAAAATTTTAATAATTATTTATATGAATATTTTTGTGGCTAATTTGAACTTCAAGGTTCGTAGCGAGAATTTGAAAGAAATTTTTTCCGAGTACGGGGAAGTCACGACCGCCCGTATCATTACCGAGCGCGGTACCCGTCGTTCCAAAGGTTTCGGTTTTGTGGAAATGGCCAATGAAGAAGATGCGAAAAAAGCCATCGCCGCCTTGGATGGTGCCGAATGGGAAGGACGTACCATTATCGTAAAAGAGGCTTTGCCGAGGGAAGACGGCGCGGCGGCACCTGCCAAGGAAGCTGTTGCTGAATAGGTTCCATTGGGTTTTGTACCCCAGATGGCTTTCCATATAATATAAAACGTATTCAGAGAAAAGGCAAAACACTACCTTACGACCCGGAGAGGTCGGATATATATCGTCTCATAGACGTTTGGAGCTGTGAACAGCTATGGGATGGAAAAATAGGAATCTTTACGGAGGGTGTATCAAAATAGGCATTTGAAATCATCCTCAGGCGGCGTATCAGAGTGAGTAAGATGCAAGGCGTTGAGAGCGAGAACGAAGGAGCGTACTCAAGTACGTGACTGAGTTCGAGACTCGAAAAACAGTGCAAACCGAGAGCCAAACCAAACATATGGTTTGAGTTTGGCCGAGGTGCCGCCTGTTTTCGGTGACACCAAAGCAACGAAGCAGATTGCTCATTATGATACGCCGTTTTTCCATTTTGGGGGTACATGCCGTTTGCTGACAAGATGTCAGTAAACGGGAAACGGTATCCTTACGGTATCCTTTTTGATAGAGGCAATTCAAAAAAAGACAGCCATGAGCAAAAAAGAGAACAAAGAAAATAAAGAAAGCAAGGATAGCACCAAGGGCCAATTCAACGAGGAGGCGGGAGGTAAAGCTTCAGATCCGGTAAAGGAGGAAAAAGAGGAAAAACAAGAAACACAAGAAAAAAAAGAGGAAAATAAAGCGGACGACAAGGAAAAGGAGGACGTTGAAGGGAAGCTCCAGAGCCAATTGGCTGAGATGAACGACAAGTACTTGCGTCTCTATTCCGATTTTGACAATTACCGCAAGCGTGCCAACAAGGAGAAGCTGGAGATGATTAAGACCGCTTCTTCAGGTGTCGTTTTGGCATTGCTCCCTGTCATAGATGACATGGAACGTGCCATAAAGGCATTTCAAGATACCTTGGCTGCAGATGCGGTCGGGGAAGCCCCTGCGGGAGATTCCATCCGGGCCGGGGAGGAAGGGCAGAAGAGCCGGACCGATGCCTTGTTTGAGGGGGTTAATTTGATTTACAATAAGTTGATTGGTGTTTTAAGACAACAAGGTGTCAAAGAATGCGAAGTGATGGGCAAGGCTTTCGATGCCGAGGTTGCGGAAGCCGTGGCCCAGATTCCGGCGCCGGAAGAATCGTTGAAAGGTGTCGTCTTGGACGTGGTGCAAAAGGGCTATGCGATTGAGGAAAAGGTGATTCGTTATGCCAAGGTTGTCGTCGGCTGTTAAAAGCCGGGGATTCCGATAGGAATGGGTTGTGAATCTATTCGTTCGCAACCGTAGAGTTTGGGACAAGGAGATTTTGAATTATGGCAGAGACCAAAAGAGACTATTATGAAGTGTTGGGTGTTGCCAAAACGGCGACACCCGATGAAATAAAGAAGGCTTACCGGAAGCTGGCCCTGCAATACCATCCGGACCGGAATCCGGGTGACAAGGCTGCTGAAGAGAAGTTCAAGGAAGCGGCTGAAGCCTACGGGGTCCTGAGTGATCCGGAAAAACGGAAACGTTACGACCAGTTCGGCCATGCAGGCATGAGTGGTGGGGGCTTCGGTGGCGGTGGCGGCATGAGCATGGAGGATATTTTCAGCCAGTTCGGTGATATCTTCGGCAGTTTCGGTGGCTTCGGGAGCGCGTTCGGTGGTTTCACGGGTTTCGGAAACCGCCAAGGCGGGAGGTCCAAGCGGGCCGTGCGGGGCTCTGATTTGCGGGTCACTTTGAAATTGAGTTTGGAGGAAATCGCTTCCGGGGTGGAAAAGAAGATAAAGGTCCACAAGGAAGTTCCTTGCAAGACTTGTTCGGGGACCGGGGCCAAAAACGGGACGGCTTTCAAGACGTGCAGTACTTGCCATGGGGAAGGCCGGGTCGTCCATACCCAGCAGACCATCTTGGGTATGATGCAACAGGTGGGGGTTTGTCCTACTTGCCAAGGGGAAGGAAAGGTGATTACGGACCGTTGTCCGGATTGTAACGGGCAAGGGGTCGTTTACGCGGACGAAGTTATCAGCATCCATATCCCGGCGGGTGTGGAAGACGGCATGCAGCTTTCGGTGGCGGGGAAAGGAAATGCGGCTCCGCGGGGTGGTATCAACGGGGATTTGCTGGTGTTGATTGAGGAATTGCCGCATCCGGAGTTCCAACGGGACCACCAAAATCTTCATTATACCTTGCCAATCAGTTACATGGATGCCGTCTTGGGTACCATGGCCGATGTTCCGACTTTGAGCGGGAACAAGGCACGGATAAAGATAGAACCGGGTACGCCTTCGGGTAAGTTGCTGCGTTTGCGAGGACAAGGTTTTCCTTCGGTGCAACGAGGCATGCCCAAGGGAGATTTGATTGTTTGTGTCAATGTGGTGGTTCCGACCAATTTGAGTCAAGAGGAGAAGGCTTTGCTGGAGAAAATGCGGTCGATGCCGGGATTCCAATCGGGCAATACGAAGAAAGAACCGGGGTTTTTTGAGAGGATGAAAGAATATTTCAAATGATTTCGTACTTTTTCTTTGCGTGCCCAAAGAAAAAGTACCAAAAAGAAAAGGCAGGCCCGCAAACGGGGCTACGATACGGCCTTTGGACCGGAAGGACAAAAACTCGCAAGCGAAGCTTGCTCAAACAGATTGTCCTTCTTTTCGGTCCAAAGGCCTTTATCGTTTTGCGCCCCGTTTGCAAAGGCCGGAGAAAGTTCCTCAATTGTATCCAGAGCGCGTGTGCCCGTGTGATGTGTCCACCAGGGTGTGTCAAAGTGTGTCCTATAGTAACCAGTGTGTCCGGTAGTAACCACATAAGTGCGTTTTGCAGAAATCCTCAGAATTTGATCCAATGTATCCAAACCCGGCCAAAAGAAGCCTGAAAAGACACCAACGTAAGAGCCACAATATAGACCAATGGACAGTTTTTATCCCAAATCGGTCATTAGGCTTCGGGCAGATTGCTCGCTTATGTCATGCAGCATGCTTCTCGCCTAGCCGAAG
>CALUNB010000037.1 GCA_944321885.1 uncultured Bacteroidales bacterium | reverse complement strand
AACCTTTCGATTAAGCCGAGCGCAGAGCCAAGCTTGCTTGGGATCTGCCGAGGCGGAGAAAGATGCGCGAAAGCGAACCTTTCGATTAAGCCGAGCGCAGAGCCAAGCTTGCTTGGGATCTGCCGAGGCGGAGAAAGATGCGCGAAAGCGAAAGAGTTTAAGCCACCACAAAAGAAAGGATTGATATGCGCTACTTGGACCCCAAAAACGATTTGACGTTCTATAAAGTATTCGGGCAACACCCCGACCTGGTCACCAGTTTCCTGAACGCGCTGCTCCCCTTTGAAAGTCCGGAGGACGAAATCCATGAAGTCGTGGAATACCTCAATCCCGAGTTGGTTCCGGCCACGCCGATGCAGAAGGACAGCATCGTGGATGTCCGTTGCAAGGACAAACGGGGTCGCCAGTTCATCGTGGAGATGCAAATGATATGGACCGACGACTACAAGCAACGGGTCTTGTTCAATGCCTCCAAAGCCTATGTGCACCAGCTGGAAACCGGGAAAGGCTATAAGTTTTTGCAACCGGTGTATTCGCTCAACTTGGTGAACGGGACGTTTTCCCAAAGCACAACCCACTACCATGATTACCGGATCGTGGAGGTGGCGGAGACACGGGAAGTGATTGAAGGCCTGCGTTTCATCTTCGTGGAGCTGCCCAAGTTCCGTGCCCGGAATTACGGGGAGAAACGGATGCAGGTGCTTTGGCTGCGGTACTTGACCGAGATAAACGAGAAGACGCGGGAAGTGGCGCCGGAGCTGCTGGCGGACCCGGCCATCCAGAAGGCGCTCAGCCAAGTGGAGGAATCGGCCTTCACCGAAGCCCAGCTGCGAGGCTACGACCGGTATTGGGACAGCGTGAGCACCCTAAGAACGCTGCACAGCAGCGCCAAGGAGGAAGGCATGAAAGAAGGCCTTCAAGAAGGTTTGAAACAAGGTTTCGAAAAAGGCTTCGAGGAAGGGATGGAAAAGGGAATCCAACGACGGAATCTCGAAACGGCAAAAAAGCTGAAACAGCTTGGCGTCCCCGACCCGACCATCGCCCAAGCCACCGGTTTGCCCATGGAAGAAATCCAGAAGCTCCAGTAAAACCTTTTGACTTTTTATAATGTTTTTTTTTACCTTTGCCCGCTTCGGTGTAAGGTACGCCGGATTTCACCCTAAAAATATAAAAGCGAATGCAAAGAAAAATCTGGATCCTGCTAGCCTTGTTGCTTGCACTGCAACCCTGCTTGAAAGCCCAAATCATTGCGCCCGGAGGCGATCACGACCAAGTTTTGGGACGGACCGTCAACGCCATTTCCACCGGGGTTCCCTTCCTTTCCCTGTCGCCCGATGCCCGTTCCGCCGGTATGGGGGACATCGGTACCGCCACTTCGGCAGACCTTTATTCCCAACACTACAACGCGGCAAAATACCCTTTCATGAAAGACCCGATGGGATTTGCCATCACTTACAGCCCTTGGCTCATCAACTTGGTCCCCGACATGTCCTTGGCGTATCTGAGCGGAGCCTACAAGTTCAAGGATGACCGGAGCGCCATCGCATTCTCCTTGTTGTATTTTTCCATGGGTGACGTTACCTTCACCACGGTAGTGGACCAAACCGGGGTGACATACCGGCCTAACGAGTTCTCCCTCGATGTGAGCTATTCGCGCAAACTGATCGATGTCCTCTCGATCGGCGTGACAGGTCGTTTCATATACTCCAACCTGACCATGGGACAATACGTGCAGAACCTTGAAACCCAAGCAGGTCTGGCCGGAGCCGCCGACATCGGCCTGTACTACAACCAGGATTTCGATTTGAAGCATTCGCAAACCGGTACCTTGACCGCCGGTTTGAGCATTACCAATATCGGTAACAAAATCAGCTACGTAAGCAATCCCAGCGATGAGGACAAGAATTTCTTGCCCACCACCTTACGTCTGGGTATCGGTTTCAACTGGCATGTGGACGAATACAACAGCATCGGCTTCTACGGTGAAGTCAGCAAATTGCTCGTCCCTACATCCCCCCTCTCGGCCGGCAGAGATACGACGACCGGGGAACAAATCATCATCGGCAACCCGGTCGATGTGAACGTCATGCAGGGTATCTTCCGTTCGTTCTCGGATGCGCCCGGTGGTTTCAGGGAAGAAATGCAGGAAATCATGTGGAGCCTCGGAGCCGAATGGTGGTGGAGGGATTTGCTGTCCATCCGCGCTGGTTATTTCCATGAAAGCCAATACAAGGGCAACCGCCAATATTTCACCTTGGGCGTGGGCTTGCGTTACAAGCTGATTGGTCTGGATTTTTCCTATTTGATTCCGACCTCCCAGGTTTCGGGCGCCAACCCGCTCAAGAACACCTTGCGTGTCGGAGTGACGTTCAATTTCAACCGTTCCAACCGCCAAGCCAACTTGTCGGAAGAATAAACCTTGGCACCATCCATACAGGAATCCCGGAAGCCGAACAGAAGGCGTCCGGGATTTTTTTAATCGATTATCATGGAAATACCTTTCAGAATCGGATACGGCTACGATGCCCATGCTTTCGCCCCGGACCGGAAATTAATCCTGGGCGGGGTTGAAATCCCGCACACCCAAGGTTTGTCAGGACATTCTGACGCCGATGTCTTGCTGCACGCGATAGCCGACGCCTTGTTAGGCGCAGCGGCTTTGGGCGACATCGGCCAGCATTTCCCCGACAAAGACCCGGCCTATAAAAATATCGACAGCACCCTTTTATTGAAGGCCACAGGGGATTTGCTGCGCGAACACTATTACGTTATCGGGAACATCGATGCCACCTTGCGGCTCCAAAGGCCCAAAATCGCCCCCTATATCCCCCAAATGCGCCAGCGCATCGCCGAAGTCTTGGGCTTAGACACGGACCAGGTTTCCGTCAAGGCCACAACCACCGAGAAAATGGGCTTCGAAGGCCGGGAGGAAGGATGCTCGGCTTCGGCCATCGCCTTGCTACTACGAGTCTGACAAATTCATACACTACTCTCCCTGACTGCCTACTGAATCCTCCTCCGACACCGGAGTGGTGTTCCCTACAACGAACGCTGGGAATCAGCACCGATGGCCAATCTCTTCGTTTTCCTCCATATCAAGGTAAAAATACCCTGCAACGGACCTTGGAGAATCTGAACGAAAGCCAATAATATGTAACAAACTCCAGATGAAGAGAGGAAACCAAGCTCACTGCCTTTTCTTGATGATTTTTCCGAACAAGCGAAGAAAAAAAATTCCATTTTAAATTCCTTATAAAATCTCCCCTCATCTTTGCACCATCAAAACAACGGGCCGAGGGGAGCGGAAGCAAACCTTTCGATTAAGCCGAGCGCAGAGCCAAGCTTGCTTGAGTTCTGCCGAGGCGGAGAAAGATGCGCGAAAGCAAACCGGAGCCTGGATTTACAAACCTTTAAAATTTTTAAACCATGAAAAAAGTTTTTTTTGCCGCCCTGTTCGCTGTAAGCGCCTTGTTCACTGCCAAAGCCGACAACGATGAACGCCCCATCACGCTTGACAAGTTGCCCGCTCCCGCCCAAAGCTTCCTGAAAACCAATTTCAGCAACCTCACTTTCGCATACGCCATCGAGGAAGTCGGATTCTTCGGCAACGAATACGAAGTTTTCTATACCGACCGCACCCAAGTGGAATTCGACAGCAAAGGGGAATGGAAAAAAATCGAACGCGCCTACGAAGCCCTGCCCGACAACCTGGTTCCGGCCCAAATCCTCGACTTCGTTAAACAACACCAGCCCACCGCTTTCATCAAGAGCCTGGACCGCGACAGCCGCGATTACGAAATCGAGCTCAACACCGGTATGGAACTGAAATTCGACCTCAACACCCTTCAACTGATTGGATATGACGACTAATCCAAACTCAAACCCGACGCCCAAGTGGAAAAAATGGCTGCTTGGGCTCGGCATTCCAGCCCTTGTGATTGCTATTTCTCTGGCGCTGAGTCCGTTCTGGGCCGATTACGAGAAAGCTATCCTCCCATCCCAATTGCCGGCCCCCGCGCAAGCGTTTTTGCAAACGCATTACCCGCAAAGCAAAATGGCCTTGGCCCGCAAAGACGTGGAATGGTTCGAGAAAGACTACGAGGTCATCTTGACCGATGGCATCCAACTCACTTTCAACCGGAAAGGAGAATGGAAATCCGTCCGGGACAAAGCCCGATGCGTACCGGAAGCCATCGTTCCCGAACCCGTCCTGGACTATGTACGGACAAACCATCCCGATTGTTGCATCAAGGAAATCTCCCGGGGTCGCCGCAGTTTGGAAGTGGATCTTTCCAACCACCTCGAACTCACTTTCGATGCCAAGAGCCTCATGCTCATCGACTGGGATGACTAAGAAATTATGATTATGAAAAAGATAATCCTCCTCAGCTGCCTTGCCGCCTGCTTGTCGGCACCGGCTCTTGCCGACGGTATTGAATACGACCGGGCCGTTTCCATGGACCGCCTGCCCAAGAAAGCCCAGACTTTCTTACAGGACTACTATCCCGATGCCGTTTGGCTTTCCGGAAAAAAGGAAGTGGACGGCTGCCAGGTCGAGTACCGGGTCCAATTCAAGGATGGAACCCGCATCGAGTTCAAACGCAACGGGAAATGGAAACAGGTTTCCCAGCGTAACGGATACATTCCAAACACCTTGGTACCGGAACCCATCCGGAACTTCATCCAAGAGAATTTCCCGCAAGTCCAAGGCATCCTCAGCATGGAGCAGGACCGCCGGGAAATCGAAGTCCGGCTCTCCAACGGCATGGAGTGCAGCTTTAGTGCTAAGTCGTTCCTTCCCATGGAAATCGGCCATTAAGCTCCAAACCGAATTCCACAAAGTAAAAAACGTCGTGACACGGATTCAATGAATCCGTGTCACGACGTTTTTTATCAAAAAGTTCAAACACCTGCCGATGAAAAAAAACAACAAATGCTTAACGATTGTGTCAAAAAAAAAGTTTCATGACACTTTCGGCGGTGTGTCAGAATGGGTGAGATGCAAGGCGCTGAGAGCGAGAACGCAGGAGCGTACCGTTGCTGCTCCGCAGCGAGCGCAGGCTTCGCCTCAGCAGAGTCCAAATAAATTTGCCCTCTGCCTTCGGCTTGCACTGCGGTTCGTGACTGAGTTCGAGTCTCGAAAAACAGTGCAAACCGAGTGCCGAACCAAACCGATAGGTTTGAATTTGGCCGAGGTGCAGCCTGTCTTCGGCGTAGCCAGACTGCCCATTATCACACACCGCCTTGTATTAACCGATTTTGGCGTTCACCACATCCAAGATTTCCTTCTCTTCCACCACCGCCTTGTCGGCAATCGTCTTGGCTTCAGCCAAAATGGAATCGGCAAAGGCCCGGTCTTTCAAACCCGCCGCATTGATTTTGACATTGAGGTAAGCCCCCAGGACAGCCGAACGGGCGCAGAGCGCACCCACACCGGCATCCGAAACCGAGTTGGGATTCCCTTCCTGGGCCATGGCACGAACCACTTCAAAAGCCTCGAAAGACTTCTTCATGGTACGGAAAGGTACCTCGGTAGCGTATTTGGTCGCTTCCTGGATCGCAGCCGTGCGGGCAGCCTTTTCCTCGTCGGTCTTCTTGGGAAGCCCGAAGGCACTCATGATTTTATTGAACGCTGCCGTGTCTTCGTCCACCAAATGCAACAATTCGTCCTTGATAGCCTGGCCCTTTTCGGCCCAATCGGAAAACTCCTTCCAACGTTCGTCCCAACCGGCCTTGTGGCTCGAAAGATTGGCTACCATCGTGCCCAAGGCAGCCGCCAAAGCCCCCATGTAAGCCGAAATGGAACCACCGCCGGGAGCCGGAGACTCGCTGGCGGTCTCGTTGGCGAAGCCCGTGCAGGTCATGTCCACCAGTTTCTTCTGTTTGTTACCGGCTTCCATCACATACTCAATCACTTTCTCTTCCGGGTTGAAAGGACGCAAATCATCCAGGCCCATCGACTTGACGGCAATCTTGATGATTTCCTTTTCGTCCACACCCAAGGAACGCTGCTGCTTGGCCAGATAATATTTGCCCGCATCAATCAAGCATTTCTTGGGAACCAGCCCCACGATTTCGGCACCGGTCACGCGCACGCCACGGGCTGCCGCCTTGGCGAACACTTCCTCATAAGCCACATGCACCGGGGTATCGGAAATATTGGTAATGTTCATCGAAACCTGGGCGATGCCATATTCCTCGATGAACCAGCCGATGGCCTTGGTGCTCTTCAAGGTACCGGGAATCATGATGGTCTTGCCGTTTTCATCCTTCATCGGCTTTCCGGTCACTTTCCCACCTTCGCGTTTGGGACGACCTTTTTCACGCACGTCGAACGCGATGGCGTTGGCACGGCGGGTCGAAGTCGTGTTCAAATTATAGTTGATGGCAACCAGGAAGTCGCGGGCACCTACCGCCGTAGCCCCGGAGAAAGCGTTGAACTCGGTAGGACCGAAATCGGGCTTGCCGTCGGGCGTGGCCATTTTTTCCTTCAAACCTTCGTATTCCCCGGCCCGGCAGTAAGCCAAGTTGCGGCGACGAGGGTCGAAAGCGGCGTTTTCATAGCAGTAAACGGGGATGCCCAGTTCCTCGCCCACCCGTTTGGCCAAAGCCCGGGCGTATTCCACGGTTTCCTCCATCGTGATACCGGCAACCGGAACCAAGGGGCATACGTCGGTAGCCCCGAAACGAGGATGTTCCCCATGGTGCTGGCGCATGTCGATAATTTGACCGGCCTTCTTGATGGCTTGGAACGCGGCTTCCACCACCGCTTCGGGTTCGCCCACGAACGTTACCACGGTACGGTTGGTGGCCTGCCCCGGATCCACATCCAGAAGTTTCACACCTTCAATCTTTTCCACTTCGTCGGTAATCTGCTTGATAACCGACATGTCGCGGCCTTCGCTGAAGTTAGGCACGCACTCGATGATTTTCCGCATTGTATATCAAATATTAAATTGACGTTACGACAGGAGGCGGAACCCTCCTGGAGCGGTTTCCCGGACAAGAAAGCAAGCGGCTCTCCCTTCCCGGCCAAACAGCCCGGCAAAAATACAGTTTTTTCATGAAGCGGCTCCACCCCGGACACAGGCTCCGGCCGCCAAACCGGCAAAAAAGGCTCGAAACCTATGGCTGACGGACCAAGGCCATGAACACCTCGCCCCTTTGGGCAAAATCCTTGAAACGGTCGTAGCTGGCCGCCGCCGGGGAAAGCACGCAGGCATATCCCGGACGGGTCACTTGCTTGCACCAAGCCACAATTTCCTCGTAATCGTCCGACAACAAATAGTTTTCCAAGATGATTTTCCCGGCAGCATCCGGCAAACACCCCATCATCCCGGTTTCCGCCACCTTGCCCTGGCCGGAACCATCCTTTTCCAAAATCCCGGCCAATTCCTCCCAAACCCTACGCCCTGCCCGGCCCGTGAACGCCACGTTCCTGACCTTCCCCCGGGCCAAGAAAGTTTCAAGGGCGGTGTAATCGATACCCCGGTCGAAACCACCCACAATCAAAGTATCCACCCCTTGCACATAAGGCAGCCTCGACACACTTTCCACCGCCGCCACCGCCGCCTGGGGAATCGTGGAAATGGAATCGTTGAAATAATGGATGCCGCCCACGCAACCTATATACTGCAAACGGTGCGGCAAGGGCTCGAAAGAGGCAATCCGGCCTGTCAAGACCTCATAAGGCAGGCCCGTGGCATGCGCCGCCAACAAAGCCGCCATGAGGTTCAACACATTATGATCCCCTATCAAGGGATGGGGACGGGACAAATCGAACACCGGTTTCCCGCCTTTGGCCAAAATCCACCGGCCTTCCCGGTACAAATCCGCAGGCTCAACCAAGGAAAACGTCTGAAAGCACTTCTGTCCTCCCCTCTTTCCTCCAAGCCTACCCCCCTCTCCTCGGCAGGAGCAAGAAACCGTTTGCCGTTTCCCGGTATTTCCAAACGCCTTGTCCTGCGGCATGCAACCCTCTCCCGGTTCCAAACCAGGAAACCTTTCTGCCATGCGCTTCCGCACCAAAGGCTCGTCACAATTATATACCAACACATTATCATCATCCCCATTGCCCAAGACCCGCATCTTGGCCCTTTGGTAATCCTCATAGGAACGATAGTGGTCCAGATGCTCTTCGTACAGGTTGAGCAACACCCCGACACGCGGCGCCCGCCGGACCTGTTCCAGCTGATGCGCCGACAACTCGCAGACAATCCAAGTCCGGGGACCGATTTCCTCCAAAATCTCAAAAAAGGGAAGCCCCATATTACCTGCCAGCAAGCAAGGACGGGACACACGAATCAAATGATGGGTCAGAAGGCTCGTGGTACTCTTCCCCTTGGTCCCGGTGATGCCGATGACCTGAGGGGCGTAAACCCGCAAGAACAAATCGGCCTGCGAACTCAAAGCCGGGGAAGCCAGAAGGGCCGGATAATCCTTGAACGAAACGCCCGGGGTTTTCATTATCAAACCGAACGACCCGGCTTGGGCCGCCAAATCCTCCAAATAGGATTCCCCCGTCAGGAAACGCACATGGGCATCGCCCGCAAAAACAGGGTTCCGGCATACCGCCTCGCTCCGGTCCACCAAGACCAGCTCCTTGTCTGGCAACAACCGCCGTATAAAACGGTAGGAACTCAGGCCCTCCCGGCCCAAACCGACCAAGGCGACCGGAAGCACCCCTTCGAAAAAAGGCCGGAAAGCCGCCTTCACAGCCTCCGGCAGCGGATTTTCCACCCGATAGGCGCCCTCTGCCGAAGATTCAAACCCGGTCCCGTTTCCGCTATTTCCCCGGCAACGCCCCCGCACTTCCTCCACCGCCGCACGCAAATCCTCCAATAAATCTTCCGGCACATGATGCTGGGAAGAAAAGTTTTCCAACACGGAACCAGAAACTTGAACCTTGCTCTCCGGAAGCCCGGAATAATAGGCCAGCAAGGCGTTCCGGGCAGTAAAAGGCCGCAACTGCTGCAAGCTCCAATTCACTTCTTCCACCGTCCCCACGCACTCGAAAGGCTTGACCGGCAGCCTGCCGCACAATTCGTCCAAAAAAGTTTCCAAAGACGGGTCGTCCAAAAGGTTTTTCCCGAAAATCCGGCTCGTTTTCCCGATACCCAGGAAGGGACAAAGGATGATGAACGCGAACAGGCATTTGGGACATTTCCCACACCAGGAATCGGTTTTGCTCCCGGCGTTGCAACTCCGGAAAATACTATGGTACAAAGGGAAAGAAGAAAAAAGGCGGGCGATGCCGATTTCGTTCAAAGGCCGCAGGAAACTGAAATAATCATAGTCGCTACCGATATACCGCCGCACATAATCCCTGAAATCGCTTTCGAACTCGAAACTCTTGGAATACTGGTGGTTGACCTCCAATCCGGCCACCGTGCTTTCATTGGCACTGTTCTCGTTGCTCAGGGCAATCCGCCGGTAACCGGTCAGGGCCGAAGCCAGAAGCGAGACGAAGGCCAGCATGGCCGAAAAAGGGGTGTGCCCGTTCAAATAACCCTGGGCGTTGAGTTCCAGCAAATGCGAATCGATGCTTCTTTCCACCACCACGCAATCTTCCTCCTCGAAGCCTGCCTGGATGCAACAAGTCCGGGTCGCCCCCCTCGGATTAATCACCAAGGGCCGGATTTTCCCTGCATGGCGCTTACGCAGGATTTCCAGACTGACCACCGAATCTTTTCCCCCCCCCACCGGGACCAAAATCCCCTCCGTTTCCGGAAGAATCCCCGGTTTGTCCCTTCCTGTGCCTTCACCCTCCACTTTTCCGTCTTCCGCCAAGATTCCCTGGATGTACAAAAGCCGCCCATCCTTCCTCGGACAGCATTCCATCCGCATGAAATCCTCTTGGCCCGTCTGGATTCCGTTCAAGTAGAAAAACTCCCCTAAGCCATGGAAATAAAGTTTTTTGAACCACTCAAGCTGAGCGGCTTCCAATTCGGCGCATTCCATCCTGACCAAGGGGCTGCAAGCACATTTCCAATAGCTTATAAGCTCCACCATGCCACAATGGAACACCAGTTTCCGCAATTCCGCTTCCGGAATCCCGTGGTAGAAGTCCCGGGCCGGGAACGAAAGGCGGGGACGGAAGCTATGCCGTTCCCCGCCTTGGGCATCGCACAATGCAAAGTGGAAAGAAAGCGCAAGGGAATCCCCCTCTTGCCGGCACGCAAACGAACGATATACGAAAACCGGATATTCCTGCCTGAGTGCCAAAAATTTATCTTGAAACGAATTCATGGAGCAAAGTTATACAACTCGCCCAGATTGCACAAACCTTGCGGGCCCATGCCCCGCATGCGTTCCCGCCTTGCTTAACGTACCACCAATTTGAGCCAGGATTCCGCTCCATCCTTCCCGTACAGAGCCACAAAGTACAAGCCCGCAGCCAATCCGTCCAGCCCCACCTCATAGGTTCCTTCCGCCGAAAAATCCTTGGTTTCCAACACCCGGCCATCCACGGTCCTCACTTCCATCCTGCAAGCGGACGGCACTACGATATGGCAGGAACTTTCCGCAGGATTGGGGAACAGGCGGCAAACAAACGTCTCTTGGTCCGCATTCCCCGAAGGCGTAATCTGGAATCGCCTTTTAATCTGTTCCGAAACCGCCCCGTCCGCATACACCGCCTCCACGGCAAACGAATAAAAACCTCGTTCCAAACCCTCCAGCACATAAGAGGTATCCCGGATTTCCTCCAACAAGTCCCCTTCCAGATACACACGGTAGGAATCCGGCATCATCAAACCCGGATCCGACCAAGTAGCATAGGCATCCAAGCCTTTTGTCTCCACCTGCAAGTTCCGGGGAGGAAGATTCTCCGGTTTCCCCGTTTTTCCAATCCAATAAACATCCTGGCCCACCACCACATGGTAGAGATTGTCCGCATAAGAGTTCCCGCTCACTTTCCTCCAAAAAGGTTCTTCACGTAGCTTGAACCCCACGGACATCTGATATTCTCCTTCCGGCAACAAGGCTGCCGGGTTCACTTCATCGACAATGTCGGTCCATCCGTAATAAGGAGGCAGAAGCACCGAATCCAAAACATGGACGGCGGAAAAGAGGCTATCCTGCCAAAACGTAAAACCCAGGACGAGGTCCATGGTATCGAACGAATACCCCCAGATTCCGGAAACCCGGCACACCGCCGCCCGGTCCGCATCGAAAACCCCTTCCTCGGCACTCCATCCCCTTGTGTCCAACATCAAAAGAGGTTCCATCCTATCGTCCTCCGCCGGCGGCATAATCCGAACCACAACCATTTGGTTATTATTGTATTCCCCATAACCGGCACCCGTCCCCAGATCGGTCGGGGCCAAATTATCCAAGGTGTACCAGCCGTTTCCCCGGCCGGACCAACCCCAATTGAAATGGAAATAACCTTGGTCGTCATATCCATCGCACACGAAAGCATGCCCCCCTCCCATGCCGCTCCCCGAATAATAAATCGGCCGCCCGGCCTCCAATTCCGTTTGAACCAAGGCCGTCCAACCGGCATCGTCGTAAATATCCCGAGGATAAACCTGGATCCGTTGGGAATAGCCCATATTGGAAACCAAAGCCGTCGCGACATCCGGGGTGTAGGCCGCGCTCAAGTCGTAACCATACATCATCCGGACAGCCCCGCCCATGTCCCGTACCAAGGTGGCGACGGCACGGGCTTCTTCCTCGGTATAGCCGATGGAATCATTGTAGGTAGTCAACATATTGTCCCAATCATAGTCTTCCTGCCCCAAAGGATACTGGATCCATTCCCCCGACATAGGATTCACATAATCGACCATCCCGGTGGAACGCACAGGCCATTCGTGGTAACGGGCCAACATGGCCATGGCCGTGGCCACGCATCCGGACACCGCAGGGGAGTCCCGGTTCTCCGGGTTCGGGCATGAATCATTGTAAGGCGCCCTTTGGTCGTACAAGATAGAACCGTCCGGGTGGTTCTCCAGCAAGGGGTCCACGATGGCTACGGACTTCACCGCCGGGGGCCCCGACGGATTCCTTTGTCCGGCAAGCCCTTTGCCCGCATTTTCCTGGTATTCCAAAACCTGGGCTTCGTATCCGGATATCCAAGCCGCGATGTTTTCCGGCATACCCTCGGCCTCGAAACTACCCTGCAAGGAATAGGCCAAGACCTGACGCAATTCATCTTCCGCCGAGACCACCACGAATCCCTCCTCGTTCCCCACGTTGAAGATATAACATCCGGTAGCCTGCTTTTCCTTGGACCGTTGGTCCAAGTCGGGATAAACCAATATGAAATCCCCGATGGATTTTGCCTCGTTTTCCCCGCTTTGCAAACGATAGAACTCCAAGGCGATACTCCGGGCACGTTGCAAACCGACCGGCTTGGCGTCAAGCTCCTCGCTCCGGAAGAAAGAAGTCAAAATCAAAAGAACCAACAAGAAAGCCTGTTTTCCATACGTCTTTTCCATGATGCCATGTGTTTTTGGTCTTATATCCTATGAAGATTTTTTCCGAAGATGCCGCGAGAAGTTTCATGTCAATACACCCTCATCTCCTCTGCCAAGCCAAAGGTACGAAAACTCGCTCAAATACGGATAGGATTGGGAGGAATAATAAATGCAAAGGACGGTGTGTCTTAACGGACAATCCGGATTCACCGAAGAGATGTTTTATGGATACCGCGAGAAGTTTTATGTCAATACACCCTCATTTTGTTTCTATCGTCTATTTTCGAGAACTCAGGCCTGGGGAACGCGCACCTTGGCATCCGACAAACGGAAACAATCCCCCTAAAGGAAATTTCCAAAACCAAGGCCGTTTCCCAGCGATACCATCCAAGCCTGTTCCGTCCGTGTCCTACCCTAAGGTACGCCGCAGGACGGCTTCTTCCAAAAGCCCCTTGTACGAATCGGAAACCGGGACGCTTTGCCCGTCGGCGAAGACCACCCGCCCTTTTTCGACAGCCGATACCTGGTTCATGTTGACCATATAGGAACGATGCACCCGCAGGAACGAATCCGAGGGGAACCATTCTTCCAAGGCCCGCATGCTCTGCAAGGTCATAACGCAGAAAGGAGCCCCCGGTGTGTCTTGCTTCGACTTGCCATCCGGGTCCAAATGGATCTTGACATAATCCCGGACACTTTCCACGAACAAAATATCGGTCAAACGAATCCGGACCCAACGGTAGTCGGCCCGCACAAAAATGCTGTCGGGACGGTCGGGATCCTTTCGTACACCGGGTTCCGCAGCTTCCGTAACGGCCTCCCCATCCTTGGCCCCCGATGCTTCCGGGTTCCCGGCTTGCCCCACGGGTTCGGCAAACGGAGCCTCCCGATGCGAAAACCAGCGCATGCCCCGCTCGGCCGAACGTAAGAAATCGGCATAGCTGACCGGTTTGAGCAAATAATCCAAGGCATCCACTTTGAAACCCTGCAAAGCATACTGCTCGTAAGCCGTCACGAACACCACCCGCGTAGGCAAGCCCGAAAGCAGGTTGCCCAGTTCCAAACCATTCAAATCCGGCATCTGTATATCCAGGAATGCCATTTGTATCTCGTTCGAACGCAAGAAATCCAAAGCTTCCATGCTATTGGAAAACGCGCCTTCCAACGAAAGGTAGGGTGTCTTGCCGACATAGGAAGCCATCATTTCCAGAGCCAGCGGCTCGTCATCCACAACCACGCATTTGAGTTTCATCTTCTGTGTCTTTTATGCCATGATCCGTCCTTCAGCCTTTGCAAGGTATCACCAGTTCGGCCACATAAACATCCCCGGCCAAACCGGCTTCGAAGCGGCATTTGCCCCCATAAATATAATGCAAACGTTGATATAAATTCCGCAATCCCACGCCCGTGTGTTCCCGGTTTTCCACAAGATCATGATTGTCAGACTTTGCCACAGAGTTCACACATTTGAAATAAATCTTCTCCCCCGTTCCCGTTGCGGGATTTCTCCCCGGAACCTTCCCCGTCCCCGCCGAAGCTCCATTTTCCACGCGCAACTCCATGTGGATGAACGAACGCCCAGTGCTCGCCGCATACTTGAAAGCATTCTCTATCATATTGATAAATAAAAGCGGGGGAACCCGGCAGCTCTGCACGTCCGCATCTCCGGGAAAATCCACGCGCAAGTCGGTCTGGGAGGAAAGCCGCAAACTCATCAAGGCAATGTAATTGTTCATGAAACGAATCTCGTCCGCCAAGGAGACCTCATCCCTATCGCTCTCCTTCAAGACATACCGGAGCAAGCCGCTCAAATCGTGTACGGCGGTCTTGGCCTTTTCGGGGGCGAACGAAATCAAAGCATAGATATTGTTGAGCGTATTGAAGAGGAAATGCGGATGAAGCTGCTTACGCAAATTGTTCAATTCCATGAGATTCTTCTCCTTCTCGAAAGCCTGCCGTTCCATTTCCATCTTGTACCAGCGCGAAACCAAGCAGACCGCCACCGAGAAGCCCACCACAAGCACGAAATTGACGAAATTCGACAAAAAAAACATCCACTCGATGGAAAACGGCTTGGGCTTGTGCGGCGGAAGGTGGTCCGGATGACCGTAAATCAAATCCAGGAGATTCTTTTGCCAAAAGTGCATCAAGGCAACCGCCACCACCACGCAAACCAAGTTAATCAAGACATATGTCCAGATTTTCCTTTGGAACATGTACCTTTTTATCAAGAACAAATAGTTGAGATAAAACAAGCAAAGGCACAAAAAAGGGTTGATGACATAGCGCATGTAAAAACGCCCGAAATTGAAATTCGGAAGATCCGAATGGGAAAGGACCAAGGGCCAAGTAAAAAACAAAATCCAAATACCCACGTGGAGAAGGATTTCCAAATTCCTGTACCGCTTTTCCGGATGTGATTTTTCTGTTTTCATACGAAAACGAACCTCCTTCCTGTTTGAAAGACAAATCATTCGTATCGCAGGGCTTCTATCGGATCCAAATTCGCGGCCTTCTTGGCCGGATACCACCCAAAGAATACCCCCGTCACCGTGCAGACGGCAAAAGCTAGCAAGACTGACCAAGGTTGGACAAAGATAGGCCATCCGGCGACATATTTGACAACAACCGATGCCACACCGCCCAATAATACGCCCACCAAACCGCCGCTCACGCTAATCAAGACCGACTCTATCAGGAATTGCCACAAGATATGGCGTCCCTTGGCCCCGATGGACAATCGCAAGCCGATTTCCTTGGTCCGTTCGGTCACGGACACATACATGATGTTCATGATACCGATACCGCCCACCAAGAGGGAAATCCCGGCGATACTCGCCAACAAAACCGTCATCAGGTTGGTGGTCGAACTCATCATGCTGCTCAGTTCTTCCTGGGAACGGGCCTCGAAATCGTTTTCCTGTCCTGCTTGCAAGCGGTGGTTTTCCCGCAGGATAGCTTCGATTTGCCCGATGGCCGCCTCACTCTCCTTTTCGTCCACCGCGCTGGCAAACAGCCCTCGCAAATACGTGATAGCCAAAATCCTCTTCTGCACCGAGGTATAAGGAGCCAAAACCAAATCATCCTGGTCCTGTCCCATGCTGTTGTATCCTTTCTTCTTCAGGACCCCGATAATCTTGAAAGGCGTGGCGTTGAACCGGATCGTCTTTCCCAACGGGTCTTCATCCTCGTCGAAAAGGTTGTCCACCACGGTTTGTCCCACCACGCAGACCTTGGCAATCGAAACAATGTCTTCCTCGCTGAACATCTCGCCCCTATCCACTTCCAACATCCTGATATCCAAATATTCAGGAGCCACACCATAAAGCGTGGAAGGAGTATTGCGCGAACCGTAAATGAACTGCCCGCTACTATTGATCATGGGCGATACGTGGCTCAGCAAGGTAGCCTTTTCCTTTATGTCTTCGTAATCTTGCAATTTCAAGGTCTGCATCTCGTCCGGGCTCAAACGCACGCCTCCGGCTTGCCGGTTCCCTGGAAAGACCATGATCACGTTCGACCCCATCTCGGAGATTTGGGCCTGGATGCTCCGCTTGGAACCCTGCCCGATGGCCAGCATCGTAATCACGGACGACACCCCGATAATAATGCCCAGCATCGTCAAAAAACAACGGAACTTGTTGTTTTTCAAAGAGCGGAAGGCCATTTGCATTAAATTACCCCAATTCATTGTAAAATGGTTTTCTGGAGGCATCTGCGGCGTTGGGCATCGTCGTCCGCTTCCTCACGTACCAAAGTACGCTCCGGAGCGGACTTCCTCGCCCGCCTTGCATCTGCGCACCAGAAAACCATTTTACCCCACGTTTCCAACCCTGCGGCCCTTCTCCTCCCCCCTCATCCCCCCACCTTCTGGCGGCATCCGCCCTATTGATTCCCTCCACCAGTTCTTGATTCCCTACCAAAACGCTCCGGAGCGGACTTCCTCGCCCGCTTAATCGTCCTCCTTGGGCAAAGCCGAGAGCGCCTCCCTCGCCGACTTCACATCCTCGTTCCGCGCATCCTGCAAGATATGCCCGTCGCGCAAGACGATGTTCCGGCTGCTGAACTTGGCCAGTTCCGGATTATGGGTCACGAACACGATAGTCCGCCCGCTCCGGTGCAAGTCCTGGAAAAGACTCAGGATTCCATACGAAGTCCGCGTATCCAGATTACCCGTCGCCTCATCGGCCAAAATCAAGACCGGGTCGTTCACCAAGGCCCGGGCAATGGCCACACGCTGCTGCTGCCCTCCCGACATCTGGTTGGAACGATGCAACAACCGGTCACCCAATCCCACTTTCTGCAAAGCCTCCAACGAACGACGATGCCGCTCTTCCGCCCCCACCTGGGGATTGTACAAAAGCGGAAGCTCCACGTTTTCAAGCGCCGTGGTCTTGGGTAAAAGGTTGTAGGATTGGAACACGAAACCGATTTTCCGGTTCCGGATTTCGGCCCGTCGGTTCTTGTCCATCGAACGCACCGGAATCCCATCCAAACGGTATTCGCCCGAGGTAGGCGTGTCCAGACACCCCAAGATATTGAGCAAGGTACTTTTCCCCGAACCGCTCGACCCCATGATGGTCACGAACTCCCCTTCCCCGATATCGAAACTGATACCCCGTAAAGCATGGACGGTTTCCTCGCCCACCTTGAAATCCCGGCGCAAGTTCTCTATCTCTATGATTTTCTTTTCCATCCCAAGAATCCGCTTAGAAGCTGTTTAAACATGATTGCCATCGGGGAGACCCATCCGCCTCCGATCCGGGTTTCCTCTCCCCTCCTTGGCATTGTCCCGACGCTACCCGTTTCCTACCGTCCCGGAGGTCCCGGCATGAAGGGACTACGCTCCGTACTACCGCCTGTCTTGGCATTCCCGTCCCCCGCACTCATCCCCACGCAAACGGCCTCGCCTTCCGAAAGCCCGCTAACCACCTCGTAATAAATCCTGTCCGAAACGCCCACTTGCACCTTGCGCGGCTTGGGCCGGCTTTGTCCCAAACTGTCCTTTTCCAAGACAAAGACCAAGACCTCCTGCACGCCGCTTCCCGGATTCCCGGACAGCGCCAAAGCGGTCGATCCGGACTCCTCTTGCCGCGGGCCGAAATCCTCCGCTCCCGGACTTCCGTTTTCCTCCCGGCTTCCCTCCGGAGCCTCCATCCCGGCAGAGGGTCCGGCAGCTGTCAGTGCAGGACCGGAAGCATCCGAGCCCGTTCCGGACCGGAAGCGCGTAGCCTTGACCGGCAAACGCAAAACACCCAGTTTCCGCATCGAATAAATGCTGATATTGGCCGTCAGACCCGGTTTCAACTTCAAATCCGGGTTATCGGCATGGATGACCACCTCGTACGTCACCACATTATTGGTCGTGATGGCCTCCATCCGCACCTGGTTCACCCGTCCTTCAAAGACAAGGCCGGGATAGGCATCCACCGAAAATGTCACTTCCGCCCCCTCTTCCACCGAACCTATATCGGCTTCGTCCACATCGGCCACCACCTGCACCTTCTTCAAATCGTTGGCAATGGTGAACAAGGTCGGCGTACTGTAACTCGAAGCCACGGTCTGCCCTTCTTCCACCGCCTTGGAAATCACCACCCCGTCGATAGGAGAATAAATCGTGGCGTAACCCAAATCCGTTGCCGCCTGGGTCTCCTGGGTCAAGGACTGTTCATAGGCAATCTTGGCCTTACGGTAGTTGTACTCAGCGGTCTCGTACTCGCTTTCACTGACCAGACCCTGCTCGTACAAGCTCTTGGTCCGCTCGTAACTCTTCTGCTGGTACTCGTATTCGTTCCTGTTCGACTCCACCGACAAGCGGGCCGAAGCCAACTGGGCTTCCAACACGTTCTTGTCCAGTTCGGCAATAATCTGGCCTTCCTTGACCTCGCTGTTGTAATCCACGTAAATCTTGTCAATGATGCCGGAAACCTGCGTCCCGACCTCCACTTGCTTCAAAGGCTCCACCGTCCCGGTTGCCGTCACGCTGTTCTCCATGTCGCCCCGCGAAATCGTTTCGGTTTCAAACCCGGCCTGTTCCTTGCCCGGCAACGAAAGGACGAGCACCAGCACGGCCACAGCCAACACGGCAACGGCCCCGCAGACCCACAGGACTGTTTTTTTCTTCGTTTTCATCTTTCTTGTTATGAACGCCAAACCGATGCGGAAGCCGCAAGATGGCGTGTTATACCCGAAATCCGGACAGGTTCCTCAGGACAAGGGTTCCCCCATGTAAAAGACCAGTAAGCGCAGCGCCAAAGCCGCCTGGTACTTGGCTTTGAGCATTTCTTCCACCGCCGCCAGGAAAGTGGTCTTTTCCGTCAACACGTCCACATAGGTGTTCCCGCCCACTTCGTATTCCTTCAAAGCCAAATCGTAGCTGAGCTTGGAGGCCTCGTAATTGCGTTCAGCCGCCACAAAGCGCGATTGGGCCGAACGGGCATCCTGGTAAGCCTGCTCCACTTCCTTCAAAAGATCTTTCCGCGTGGTCTGCAAATCAATCTGCGCCAACCGGGTGTTGATTTTTGCGGTCTCTATCGAGGATTTGACCTGGCGGCGCTGGTAAATAGGAATGCTGATACCCACGTTGATGTTTTCGCTCAGGTTGTTCCCCAGCTGGTTGAGAAAGGCGAACTGGGCCGAGGTATAATAGCCGGTCCCTACCGAAGCATTGAACGAAATGGAAGGAATCATGTCGGCCTTGGCCACCTTTTCGGCATATCCCGATGCCGTGACCTGCAATTCGGAGGCCTGGACCTCGGGCATCGAAGCCAAAGCCGCCTCGTAAATCCGGCCTATGCCCGGAAGTTCTCCAAGCAAATCCATTTCGTCCGTATTGGGCACCACCACTTCCAAACGTTGATCCAAATCCAATTCCAGCAATTGTTTGAGTTCCAGTTTCCGGGTCTCTAAATTGGCTTTGGATACCACCCAATTATAATTGTCGGTCTCATATTGGGCCTTGACCTGGGCATATTCGCTCTGGCTGATGGAACCGGCTTTGTACCTGGCTTCGGCCTGCACGACCTGGGCGGCGGAACTTTCCAAGACCGCCGAATCCGACTGCATGGTTTCCAAGGCATACAAGATTTCAAGAAAAGCAGTCGTCACCGACAATTCGATGTCGTTGCGGGCTTTTTCCACCAAAAGCCCGTTGGCTTGGGTCAAGACTTCCTGTTGTTTGATGGTGTTATGGATACGCCCCCCGTTGTACAGTGTCACATTGGTACTCAAGGAATAAGTACCCGTGTATTGCGACTCGGTCACGAACTGCCCGTTGTCATTGTACTTGTTCCCGCTGGTGAAACCTTGGGAAGAACTGAAACTGAGCGATGGCCAACGTGAGGCCTTGGCACTTTTGAGCTGAACCTCGGTACTTTGTTGGTTCAAGCGGGCCGTTTGGACCTGGAGATTGTTTTCGCGCGCATAATCGATGCAGTCCTGGAGGCTCCAAAACAAAGGCGTAACGGAAGGTTCCACAAGCGGCGCCGACTGCAAACCGGCGGTGTCCGTACGGTTTGCAGAAACAAAATTTGAATCTGCCGAATCCGGAAAAGACGGAAGCGATTCGGAAACAAGAGAATCTCCATTATCCGTAAAAGCAAAGCCCGAAAGCCCGAAAAGATTGTCTTGTTCCGGTCCGTAAAAAGAGCAGGCGGCTACCCGAGGAAAACAGAGGGTAAAAATTGCCAAGAGAACGGCTATGAAAGAAACTAGAAAAAAACGGGTATGACCGCCTGCATATCTATTGCACCACATCTGCCTCATCTTTCAAAGAACGAGGCAAATATATCCGAAAATCCATCACTATGAAGCGCAAAGGGGTTCCTTTTCGACAAACTCGTTTACGGACACGACAAAATTAAATATTCGTGGTATAAAATGCAAATTTCCCGGACATGTTTTTTTTGGTCGATGTTTTTCCCCTCTTGGGCGATAATTTCCTGCAACACATACACAAACAAGCGGGAATTCCTCTCAGGCTGCAACAAGGAACCCCCAAGCCGCCAGAGGGGAAATCACACCGGAAACCTTCAAAATTCCTGCCGCTTCCAGGCTGGTATTCCAAACCCAAAACCAACATCAATAAATAGGATGCAACCACCGCAAAAGATACGGAAACACCCGGAACCGGGTCGGGATGTCCTAAAAAAAACGGTGCGAACCGGAAAACCGGCCGCACCGCAAACAGAAAAAGGTTTTGGTTGGTTGTTTCTGTTTAACACAAATACAAAAGCATCTTTCCTCAATCCAGGATGTCTTCCCGAACGTCACTGTTCCCCGGGCTGAAAGCCCGCCGGACAGGCAAATTCCCCCCGGAATCCTTGGCCGGAAACTCTTCTCCGTCCTTTGTCTTCCGGAACCTTACAAAGGTACGAACTTTTCCATTGGGTCTTACATTTTTAACTTTTTTTATGATTTCCCCGGGAATTCCCTTTGCCCGCCGGGATTCCCGGCCCCGAAAAATCCTAAGAAAGCCGTATTTTTGCCCCGCATAAAACTTCTGCCCATGCAAACAAGTTTTCAACCCCAAGAATTATTCATGCGCCGGGCTTTCGAACTGGCGGCCTTAGGCCGGGGACATGTCAGTCCCAATCCCATGGTGGGATGTGTCATCGTCTACGAGGGCAAAATCATCGGGGAAGGTTTCCACCACCAATACGGGGAAGCCCATGCCGAAGTCAATGCCATCCATTCCGTCCTGGCGCCCAACGCCACGGTAAGCATGATAAGGAAGGAGACCGGATTGTCTCCGGAAGACTTGCTACGGCAGAGCACCTTGTACGTTTCCTTGGAACCTTGTTCCCATTACGGCAAGACCCCGCCTTGCGCCAAGAAAATCATCGAGATGGGTATTCCCCGCGTGGTAGTCAGCTGCGGCGACCCCAACCCGGAAGTGAACGGGCAAGGCATCAAGATGTTGAGGGAAGTAGGGGTCGAAGTGGTGGAACATTTCTTGGAAGAAGAGGGACAGGAAACCTTCCGGAGGTTCTTCACCCATATGGCCAAACACCGGCCCTACGTCATCCTCAAATGGGCGCAATCGGCCGACGGATACCTTTCGCGTTCGCAAGGCAAACCCTGCCTTATCACGGGCAAAAGCCTGCAAGTGCTGAACCATTCTTACCGCGTGGAAGAGGATGCAATCATGGTGGGAACCGAAACAATCCTGGCTGACAATCCGCGCCTGAACGCCCGTATGTTCCGGGGAAAACAGCCCCTGCGGGTCAGCATGGACTTGCACGGGAAAATCCTCAAATACATCCATACCTACCTGACCGAAAACGGATTACCCAGCACGCCCTCGCCGGAATTGGCGGGGAAACTCCCCTTGCGCTTCTTCGACAAGACCCAACAGACCCTGCTTTTCGTGGACATGAACCGCCGGGACGAATACCGCTTTATCGAAGAATGGCCGGGAAACGGCTCGGAAAAACTCAAAATCGTGCCGGTCAAGCTTTCCACTGCCTGGCCTGAGATGGCAGCCGCCTATTTGAAAGGCCTGCAAAAGGAACGCATCGGTTCCTTGATCGTGGAAGGGGGCGCGGCCCTGTTGCAATCCTTCATCGTGGGCGACCACTGGGACGAAATCCGGGTCTTCACCTCCAACAAGGACTTGGGAGGAGGCTATGCGGCGCCCCGGATCCCGGCATCCCAACCTTGCGGCTTCGAACAATTCGGAAGCGAATGGGTCCACATCTACCGCAACAAGCAACACATTCCATGACGGATGGGGAGCAAAAAAGACAAAAAGGAGAAGGAAATCCCCCAAGAGGGTATCCAGACACCCGGATCCGACACATATCGTACTTTGGCGGCTCCCGCCCAAGGTCTGTACAAGGAAAAAGGGAGCAAGTTCCTAGCCTTTGCCTATCCGGTAGAAGACGAAACGCAGGCCAAAGAGAGGATTGAGGCCTTGCGCAAAGAGTTTTTCGATGCCCGGCACCATTGTTACGCCTATGTATTAGGAAACAAGCAGGAAATTTACCGGGCCAACGATGACGGGGAACCTTCCGGCACTGCAGGAAGACCTATCCACGGGCAAATCCTTTCCGCCGGCTTGACCAAGGTATTGGTGGTGGTTGTCCGGTATTTCGGAGGAACGAAATTAGGCACTTCGGGTCTGATCAACGCTTACAAGACCGCCACGGCCGATGCCTTGCTACAGGCGCAAGTGGTGGAAAAAATCGTGATGCAGGAATTCACGGCCTGCTTCCCTTACGAGCGGATGAACACGGTCATGCGGATTGTCAAAGAGTTGCAACTCTCGGTTTTGGGACAGGAGGCCGGCATGGAATGCCATTTGCGTTTTTCCGTCAGGTTATCGGACAAGGAACGCTGCCTGCAACGATTCGGGGAGGAACGCATCGAGCTCCGATGAGCAAAGCCGGTACGGGCAAGCACTTTCCACGGAAAAAACTTCCCTTATAAGCCCTTATTCTTACTAAAATGCCTTGAACCGGAGTTCCCCGGATAGAGTATTTTCTAACAGAACCACACCGCATAGAACGAACCACAGAGTATCTTGGTTCCCCGCCTACAACGAACAAAAGAAAGAGACCAAAAAAGGAACGCTCAAATCGACCAGGACCGCATGGAACATCGACACGAACACCCATTCCTTGCCGCAGGCCTGTGTGATGGCAGGCAGGGTCGTGTCCAAAGTCGTGGCCCCGCCTGCGCAAATCGGTGCCAGTTTCCCGAAACAACGGGCCAGGAAAGGTGCCCCGACAATCGTGAAGATTTCCCTTGAAATATTGGCCATCAAGGCAATGACCCCAAGCTCGGTGGCAGCCGTCAGCCCGATAAGGGGTGTCTTGATTTCGGTTATCAGAATAGACGAAAGGGAATAATAGGCAAAACCGCTCCCCACGGCCATGGATTCCCAAAGGTTCCAACGAGGCAAAAGAAACGAAACCAAAGCGCAAAAAGACAAGGTTCCTACCCAAGTGGCCAAGGGGACCAACAACAATTTGGGCCGGATTTGCCGGATGGCTTCCTTGGTCTTGGAATCCGCCCCCATGCTCGCCCCTACCTGCAACATCAAAGCATACAGGATATACAGACTGACGTCCTGCTGCATCAAGGAGTCCGGCAGGGAAAGCAGGTAACCGAGAATGCAGCCGGCCGCAAAGGCTCCCAAAGTCAAACAAGTACTTTTCCAAGCCCCGGATTTTTTCTTGGGAGATTCTCCGGAAATCGAATCCCGTTCCCGTTTCCCTGTACAGGGTTCAGCCACTCCCTTTCGTTCAAAGGTCGTTCCGGTTTCCAAGCCCGGACCCGGTTCCTCGGAAACGCTCTTCTGGAAAAAGCGCCGGTAAACGAAACCCGCCGCCAACACGCTGCCCAGCATACCTGCCAAGGACAAAAGCAAAGCTTGTCCCCCCAAGGAAAACAAGTTCCGGGTGACATGGGGATTGTTCCCGACCTCGACTCCCATCCAGAACAACAGGAGCAAGACCGTGGCAAAGATGCTTTTTTCCAAACATGCCATGCCCCGGAATTTCCTGCACGCATAACCGAGCAGGACACCCGTCAACATGACACCAATAACCTTGAGCGTGAACATGAAAGGGGGTTATCAGCCTCTCAATTTGTCCAGATATTCGCACCAGATTTCAGCGGCAATCCGGACCTTTTGGTTACAGGGAATGAAGTAATACTGCCCGTTTGAATCCGGATTCGGCGTATCGGGAGCCGGTGCCTTGGGCAGGTTGAGCAAGTCGGCGCAACGCAAAGCCCCGTTCCGTTTCACGAACTCATGAGCCAGCTCCTGGACCAAGGCAAAGGTCCTCTTTTGGCCTTCGGGATCCTTGGGCAAAGTGGTCCCGGTTTCCAAACCGGCCAACATGAAAAGCCCCAAGGCCGCCCCGCAGGTTTCCTTCATCCTGCCGATGCCGCCGCCAAAAGCAGCCGACATTTTCAGGCTTTGTTCCCGGTCGAAACCGTAAAGGTCGCCGAAAGCGGCAACCACCGATTGGCAACAATTATGGCCTTGCTTGTGCAAGTCCGCTGCCAGCGCTATTCTTTCTTCGTACATGGTTTGTGTAATTTCAGCCTCCATATTCCGGTGCGGAACCGCCTGGTCCTGCTCCGGTAAATCAAATTCCCGAACAGACCTTAGAAGCTGTTTAAATTTATTTGTTTAGGCCATCGGGAGGGGATTTGGAGGGATGGCGCCGCGTTTTTCAAAGGAGGATAGCCAAGCTATCTGACGTGAAAAACGCAAACGATAGCGAAAGTCGAGCGGGAAATCAAAGCTTGCTTTGATTTCTCCGAGACCAAGCTATCATCGAGCATCGCTCAACCCAGACCCGAAATAGCCCCCGATGGGCAAACAAAATCCTGAAACCGCCCCCTGAAAATTCATTCTTTTCAGGATTGCAA
>CALUNB010000036.1 GCA_944321885.1 uncultured Bacteroidales bacterium | reverse complement strand
GCCTACGACCGCTATTGCGAGAACCTCCGCATCGAGAACGATGTCATGACCACCGCCCGGCAGGACGGCTGGCAGGAGGGCTGGGAACAAGGAAAGGACGCCGGTTTGCAGGAAGGACATGAAAAAGGGCTTAAAGAAGGCCACGAGAAAGGATTGCAGGAAGCGGCCTTGGCCATGGCGCGGAAACTGAAAGCCTCCGGAATGCCCCTTTCTCAAATTGCGGAAATCACCGGGCTTGACACCCCAAGTCTGGAAAAATCAAGCGAACATCACGATAACACCCCTAAACAGGATTAAAGCAGACCTTGAACCATCCCCGGTATTGCGTATCTTCGCGCCACGAGGCAAAGGGTTCCAAAGAAAGTACCATTTATTTATATCCGGAGGGAACTTCACCCTATTGGTACAAAGGAGCCTCTCCCTTGCCAGCAAACGTAAAAATACCGGAGAAGCATTATTCCTCCATAATCCTAAGAAGCTGTTTAAATTTATTTGTTTAGGCCATCGGGAGGGGATTTGGAGGGATGGCGCCGCGTTTTTCAAAGGAGGATAGCCAAGCTATCGGACGGGAAAAACGCAAACGTAGCGAAAGTCGAGCGGGGAATCAATGCTTGCTTTGATTTCTCCGAGACCAAGCTATCTTCGAGCTTCGCTCAACCTAGACCCGAAATAGCCCCCGATGGGCAAACAAAATCCTGAAACCGGTCCCTGATAATTCAGCCATCTCAGGATTGTAAGAAATTTTAAACAGCTTCTAAACACAGATCAACGGAATCCGATTTCCGGCCAACATCCCGTCACCGGAAGACAAACCACGCGCCGCGCATACGATGCGGCCCCCCATCGGGAATAGGTTCCAAAACGAAAAAAGACAAAACAATGATAGACAAGCAAGAAAATCTCAAAATGGAAGCCGTCACGACGACACATCCCCGATACCAATTCATCGAAGATTTGCTCAACCTCGCCTTTCCCCGCCAGGAAAGACGGGACGATGCCCGGCAGCGCCATGAAACCGACCACAATCCCCTTTTCACCCCCTACCTGATTTCCGAAAACGGACAAGAAATCGGGCTGTTGACCCTCTGGCGGTTCCCCGGTTTCACCTATGCCGAACACCTGGCCATCTCCCCCGGAATCCGGAACGGAGGCTACGGAGGCCGGGTCGTGGAATGGCTCAAACAGAACGAGATGAACGGCATCATCCTGGAAGCCGAACTGCCCGAAACCGACCTCAGCCGCCGACGGGTAGCTTTCTACGAACGCCACGGCTTCAAAATCTGTCCCAAACCTTATTTCCAGCCGCCCTACCATGCAGGAGAAGCCCCGCTCCCGCTGCTGTTGATGTACTACGGATGGGATTCGCTCGATGACAAATTCGAGGAAATCCGGGACACAATCCACGCAAACGTGTACGGAATTGTGTCGAAATAAAAAATTTCATGACACATCGGCGATGCGTCAAAACGGGTGGAGATGCAATGCGCTAAGAACGAGAACAAAGGGGATTGCCCGTTATGACACACCGCCCGGAGAAATGGGTAGTTGAAACCGTAATCCATGTATGGACAGGGAAGTAAGCCCCCTGTAATTTTGTCCTTGCAAAAAGCAAGTACAAAACCATCATGAAAAAATTCCTATTTTTCCTTCTGCTGTGGGCCGGTATCGTTCCGGCCAATGCAAACGGCATCCCGGGCCAAGGCGGCAAAACCAGCCCGGCATCCCCTGACAAGGAATCCACCTCCGCTTATTTCGGGGGCAAAAGAATCCTGATTGCCTATTTTTCCTGGAGCGGGAACACCCAAAGGGTGGCACAGGAAGTGCAGCGCATCGCAGGCGGGGATTTGTTCCGGATTGAACCCGTGCACCCCTATCCTTCCAATTACACGGAATGTACCGAAGTGGCCTTGGCCGAGCGGGACAGCAACGCCCGTCCGGAAATAGCCAACCGGGTGGAAAACTTCGAAGATTACGACCTTGTGTTCCTCGGCTGCCCGGTTTGGTGGCACACCGCACCCATGATTATTTCCACCTTTGCCGAAAGCTATGATTTCGAGGGGAAAACCGTGGTCCCGTTCTGCACCTACGCCTCCACCTACCGGGACGAAACCCTCCAGAAAATCATTGATCTCACGCCGGAAGCCGACCATCTTACCGGTTTCGGTTCCACCGATTCCACAAGCGGGGTACAGTCTTGGATCGACCTTATCAACGAGGAATGGAACGAACACCATGCCGACAGTTCGGCCCAAGACACGACCGGCATCGCAGCGGATCCCATAGTGGACGGACCGGCTCCCATGCAAGGGAGGGTCAACCTCTGGTTCCAGGACCGGATTCCAAGCCGGACCCAAGGGGCCTCCAATTCCGATGGTCCTGACTTCATCCCCAACATGGAAGTCTTTACCGTGGAGCAAGGCACGAAGCCCAAAGGCGCGGTCGTCATCTGTCCCGGCGGGGCTTTCGTGTTCCGCAGCGTGCAAGCGGAAGGCTATGACATTGCCGACATGCCGGTCCCCATGGTCTACCAATGCTTCGTGGTCAATTACCGGATTTCCCCTTTCACCATGCAGGAAAGCGCGACCGACCTCCAACGGGCCATCCGTTACATACGCGCCCATGCGGATGATTACGGAATCAGCCCGGAAGACATCGCATTGGTCGGTTTTTCGGCCGGTGGAATCCTGAACGGGGAAGTGTTGCTTAACTGGCGGAACCTTGCCAATGCCTCCGCCTTGGTCCCGGACTATGAGCCTGACGAATTGGACCAAATCCCGGTGGATGCCTGCGCCATCGGCATGATTTACGCTTTTTACGGACGGCTCAGCGTCTCGATGAACGATGTGGAAACCTTGCGCGAAGCCGATTTGCCCCCCCGGCTTTCTATTGCTGGGGAGAAAACGACGGTTTTGCCGGGCAGTTCACCCAGAATGCCCAGGCCGTGCGCGAAGCCGGGTACGAGACCGAAGTCCACGTGCTGCAAGGCTATCCCCACGGGTTCGGGACGGGCGATTCGCCTTCCGTCTGGGGCGAAGACTTCGATGCGTTCCTGAGCCGTATCATGCAGGAAAATGACGGAACGGACGACCCTACCGCCAACGAAAGCCCGGTCCAAGGCGGGAAGCAAAGTGTTCCTGAACTTTTCGATATCCAAGGCCGCAAAATCCAAGAATCGGACAACCTGCCTCACGGAATTTACATCCTGCGCGATGCGTACGGGACCCGCAAGGTTTGGCGATAAATTGGACTGCTTGGTCTCGGCAATGCAGACTTGAGCAAGAATCGACTTCCGCTATCTTTGTCCTTCCGCAGCGAAGATTGGTTGCACCGATGCCCCTGCGCCTCAACCGTCCTCGAACAAGTTCGGGACGGTATTCGGCTTAATCGGGGCAGTGGCTGCACCGAAGCCCCTCCGTCTCGGCCATGTGCAAGCAAAAATGCTGGCCATGGCACTCGACTTAATCAGGTGTTTGGCTTTGCGCTCGGCTTGCACTATCTTTGAGGACTTCGTCCTCGAAGATAGCTTGGTCTCGGCCAAATCAAAGTAAACTTTGCTTTGGCTCTCGACTTGAGCAAGGATTGACTTTCGCTATCTTTGCTGCTTCGCAGCGAAGATAGGCTGCGCCTCGGCAAAGCTCAAACTTCGTTTGGCTTTGCGCTCGGCTTGCACTATCTTTGCAATTTCCAAATTTTATACCGGGATTGGGCAGTTATGACAAAATACAAAGAATACCAACAACTTAAGCTTTCCAAAATCGGAGAAAGCATCCGGAAACACTGGGAAGAAAACCACTGTTTCGAACAGAGCCTCAAACAACGCGAAGGACATCCGGACTTCGTGTTCTACGAAGGTCCTCCCTCGGCCAACGGCACACCGGGCATCCACCATGTGTTGGCCCGGACCATCAAGGATATATTCTGCCGTTACAAGACGTTGAAAGGCTTCTATGTGGAACGCAAAGCCGGCTGGGATACCCACGGCCTCCCCGTAGAACTGGGCGTCGAAAAGGAATTAGGTATCACCAAGGAAGATATCGGCAAGAAAATCAGCGTAGAAGACTACAATGCCGCTTGCCGCAAGGAGGTCATGAAATACAAGGACCTTTGGGACGAACTCACCCGCAAGATGGGCTATTGGGTCGATCTCGAACATCCTTACATCACCTTCACCAACAAGTACATCGAAACGGTCTGGTACCTGCTCAAACAGCTCTACGGAAAAGACCTGTTATACAAAGGCTATTCCATCCAGCCGTTCTCCCCGGCAGCCGGTACCGGACTCAGCACCCATGAGTTGAACCAACCGGGCTGCTACCGCATGGTCAAGGACAATATCCTTACCGCCCAGTTCAAGGTCATCCGTAACGCCGAGTCGGAAAAATTCTTCGCCAAAGCCAAGAACCCGCTTTACATCCTGGCTTGGACGACCACGCCTTGGACCCTGCCTTCCAACACGGCTCTCTGTGTCGGGCCTAATATCGACTACTTGGAAGTCAATACCTTCAATCCCTATACCGGGCTTCCGATTACCGTCATCCTCGGCAAGGAAAGGCTGCACGCCTACTTTCCCGAAAAGGATGCCGGTCTGGCGCTGGAAGACTACAAGCCGGGCGACAAGGCCATCCCCTACGAAGTAGTGGCCGAATTCAAAGGCAGCGAAATGGTCGGCATGCGTTACGAACAGCTGATGCCCTATTTCCAGCCGACCGACGGGGATGCTTTCCGGGTCATCAGCGGGGATTTCGTGACCACCGAGGACGGTACGGGAATCGTCCACATCGCCCCCAGCTTCGGGGCCGACGACTTCAAGGTTGGCAAGCTCAACGGCATCGGTTCGCTCTGCTTGGTGGACCGCCAAGGCCGCTTCGTGGACGGCATGGGCGAATTTTCGGGACGTTTCGTCAAGGCGCAATACGAACCGGATTACGACCCCAAGACCACCGTGCCCGTGGACGTGGACATCATCGTCAAGCTCAAGAAAGAGAACCTGGCGTTCAAGGCCGGCAAGCACGAACACTCCTACCCGCATTGCTGGCGTACCGACAAGCCCATCATCTACTATCCGTTGGACTCCTGGTTCATCCGGACCACGGCCTGCAAGGAAAAGATGATCAGCCTCAACAAGACCATCGGCTGGAAGCCCGAAGCTACCGGAAGCGGACGTTTCGGGAACTGGCTCGAAAACCTGGTGGATTGGAACCTCTCGCGTTCGCGCTACTGGGGGACCCCGCTGCCCATCTGGGTATCGGAAGACCGGCAGGAAAAGATTTGCATCGGCTCGGTGGCCGAACTTAAGGCCGAAATCGAAAAAGCGGTCAAGGTCGGCTTCATGAGCAAGAATCCGCTCGAAGCCTACAAGGACGGCGACATGAGCGAGGCCAATTACGAAAGCTTCGACCTGCACCGTCCCTATGTGGATGAAATCGTGCTGGTTTCGCCTTCGGGCAAGAAGATGTTCCGCGAACCGGACCTTATCGACGTTTGGTTCGACAGCGGTTCCATGCCCTATGCCCAGCTGCACTATCCGTTCGAGAACCAAGACAAATTCAAGCACAACTTCCCCGCCGACTTCATCGCCGAGGGCGTGGACCAGACCCGGGGATGGTTCTTCACCTTGCATGCGATTGCCAGCATGGTGTTCGGATCGGTTGCCTATAAAAACGTGGTTTCAAACGGTTTGGTATTGGACAAGAACGGCAACAAGATGTCCAAACGTTTGGGAAATGCCGTGGATCCGTTCAAGACCCTTGAAAAATACGGCCCGGATGCCACCCGCTGGTACATGATCAGCAACTCCCAGCCTTGGGACAACCTCAAATTCGATGAGGAAGGCATCGTGGAAGTACAACGCAAGTTCTTCGGGACCCTGTACAACACCTACAGTTTCTTCGCCTTGTATGCCAACATCGATGGTTTCGAGTACAAGGAAGCCGATATCGAATACAGCCGGCGTCCCGAAATCGACCGCTGGATCCTTTCGGAACTCAACACCTTGGTAGCCGAGGTTGACAAGGCTTTTGAAGAATACGAACCGACCCGGGCCGCCCGTTTGATGCAGTCCTTCGTGGACGAACGCCTCAGCAATTGGTACGTAAGGCTCAGCCGCCGCCGTTTCTGGCGGGGCGGGCAAGGCGAGGACAAGGTTTCTGCCTACCAGACCCTGTACACCTGCTTGGCCACGCTTGCCAAACTGATGTCGCCCATCGCGCCCTTCTTTGCCGAACGTCTCTTCAACGACCTCAATAGCGTGACCGGCCTTGAAAAAGCCGGTTCGGTACACCTCTGCGATTTCCCGGCCTACCATGCCGGAATGGTGGACAAGGACCTGGAAGAGCGCATGCAACTGGCCCAGAAGATTTGTTCCTTGGTGCTGTCCTTACGCAAGAAACAGAATCTCAAGGTCCGCCAGCCTTTGCGGAAAATCATGCTGCCAGTCTTGGACGAGCATTTCCAAAAGCAAGTGGAAAGCGTGCAGAACCTCATCCTCTCGGAAGTGAACGTGAAAGAAGTGGCTTTCATCACCGATTCCAAGTTCCTGAGCAAGAAAATCAAACCGGATTTCAAGGCCTTGGGACCCAAATACGGGAAACTGATGAAGTCCATCGCGGCTTTCATCAACACGAAGATGGATGCCGATGCCATCGCCCGTCTGGAAAAAGAAGGCCGGTTCCGTTTCGAGGTGGAAGGCCAAACCGTGGAAATCAGCTTGGAGGATGTGGACATCTATACCGAGGACATCCCCGGCTGGGCGGTCACCAACGAAGGCTTGCTCACCGTGGCCTTGGACATCGAGCTGGATGAAACCTTGGTGGAAGAGGGCCTGGCCCGGGAATTCGTGAACCGGATCCAGAATCTCCGCAAGGACAAGGGCCTGGAAGTGACCGACCGTATCCGCCTGCAAGTGGAAGACAATCCCAAGGCGAGGACCGCGATGGAACATAACCAAGCCTACCTCTGTGCCGAAACCTTGGCCGAAAGCATCGATTTTTGCGATGCCGGGCAAATCGCCGATGCCACTCCCGTGGAACTGACCGACGAGCTCAAAATCGCGGTCGGCCTGCAAAAAGCATAAAGACTTCCGCGGAAGGGCCATCCGGCAGGGGGAAAAACATAAAGTCCAACCCTAAGAAGGGGCCCGAAAGCTTGCCTTTCGGCAGAATCCTCCATAGAACACACTTTGGCGAGGGTTCTCCTTGGAAAGCCGGTTTTTGGGTCACCCTCTTGAAAAAGCATAGATATGACAACAGAAAGCAACGAGGGGAAAACCCGCTATTCCGATCAAGAGTTGGAAGAATTCAAACAAATCATCCTGGACAAATTAGCCAAAGCAAGAGCCGACCTGGAGTCCTTGCGCGAAGCCTATACCAACAACGGGGAAAACGACATCAACGATACATCCCCCACCTTCAAGGTGCTGGAAGAAGGCTACCAGGTCATGTCCAAGGAGGAGAACGCCCGCTTGGCAGCCCGCCAGCAAAAGTTCATCGCATCCCTGGAGGCCGCCTTGGTCCGCATCGAGAACAAGACCTACGGCATCTGCCGCGAAACCGGGAAACTCATCGACAAGGAGCGTCTGCGCGTGGTGCCTCACGCCACCTTGAGTATCGATGCCAAGAAGGAACAAGGTAACAAGAAGCCCACACCGCCTCCGGCCGAATAGAGGGTGTATCAAAATAGGCATTTGAAATCACCCTCAGGCGGCGTGTCAGGGTGAGTAAGATGCAAGACGCTGAGAGCGAGCGAGAACGAAGGAGCGTACTGTTGCTGCTGAGGCGAAGCCTGCGGTTCGTGACTGGGTTCGAGACTCGAAAAACAGTGCAAACCGAGAGCCGAATCAAACCGATAGGTTTGAGTTTGCTTTCCAGCGAACGCAGGCTACGTCTCAGCATAGCCAAAACGAGTTTTGTCTCTGCCTTCGACTTGCACTGCTTTTGGCCGAGGTGCAGCCTGTTTTCGGTAGCACCAAAGCAACGTGCTCATTATGACACACCGCCATCCTTCGATTATTTCCCCGACCGTGTCCCGGGCCGGGGAGGGAATGTGTTGCCCCTCCCCTCCGCCATATCCGCCGCATGATCGGACCTTACCGATAAAGCCTTCACTTTTCTGAAAGACCATGTCCTGGTGCAAGAAACATATTTCCTTGCTGATTGTCTTAGCCGTACTGATTGTGGACCAAGCCAGCAAGTTTTGGATCAAACTGAGCATGCGGATCGGGGACGAAATCCCCGTCTTCCCATGGTTCCGCATCCATTTCCTTGAAAACGAGGGCATGGCTTTCGGACTCAGCTTCGGGGAGAACTTCGGAAAACTCTTGCTGAGCCTGATCCGCATCGCGGCCATCGTTTTCCTGGTATGGTACCTGATAAAACTCCGAAAGCAACGGGAAGGATTGCAAAGCCGCCTTTCCGGACTTTCGCGTGAAGAAGCCACCAAGGCCTGCAAAAACTCCTCGGGTATCGTCCTGAAGAACTCCCTCATCGTCTCCTTGTCCTTAATCTTGGCCGGGGCCATCGGCAATATGATTGATTGCGCGTTCTACGGCCTCATCTTTTCGGAAAGTTACTTCCATGTGGCCGAACTCTTCCCCGAAGGAGGCGGTTACGCCCCTTTCTTGCACGGACATGTGGTCGATATGCTTTATTTCCCACTTTTCCATGGCCATTATCCGGACTGGATGCCGTGGATCGGAGGCAAGGAATTCTTGTTTTTCCGCCCCGTCTTCAACATCGCCGACTCCGCCGTGACGGTCGGTTTCCTCATCTTCCTCTTCACGCAACGTTCCTTCTGGTGGCCGGAAAAGAAAGCCCATGGGCCGGAGGCTTCGGGTGGCCCGTCACATTCTAATATCGAACCTGATACTCCATGATTTCCATCAACAAACTCTCGGTTTCCTTTACCGGGAACACCCTTTTCGACGATATTTCCTTCATCATACGGGACAAGGACCGCATCGGCCTCACCGGAAAAAACGGGGCTGGAAAATCCACCTTGCTGAAAATCCTGGCCGGGATACAGGAACCGGACGCAGGCACGATTGTGCTGACCCATGGACACGAAATCGGGTACCTGCCCCAGGAAATGATTCCGGACTCGACCCAAACCATCCTGGACGAAACCCTGACGGCCTTCTCCAAGACCAATGCCCTGGAAAAAGAAGTCGAAGAACTTACCCGGCAATTGTCCGAACGTACCGACTACGAGTCGGAAACCTACCACCAGCTCATTGACCGGCTCACGGAAGCCAACGAACGCTTCCACCTTATCGGTGGCAGCGACCGCATGGGCATGGCCGAAAAAGTCCTGCTTGGATTAGGCTTCAAACGCAGCGATTTCGGACGCAGCATCACCGAGTTCAGTTCCGGCTGGCAAATGCGGGTGGAACTGGCAAAGATCCTGCTCAAGAGGCCGGAAGTCATGCTCTTGGACGAACCTACCAACCACTTGGACATCGAATCCATCAGCTGGCTGGAAGAATTCCTGCAAACCTACCCAGGGGCCGTGGTTTTGGTCAGCCACGACCGTAAATTCCTGGACCATGTGACCACCCGTACCATCGAGATTACGATGGGCCGGATTGAAGACTACAACGTTCCCTACTCGGAATACGTAATCCAACGGGCTGAACGCCGCCAAGTACAGCAAGCCGCCTACGACAACCAGCAGAAGGAAATCGAGAACATAGAACGTTTCATCGAACGCTTCCGATACAAAGCCACCAAGGCCCGCCAAGCGCAGTCAAGAATCAAGATGCTGGAAAAGATGGACCGCATCGAAGTGGATGAAACCGACAATTCCTCGATCGCCTTCCGCTTCCCGCCCGCCCCTCATTGCGGGAAAATCGTCATCCGCGCCCAGGACATCGGCAAAGCCTACGGGGAGAAACGGGTGTTCTCCCATTTCGACTTCACGCTGGAGAAAGGCGAAAAAGTGGCCTTGGTGGGACGCAACGGCGAAGGGAAGTCCACCTTCTCCAAAATCGTTATGGGAGAAATTCTTGATTACGAAGGGAAATTGGAAATCGGAGCCGGGGTCAGAACCGGCTATTTCGCCCAAAACCAAGCGGCCCTCTTGGACGGGAACAAGAGCGTGTTCGAAACCATCGACGACATCGCCGTGGGAGAAGTCCGGACCCGCATCCGCAACATCCTCGGCTGTTTCCTTTTCTCGGGCGAAGACATCGAAAAAAAGGTCAAGGTACTTTCCGGTGGGGAAAAAGGCCGGTTGGCCTTGGCCAAGCTGCTGTTGGAACCGGTCAACCTCCTGGTTTTGGACGAACCCACCAACCACTTGGACATGCGTTCCAAGGACATCCTCAAAATGGCCCTCCTGCAATACAACGGCAGCCTGATCGTGGTTTCCCACGACCGAGACTTCCTCGAAGGCCTGACGACCAAGACCTACGAATTCCGGGACGGGAAAGTGAAACCCCATATCGGCGATGTGTCGGCCTTCCTCGCCGACCGCAAGATGGAACGCTTGCAGGAATTGGAAAGAAGCCGGCAAGAAACCGGAAACAGCGGCAAAAGCGAACCGGTGCCTGTCAAGGCCGTCTCGCCCCAAGCCGCCGTCCCCAAACCGGGTTCGGCCCAAGACCGCGAACTCCGCAAGCAACAAGAACGGGAAGTCCGCAAAATAAAAACCGCCATCGGGAAATTGGAAACGGAGATTTCGGAACTCGAGACCCAGTTGGCGGAAATGGACAAGGCCTTCATTGCCGAGCCCGCCCGATGCACCGTGGAAAACTGCAACAAATACGAAGAAATCAAACGGCTTGCCGCCCATAAGACCGACGAATGGGCCGAGCTGCAAGAGCAACTGGAAGCCGCCGGAAAAGACTTGGAAAACCCGGCCTAAACAAATAAATTTAAACAGCTTCTGAAATCACCTGGACATGAAAACGAAAAGAAGTCTTCTTTACTGCCTCTTCCTGCCGCTGCTACTCCTGAGCGCCTGCCAAAACACACCAAGCACGCCCAAGAGCTGGAACGAAAAACCCTGGTGCCTGATGTTCTACATGGAAGGCGGGGAACGGGATTATTTCGAACAATCCTACATCAACCAAGCGGCAGCTGCCTGTGCCGACTCCACCGCCCGAGGCTGGCAGGAAAAGACCGCCATGACCGTTTTGTACCGGCCTTCCCCCTCCTGGCAACACAAGCCGGAATGGAAAGGAACCCACCGTTTTTACGCCCGGCAAGGAAGGTTGGTCAAGGACACCGTGTTCCAAGGTGAATTCATTCCTTCCAACGATACCACCTTGGCCGATTACATCCGCTGGGCCAAAGCCAAATACCCCGACCATCGCTACATGCTGGTCCTGGTCGGGCACGGGGCCGGCTGGTATCCCAAATCGGAACCGCCCTATTCCATCGAACACCTCTACGACAGCACCCAACCCTGGCATCCTTTCGTCACGACCGCCCAACTTCGCAACGCCACCCGCATGAGCGGAGGCCGGTTGGACATGATTTACTTCAACATGTGCATGATGAACCAAGTGGAATCCTTGGCCGAATGGACCGAAGCCGCCCGCTACATCATGGCCACCAACAACCCCACCCCCGACGTGGGCAGCAATTACAACCTTCTGGTCAGGACCTTGCAGCAAAGAGGCAGTTTTGAATCCAATCTGATTGCGTTCCTGGACTACCAATTCGGCTATTGGAAAGAGTTCGAGGAAGCCTGTGCCATGGATATCACCCTCACCGACATGGACGCCTTCCCCGCCATCCTCCCGGCTTGGAAAGCCATCACCAGCCAAATCATGGCCAGCCTGGACGACACGGTACGGGCCACCGACCCGCCTGCGGTCTTCAAAAGCCTCTACAAACCGTCCTACATCCAGGCTTTCCGGGATTCTTGGACCCGCTTCGGTTTCAGCTTCGGCGTGGACATGCGGGATTACGCCTACAAGGCTTTCAGCCATACCGGAAACATGGCCCTCCCGCCCCTGATTCACCAGCTGGACTTGGCCATCAGCCAAGCCATCGTCTACCACAACCAGACATTCGAGGGCAACACGCTCTCCTATGTCATCACCAGTCCCATCCGGCTTTGGGATTACGAGGAACACAAGGAAACCTACCGCCAGCTGGAATTCAACCGGCAAACAGGTTGGGACCTCTGGCTGGAGACCGCCTACAAGGAATGCAAGGACGAAAAGGGAACCAAGCTGAAAGTCGTCAACGGGGCGCCCACAGGGGAATAAAAGAGCCGGAAAGCAAGAGTGTGCCAGGACGGGGAGATGCAAGACATTGGGAACGAGAAGGAAGAAGCGTACTGTTGCTGCTTCGCAGCGAACACAGGCTTCGTCTTGGCAAAGTCCAAATGCGTTTGCCCTCCGCGTTCGGCTTGCACTGCGGTCCATGACAGGATCCTTGCAATGGGAAATCACCACGACGGCAGACTGGATCAAATCGGTCAGCAAGGCCTCAGGCGAACTCAGCGCCGGAGCGACCCAGTCGCTTATCCTGACCATAGACAGGGAAAAGCTCAAAGGAGGGGAAAACACCACCACGATGCATATCACCTCGAACGACGGCAGCAAGCAAGTCACCGTCAAGGCGCAATCCACCGAAAAATCGCTTCCGGGCATGAACATGCTCCAAGTAACCGACATCAAGATGAACACGGCGGTCTTCCATGCGGAAATCACCAATACCGGTGCGCCTTCCTATACCGAAAGAGGCTTTGTCTATGCCGCTTCCTCTATGCCCACCTTGGACAACACCCTTGCCAAACTGACAGCCCCTGTCAACGAAGAAAGCTCCTACACGGCCATTGCAACCAATTTGCAAACCGACCGGACGTATTTGTCCGGGCTTACGCCATCAACGACTTGGGAGTCAATTACAGCACCAACGAGACCAGCTTCAAGACACAGATGGTCCTGCCGGAGGTGACCACCGGCGCCATCAGCGACAAAAGCATCGCCAACGGACGGGCTTCCGTGGAAGGCACGATTGTCGATGCCGGGGAACCGGCGTATACCGAACGGGGTTTCGCTTATGGAGTCAACCATAATCCTACCGTGGAAGACGCTGGCCAAGGATGTCATAAAACTTTGAACATGGGTAGCGGGACGACGTACAGTACAAGACACTATACCACATGCAAGGTCCGCGCCGTCCGTTCCATGACCACCTCAAGCAAATAGACCCATGAAACGCATACGAATCATTGCCAGCCTGCTGTTCTTGCTCACAGGCATCGTCCTTCCCGGAAAAAGCCAGGAACGCCCCCCATGGACGGAAGGCTTCTTTGAAGACCTGCCGAATTCCTACCTGGAAGTGGTTTCCGGGGAAGGCCGCAGCTGGGAAGAGGCCCGTGATGCGGCTTCCAAGAGGATGATTCAGCGGAGAAGCGCCAGCGCGGGACAATCGGCCACGGTCAGCTTCCAAGCAGACAAGCCCATCCAAGTGGAAAGCGAGGACAACCTTGTATCCAAAACCGGATCATCGACGAGTTCCGGGAAAGCCTTCCCGATGGCAGCTACCGGATTTACCTCTTGGTGCAGACTGCCAAGAACATCCATGCCGATTTCGAACCTGTCCGGGTCAGCGACAAATACCCTTTCTCAGCCCGGGTTTTCGTACCCGGAATGGCACAAATCCACAAAGGGAACAAAGGCAAAGGCATCGGCTTCATGGTGGGCGAAAGCCTCTTCATCGGCGGCATCGTGGCCTCCGAGTGCTTGCGAGCCAGCTACACAAGCCAGATGAATGCCACCTACAACACGGCATTGCGCAACCATCATAGCCAGAATGCCCGGATATGTGCCACCGCCCGGAACATCGCCATCGGAGGAGCGGCGGCGCTCTATGTATGGAACATCATAGACGGCATCGTGGCCAAAGGCAAGACCCAGGTTTTCATCGGCGATACCCGTTTAGGCATCGCACCTTTCGCCACCGGTCAAACAGGAGGTCTTGCCCTGAACCTCAAATTTTAACAATCCATGAAACGTGCTTTCCTCATTCCCGCTCTTGCCCTGTCCTGCCTCATGGCCCTCTCATTGGAATCCTGCAAATCTCCGGAATATGACAATTTCGGCGATATCCGCGGGCAGGTGCTAGGTTCCGATAACAGCCTCGGCATCCCCGAAGCCTTGGTAAACCTGAGTCCCGGAGGGAAAACCGTCCTGACCGACAGCCATGGTTCTTTCGAGTTCGAAGCTTTGGAAATCCAGCAATACACGCTTACCGTGCAAAAAGAAGGATATGAAACCAACCGCAAAAGCCTGAACCCGGTTCCCGGCCAAAGCGTGGAATGCCTCATCCTGCTTTCTCCTCGAAATAAATGACAGCATTACTCTTAAAACCATGTCCATGAAGATGAAAAAAACACTACTCCTCCTGCTTTTCTGCGGTTTTGCCGCAACGGCGTCCGCACAATACTACATCGAAGGCTTCCTCGATGGCAGATTCAACGACCAGAAAGAATACGAAGTCAGCCTGCACGACCCGCAAGGCCACGGCATATACTTTGAACCTCAGCCTGTCATCCACGGGAAACCTGCCAGCAGCGGGCAATACTCGTTCTCGTTCCGGAACGCCAGCACAGCCTGCCCCTCTGGTTTCATCCGGGGGCTGAAATTCTACAAACAGGATGCCAACGGGAACTGGCAAATAGACAGCGAGGTACGAAGCGGGGCAGCCACATACCGTTCCGACCGCAGCATGGTCATCGTCCTCGTGCTCGATTGCAGCAATTCCTTGGGCTCGGACTTTGCCAACGTGCAGAACAGCGCTATCGGGTTCATCCGGACCTTGGGAGAAAAAACATCCTACCAAGGGAACGTGCATATAGGTATCGTGGCCTTCAACTGGCAAAACCGCACTATCGCCCCCATGCCGCTGACCGCCTCCAACCAGCAAAAGCTCCAAAGCTTCATAGGAAGCCTGCGCACCGATTACAGCACCCGTCTTTACAGTGCCATGGACAAAGGGCTGGAACTCCTGTCTTCCTACATAAGAAACAACGCGGACTTGGAAAATTTCGATGGCACGGCCATGGTAACCTTCACCGACGGGCTGGACAACGGCTCCCAAAGCGCGGACAAGAACATTGTCAACTCGGAACAATACTACAATTACCTGCTTCCCGTAATCAAAAACAACACGATAGGCGGCCGCAGCATAGAAAGCCATGTGGTGGGCCGTGATGGGGTCCGATGTCCAGGCAAACGCCTCCTCTTTCCGCCAGAAACTCGAAGCCCTGGCCTCCTCGCCCGAATATTATTACGCAGGGAACATGGCAAGGCTGGAACAACAGTTCATCCACATTGCCGAAGGTTTGGTCACCCGCTGGCAAGACCTGATCTGCTATGTACCTACCATCACAGGGAAAGTCCGCTGGGTTTTGGATTGCAATGACCCAGCACCCCAGAAACCGAAACCGGTCAAGAGGGAAAAAATCCATGAAGTCGGCGCCGTGGTGGGCGTTCTGAACGGATTCTCTTACAAGAAAATCGGGAAGAAGCATTTTAGCTTCCAGCTGGATTTAGGCTTGAAGCTCCGCCTTGTACAGGATTACTACTACAACACCTACGGTTCCTTCTCGGAATCGTATATCGGCGCAGCCCTCGACCTGAATGCCAACTTCATGTACCAGAACATCATCAAAGACACGAGAGCCTGTTCCATCCAATGGTTCGCCGGCGGAGGCGCGACCGCAGGGATTGCTTTCTACTGGGAAAACGTGGAATTCGGCCTCAATGCCATAGGCGGCGTGGAATTCCTGTTCAACAGAATCCCTTTCTCCCTCCAAATCGATGCCCGGCCCGGCCTCGGCTTCAGCCCTGACAATGGCGCTTTCTTCGACTATGCCATCGGCATCGGGCTACGGTACTACATGGGGCGCAAATAAAGGAATCCATCACACCCTTGAAAAGCCTCGCAACATAAGAAACTGTTTAAAATTTCTTACAATCCTGAAAAGGCTGAATTTTCAGGGTCCGGGTTCAGGATTTTGTTTGCCCATCGGGGCTATTTCGGGCCCAGGTTGAGCGATGCTCGAAGATCGCTTGGTCTCGGAGAAATCAAAGCAAGCTTTGATTCCCCGCTCGACATTCGCTATCGTTTGCGTTTTTCACGTCAGATAGCTCGGCTATCCTCCTTTGAAAAACGCGGCGCCATCCCTCGAAATCCCTCCCGATGGCCTAAACAAATAAATTTAAACAGCTTCTAAGACAGGAATCTTGGATTCAAAAAGAATCCCCCGCCAGAGAATGTTCCGGCGATGGATTCTTCGTAAGAAAGCGATTTTCAGACATCCGGCCTGCACCACAAACAAAGCAAGCCCCATGTTGTGTATCAAACAATAGGGATGCATCACAGTTCCCTGCCGACCAATTCCGAGCTGAACGCCCGCAGGGCAGACATGGCCTCCGGATCCACGGCCGAAGATGCGGACAAGCGTTCCAGAATCTGTCCGGCTTCGGTGAAAAGCTTCCCGATTTCCCGCTCGCAATGGGATTTCACATCCACTTTCTCAAACAAAGCCTTGACTGCCTTTACCTTGGCCAAGCCATCAAACAAGTTGCCTGGAACCGGGGCCTTGAAATATTGGTCCAAGGCAATCCCGTCCACCTCGTCCAAAAGCCCCATCGCCTTGATATACAAATATGTTTTCTTGTTTTCCCGAATATCGCCACCTAATTTTTTACCTAATTTGGCCTCATCGGCATACAAATCCAACAAGTCGTCCTGCAATTGGAATGCCAAGCCGACCTTGATGCCGTACTCGTACAAAAGTTCGATTTCCTTGACCGGAGCCCCCGGCAACAAAGCTCCAACCTTCAAGGCACCGGCAATCAGGACGGCCGTCTTGAGCCGTATCATTTCCATGTACTCTTCCATGGAAACATCGTCCCTCGTTTCAAAATCCATGTCGTACTGCTGGCCTTCGCAGACCCCGATGGCCAAATCGTTGAAGGCTTCCAATACCGCCGCCTGGCACGAAGCGGGCGCCTGGCAAATCAAACGGCAAGCCAAGGCGAACATCGCATCGCCCGACAATATCGCCACATTGGGATTCCATTTGGCATGTACGGTCGGCTTCCCGCGCCGCATGTCTGCCTTGTCCATCACATCGTCGTGCAGCAAGGTGAAATTATGGAAAACCTCCAAACCCAAAGCCGGCAACAAAGCCGCATCGGTGTTCCCCTTGAACAACTGGCAAGCCATCAAGGCCAAGACCGGCCGGATACGCTTCCCGCCCAGCCCCATCACATAACGGATGGGGTCATACAAGGTTTCAGGTACACCTTGGAACAAAGGCTGCTGTTCCAAGACCGAATTCAAATCTTCTCGTAACTGTTTGCTATCTTTTATCATCTTACCCGATTTTGACAAAACGATACTCCTCGATGCGGGCCCGGGAACCGGCGGTCCCGAAAACAACCGATCTCAAGCCATCCGATCCAACAAGTCCAGCAAATACTGCCCGTACCCGCTCTTGAGCAAAGGCTGCGCCAAGCTTTCCAAACGGGCGGCGTCGATATACCCCATCCGGAATGCTACCTCCTCGATACAGCCGATTTTGAGTCCCTGGCGTTGCTCGATGGCCCCCACGAACTGGCTCGCCTGCATCAGGGATTCGAAGGTCCCGGTATCCAGCCAAGCCGTCCCGCGCCCCAGCATGCCCACTTTCAACAGCCCTCTTTCCAGATAGTACTTGTTCACATCGGTGATTTCGTATTCGCCCCGCGCACTGGGTTCCAAGTTCTTGGCAACCTCCACCACCGAGTTGTCGTAATAATAGAGGCCAGGTACCGCGAAATTCGACTTGGGCTTGGCCGGTTTTTCTTCAATCGAAACGGCATTCATGTCCTTGTCGAACTCCACCACCCCGTACCTCTCCGGGTCGGAAACATGGTAAGCGAAGACCACACCCCCCTCGGGGTCGGTATTGGATTGCAACAAAGCCTGCATACCGGTACCATAGAAGATGTTGTCGCCCAAAACCAAGGCCACCTTGTCCTTGCCGATGAAGTCCGCCCCGATGACGAAAGCCTGCGCCAAACCGTTAGGCACTTCCTGCACCTTGTAAACGAAACGGCAACCCAATTGGCTTCCATCCCCCAACAACCTTTCAAAATTGGGCAAATCCTGGGGCGTGGAAATGACAAGGATTTCCCGGATTCCCGACATCATCAAAGTGGAAAGCGGATAATATATCATCGGCTTGTCATAAACCGGCATCATTTGCTTGCTCATGGCAAGCGTGAGAGGATGCAAACGGGTTCCCGCCCCGCCTGCCAAAATGATTCCTTTCATCCTATTGTCTTTTTGCGCTAAGAAAGTATCCAATGCCCGGTCGGGACACGTAGCCCGCAAACCGGCCTTCCTGCTTCATAAAAATTTCAAAACAACCTCTTGAACACTAATCCAAGCTCTTAAAAAACTTATTGTTCGTCCGCCTTGAACTGGAAACCCAAACGCTTGGCCGTCCGCATTTTCTTGTAAGCCCATTCGTCCTGCACGTCCCCTACCGTGATTTCCTTGATTTCATCATAAGGCGGGGTCAGCAAATCGAACTTGGCCGCATACTCCATGGCCGAACGCAACAAGAGCCGGGCCGCCTCGCGATTGAACTCGGCATGGGCGAAATTGGTGTAAATCAAACCCAGTTCCTGTTTCCCTTCGATGAAATAATGCGAATCCTTGTTGATGAACACCCGGCCAATCAGATAACCGAGGTCGTTGTCCCGATGGTACAGCAAGGAATCGGCCAGAAAGTTGTAGATATGGATCACCCCGCAATAGGAACGTTCCTTGTCCTCCTTGATATAAGGCGTCTTCATCACCTCGTGGTTGCGGGAAAACTCGAAAACATTGGTATGTTGGCTGAACAGCAACACATCGCTCGAAAAATCGAGCATGAACTCCATCTTGCCCCGGTCGGTGAACGAAACTTTCAGGGCCGAATCCGGATATTCCTTTTGGCGCAAGCTTTCGAACTCCCAGAAAAACGAAGAGGCTTCGTCTTTCAGCAAGGTAAAGGCCGCCGCCGTGTTCCCGGCCACCTTCTGCTTCAACCCGTCTTTTGCCACGATATAACGGCAAAGCTCCCTGTCTTTTGCTTCCATATCCCTGTTTTTCAAAGGCGGAACCTTGACCCGGGCATGTCATCTTCCCGGAAAAAGGTTCAGGCTTTTTCCCATTGAGCAAAGTTAGCTTTCATTCCCCACTTTGCCAAAATTTTCCCGGCCGTATTCAAGCCATCCATGGCCGAGGAGGTGATTCCCCCTGCATAACCGGAACCTTCCCCGCAGGGGTACAAGCCCGGAACCTGGGGATGTTCGCCGCTTTCCGTATCGCGGGGAATCCGGACCGGACAAGAAGTCCGGCCTTCAAAACCCAACAAGATGGCCTCGTTCGTCAAAAAACCTCTTTTCTTGGCGGAAACCCGATGGAACGCGCCCCGGAGGGCCGACACGATGAAGGCCGGAAGCAGCTCGTCCATCAAAGCCGGATAAATGCCGAAAGCATACGAAGAGGCGGGCAAATCCCGGCTGTTCCTGCCTTCCACAAAGTCCATCATACGCTGGGCCGGGGCCGAGAAACTTCCTGGAGTGCCTCCCGCCTGGAAAAACTTCCTTTCCAAGGCCCGCTGGTATTCCCACAAGGCCAAGGGGCCGGCCTCCAAAACAACACCTTCCCGGGCTAGGATTTCCCGGCTCACGCCCGTCACCCAGCCGGAATTCGCCCAAGGAGAGTTCCGCCCCGAATCGGACATGCCGTTCACCACCAAGCCGTCCGCCTCGGTCGAAGCCGGAACCACTACACCTCCCGGACACATGCAAAAAGAAAACACACCGTTCCCGTCCAGCTGTTCCACGAACGAATATTCGGCGGGAGGCAAGGCGTACCGCCTTTCCGCTCCCTTGTACTGCATGGCATTGATCAAAGCCTGCGGGTGTTCCAAACGGACACCCATAGCCAAAGGCTTTTCTTCCAAACCAATACCTTCCGCAAGCAAACGCCGCCAAAGTTCCCCGGCGGAATTACCCACCGCCAAGACCAAGGCATCGGCCCGGTATTCGTTCCCAACCTGGTCCCTCAAACCGATGAAACACCCTTTGGCATCGCGTAAGATACTCTCCACCTTGGTCCCGAAATGGATTTCGGCCCCGGCACCCAACAAGTCCTGGCGCATGCGTTCCACCATGCCCGGCATGCGGTCGCTTCCCAAATGGGGATGTGCCTGGTACAAGATTTCTTCCTTGGCCCCGTAGTGCACGAATGTCCGCAAGACCCGGCCGATGTCGCCCCGTTTGTTGGACCGGGTGTAAAGCTTCCCGTCCGAAAAACAACCGGCCCCGCCTTCCCCGAACGCATAATTCGAATCCGGATCCAGAATACCGGTACGACAGAAGCGTGCAATGTCCCTTTTCCGTTCCCGGACGTTCTTTCCCCTCTCCAAGACAACCACATGGACCCCGGCGGAAGCCAGAGCCAAGGCGGCGAACAAACCGGCCGGTCCCATCCCGGCCACAAGGACCCTGCGGGGATGCGAGGCATTCCCACCGATCGGGAAACCAACCCCGACATGCCCTGAGGCGGCCACTACGGAAAGACCTCCGGAAAAGGCTCCGTTCCCGGTTTTCCCCAACAAAACCGAGGGAAAAACCGCTTCCTCCTCCGGAACCGTGTCGGGAGCCGTATAAATCCGCACCCGTGCCTGGTAGCAAGGAATCTTAGGCCTGGCATCCAAGGAAAGCCGTTGCAGGACCACCGTCCCGGTTTTTTCCGGCGGAAGGCGTAAAGCTTGCGCCACGGCCCGTCCCAAGGCCCGCTTATCGACTTTCCCCTGCCGGTCCACGCTCTCCAAGGCAAGGTTCAGCTGTAAATCCTGTATCATGATTCCTGTATTCAAACGATATCTGCCCCGACGACTTCCGATCCGAAACGGAACGACTGCACACCGGTTCCAACCGGATGTGGAAAATACCCAAAGGATGCAAAGGAATTATTCAAAAGTGACGCTCAACTGCAACATCCGGCTGTTGAGCCTGTCAATCTGGTCCGTGTACATGTTGTCTTCCCGTGTCAGAACGTCCATGAATCCGAAAAAGGCCTTCAACTCTATGGCCACCTTGTTGTTGTAAGGCAGGAAGAAATCCCAGCCCACGCCCACGGTCACGCCCACGTCGTGCGGGGAAAGCTTCATCTTGTAGTCGGGACTATTCGGGTCGGAAGCGGACGCGTTCTCGATTTTCCGGTTGGCCATGTCCAAAGTGTATTGGAAACCGGCGGTCACGTACGGACGATGGTTGTTCATCCGGGCCGCTTTCCACTTCACTTCCAAAGGAAGGAACAACATGATGCTTTCGATGTCGTGCCGCACCGTGTCCACCCCCCTGCCAGTCCTGTTGGTCGTATATTCCAACGAACGGGTTCCCATGCTGAACGTCGGGATGAAACGGAGGTTGAAGTATTTGCCCAAGCGCAAGTCGGTCACGACCCCGACCGCGAAACCCGGCGAGGAACGATGCCGGACACTCAAAAGCGAATCGCGCTTGAATCCAATCTCATCTGTCCTGAACGAAAAATTCATGAAATTCAAACCCAAGCTGAAACCAAAATGAAAAAGCTTGCTATCGTACAAAGGCGTATTGGGAACCCGTGGGCCGTTGAAATTGATTGCCCGGCCCGGTTGCATGCCGGACAGCAGCAGCAACAAGGACACGAAAAAGAGCTTTGTAAAAAAACGTTTTCCCATTATAATTATAAGCGAATCTTTTCCGCACAAGCTGGCGGAGCAGGATCTATTCCCGGACAACCCGGAACATGCCATCCTCTTCCAATTTGATGATGCGGGAAGGACGAAGCTCGGTCAAAGGATTCTCTTCCACGATGGCCACATGGTCCACCCGCTCGATAATCGTGTCGGAGATGTCCGCGAGTTTCAGCGGGAAAGCAAAACCGGAAAGGTTGGCCGAGGTGGACACAATCGGTTTCCCGAAGTGGGAAATGACCTCCTTGCAAAAATCGTGGCGGGTGACACGGATGGCCACGCTTCCATCGCCCGCCACCACGTTACGGGGCAAATGAATCCCCTTCGGATAAATGATGGTCAAGGGCATGTCGCTGGAAGCCCTGATTAAATCGTAGGCGGTCGGTGGCACTTCGGCCACATATTGCGAAAGCATTTCTTCCGAAGAAACCAACAAGATGAAACTCTTGTTTTCCATGCGTTCCTTTATCCGGCAAATGCGTGAAACCGCCTGCTCGTCCGTTGCATCGCAACCAATGCCCCAAATCGTATCGGTAGGATACAACAGGGTTTCTCCCTTTTCCAAAACCTTGACACAGTTCAAGATTTCGAGTTCCGCCAACGTCTTTCCCATAACCTCGGTATTTTCGGAAGCCTCCGCTTCCCTCTTGGACATTCCCAACCCAATCTTCCCAAGCCTACCGGAAACCACCCGGAAAACTGTCATTCCGTACCGCTCCGGCATCCATCCCGAACCCCCGGGGGTTTGCCCTTGGCAGGGCCGAACTACAAAGTTCGGAAATTTTCAGAAAACGCCCAAAAAAAAGGCTTGGAAGCTGTCCGGATTCCAAGCAGGTGACAACCCAAGGATGAAAAACGCAAAAAGGCCCCAAATAACCCCCGAAGAGCAAACAAAATCCAGAAACCGGTCCCTGAAAATTCAGCCTTTTCAGGATTTAAGAAATTTTAAACAGCTTCTCAGGATGGCAAGAAATTTCAAACAACTTCTAAGCCCAGAGGTAGAAATCCTTCACCAAGTTCCTATAATCCTCGGTATAAGCCCCCTCGGCATCCTGAACCAGCAAATCCTTTTCCGCCGCATTGGAACCCTTTGCCTCTGCATGGAAGCCCGTTTCCTTTCCCGTTTCCTGGGGAACCGAAGAGGACGAAGAGCTTTCCGACGGGATTCCGGAGCCGGATTTCACCCACTCCGCCAGCACCCTTTCACAGGCTTTTCCCGGACGGGAAAATACCCGGGTCCACCGGCAAAGCCTCAAATCCGGGGCATGGAGCGGCTGCAAGGATTCCATCCGTTCCCAAGTCCTCCAAGGTAAAACCAAGCTGAGGCGCCCGCCTGCTTCCAGAAGCCGTTCCGAAACCGACAACAAACCCGCGAAAGGCAGGGTATCGGCGTGCCGGGCGCAATTCCGTCTCGGCAGCGGGCTTTTCAAGGATTCCTCGAAGAAGGGCGGATTGGAAACGATACGGGAATAACGTCCCGGGGCAAATGAGTCCGGCAAATGGAGGAAATCGGCCTCGGACACCCGGACATAATCCCTGAAAACGGAATTTTCCACATTGGAACAGGCCTCCATGCAAGAATCCCCGTCCAAATCCAAGGCCTCCACCCGGCAAGCGTCCGGTTTCCAGCCCAAAGCCGCAAGCCGCTGAGCCAACATCATGGCAATCAAGCCACAACCACACCCCACATCCAAGACCCGGATCGATTCCGTTTCTCCCGGAGAGGGCAAAGCGGCCCAAGCCCCCAACAGGACCCCGTCCGTCCCCACTTTCATGCTGGATTTCTCGTGTTCCAGCGCGAACTGTTTGAATTGGAAACCCGGCATATCATTAATCGGCTTCCAAATAAAATTCGACCAAACCTTCCGGTGCCTTCACATGCAGGGTCTTGTGCTCCCGGTCCACCGAAAGCAGGAAATCGTCCACCAAGGGAATCATGATTTCCTTGCCCGAAGGATGGTCGATGCAAAGCAAGGGCTGGGCGGCATTGTCCCAAACCTCGCGAAGCTTCCCGATGGGTCCTTCCTCGGCATCCACCACCTCGAACCCCCGTACTTCATGGAAATAGAAGCAATTGCCCGTCAGAGGGGGCAAGGATTCCAAAGGCAGGTACAGGGCCGAACCCACCAAAGCGCAAGCGGCCTCGTAATCCGTATCCTCGAAATGGATCACCGCCCCGTTGGGACGTATCTGGATAGATTCGATGAAATAAGGCACCAAAGACCCTTTTCGTTCCACGAAAACCGAATCCAATGCGGCATAATCCTGGGCATCGTCCACATCCAAAAAGACGAACAAATCCCCTTTCAGGCCCGAAGTCCGCAGGATTTTCCCCAAAAAATAGCATGAATCCTTGTCGCTCACCATGATTTTCAAAGTTTTACGAAATATTCGGAATCCTCACCCTGCATACCTGTCTCCCCGGCGGCATCCGCTTCCCGGGCTTCGGCCATGGCTGCTTCCAAACGTTCACGCCAGGCCTCCGGCATCGGGAAAGATTGTTGCAAAGCCGCGTCGTAAGTGGAAAGCACCCCGTAGGAATCGGCATGGACATCACCGGTCCCGGCATCGACCATCCGCTGGCTCATCCCCATACTCCTGTTCCCCACCCTGTCGATACGGGTTTCCACATACACCTTGTCCCCGAACAGGATCTGTTTGCGGAAATTGGTTTCCAAATGGACCAAAACCATGCTCTTCCCCTTGGGGTCCACATCAGGAAGAACCTGTTTCATATAGGTGTAACGAGCCGTGTCGAACAATTGCGCGTAAATGGCATTGTTGACATGCCCGAAAATATCCACATCCGTAAAACGGATTTGTATCGGCATCCTCATATTTTTTCTTCCTTTCTGGATTGGAGCTATTAATTTCTTATGTCCCTGAAACGGACGGATTCCAGGCAACCGCTCCAAGATTCTATTCTTCCAGGCCTGGCAGAGCCTCCGGCTGGAATTCCCGGTTGTCTACCTGGGCGCTACGCTGGTATGCCTTCAGCCCGAAGAATGGCATCACCGCCACCACATGGGCGATGACTTCGGTGGCAATGGCCTCGTATGCGACCCAATCCGGCGTATTGGCAAAACAATAAATTTGAATCGGCATCCCCACATCCTCGGCAGGCAACTGGCGGACCAACAGCGTGAAACTTTCTTCATGTCGAATCCGGGGATGCGCCTGCAAATAAGCTTCCACGTATTTCATGAAGACTTCCACATTGGTCATGGCAAACAGGCCTTTGGCATCCCTCCGGCTTTCCTTTTGCTTGTCGAGATAGGCCCGCAACAAGGGCAAACGACTGGATTTCTCCACCAAAGCCTCGTCACAGAAACGGATGCTGCTCAAATCCACGTACAAATTACGTTGTATACGGCGGCTCCCGGCCATCTGCAAGCCCCGCCAGTTCTGGACCGACTGGGTAATCAAGGCGGAGGTGGGTATGGTCAGGATCGTCAAATCGAAATTCTGTACTTTGACCGTTGTCAACGAAATATCAATGATGTTCCCGTCCACACCCAAGGAAGGCATGGTAATCCAATCCCCGAGCCGGACCATGTCGTTGGACGAAATCTGCACCCCGGCCACCAAACCCGTGATGCTGTCCTTGAACACCAACATCAACACGGCCGAAGCCGCGCTCAAGCCCCCGATGAAAACCAGAGGGCTTTTATTGGCCAGAATCGAAACGGCGATGATACCGCCGATGAAATAAACCAGGATGCTGACGAACTGGAGCAAACCTTTGAGAGCAACGGTCTTGTCGGAGGTGGCTTCCTGGCGCAAATCAAAGACTGTCCACAGGATGCTATTGAGCCCCCGCAGGGCGAAATACAGAGATACCAGCTTGAAAACCTTGCTCATGAAAGGAATCCAAGTGGGCAGTTCCTGGAACATGTACGAAACCGTGTTGGCGTAGAACGCGCAAATCAGGAAATAGCATACATAATTGAAAGTCTGCCGTTTAAGCAAGACACTCATCCAAGCTTTCCTGTGGCGGCGGTAAAAGAACTCCAAGCTCTTCTTGAGCAGGACACGCACCAGCCAGTAAACGGCCACCGCGGCCACCGCCAAAATGGCAAGGATGAAAAGCCCGGAAAGGAACTTGACCCAAACCTCGTTCCAGCCTTTGCCCAGCAAATAGTCCGAGGCATCATGAATCCAATCGAACAGGAAATGTAACATGGTCTGAATCTTTTAGATGGCTTTTTCCGGAATGGCCTCCGGATTTCTTACGCTTCCCGACAAAAGGAATCGAAAGGAGCCCGACAGTCACTTTTATCCCAAATCGGTCATTAGACTTTGGGTAGATTGTCCGCTTGTGTCATGCTGCGGACAGAAGTGGGCAAGATGCCCGAAAGCATCTTTTTCGGAACAGAGAACACACTCGGCGAGTCTAATGACCGATTCGGGTTTATGCTTCCGAGACCAGGCAGAAGCCACCCGGCTTCTGGGCCTCCCTACCCTGGCCTTGTAAAAAAGGCGCGAACCCTCCGGAACGCGCCTTTCCATGCTTCCAAGTTTCCAAGGAAACCCTCCCGGAAAATCCGTAGCCGGAATTCCCGGATTTCCCCTTGGAAAATCTTTTGTGCCGCTTGTTATGCTTCCGCAGGAGCTTCGGCTCCGGCTTCCGCCGCAGGGGCTTCCGCTTCCGCAGAGGCTTCCGCCGCTTCGGCTGCCTGGGCTTCGGCCGCGGCTTTCAAGGCGGCGGCTTTCTTTTCAGCCACCTTGGCGGCAATGGCTTCCTTAATCTTGGACTCTTCTTCTATCCGAGCCTTGCGGCCGGCTTCTTTCTTCTGTTTGTCGGCTTCCACGGCCTTCTGCATCCGGGCTTCCTTCTCAGCCACCCAAGCCTGGAATTTCTTTTCGGCTTCTTCGATGCTGAATGCGCCTTTGTCCACCCCGCGCAACAAGTGGTGCTTGAGCATGACCCCTTTGGACGACATCAACGAACGGGCGGTGTCGGTCGGCTGGGCGCCGTTGCGGAGCCACTGCACGGCCTTGTCCACATCCACGTCCACCTTGGCAGGATGGGTCATCGGATTGTACGTGCCTATTTTCTCGATGAATTTCCCGTCCCGAGGTGCACGACCATCCGCTACTACAATGTGATAGAAAGGAGCGCCTTTCTTACCGAATCTTTGCAGTCTGATTCTAACTGACATTTTGTTTTGTTTTAATAGGTTTTACAATCCCGGGCCTTCGTTTCCGGAACCCGTCCTCCTCCGGCCCGCCCTGCCGGCTCTTCCCGGCAAAAGGGCTGCAAAGGTACTAAGAATCATCGGAATTTACAAACGGTGGAGGCCGGAGCGTTTCCATGCTAAAAAATAACAATCTGATATTCATAACAAATACCACATAAACACTCGAATAACACAGTGGTATTCGCGAAAAATCGAAATCCAGCTTCGGTTCATGAAGCCCATGCGGTTCCCATTGCCATACAGCAGGGAAAACGCATTAAATACGTCCAATATTTCCAACCCATTGATTTACAAATAGAATTGATATAATATTGTGAGATGCGTCGATAGGAATCGATATGGATTACCTATCGATTATATCTTGGTTTGGCGAGGTTGCCCTTGGCGATACATTCATGCACAGAGGTTTTAGGCAAAAATTTCGTATCTTTGCTTCTTGAAATCCATTTTCCGATCAAAAACCAATCTTCGCAATAGAGAAAATCCATCTCCATGGCCAGACGTTGCCCCTACTGCGGTTCTTTTGTCTCGGAAGAGGCCACCACCTGCAAACGCTGCGGGAAAACCTTGGCCATTGCCCCCTCTCCTGCTCCGCAATCCCCCGAGACCGCATCCGCCAAGAAGAAACCGGATGCAGGCAAAACCACCCGCAAGCCTCCCGCCAGACCGTCCCAGAAGCCCCTCCCGGCCCGTCCTGGTTCGCCCAAGAAAACCAAGGAACACAAGGTTCCGAAAGAAACGGCAAGCCAGGGACCTCCCGAAGAGCAAGCCTTGAAACCGGACTTCCCCGCCCTGGACCTGGAACAAGCCCGAAAAGCCTACCCACATCTTGCAGAAGCGCTTGCGAACTACATTTCCGCTTACAAAAAGGTCCTTCGTGAAAGCGAACACCATAAAGAGACCATCACCGACTACCGGGAAGACCATGACAGAAGCAAACGGTTCAACCTCAGGAAGGTCTGCATAGGCATTTTCCAAATCGACAAAAAAGGCTGCAAAAAGGGCAAGGAAACAAAGGAAACATTGGTTTCCATCGAATTCGAAGAAAAAGAATTCGCCTTTGTCCATACCGATGCGGTCTTCGGCTGCTACATCGACCTTTCCCAATCTTCGAACCCCTCCGCCTACACACTGGAACGCAGGGACAGGTACCACATATCCAGCACGGCAGGCATCGGGCACCTCCATCCGGAAGAAATACTGCGCATCCTCGCCTCGACATTATCCTGGGCAAAAATCCCGGAGGAAGATTTGGAATACACCTCTTGGGGCGAAGATGCCTCCAGCAAGAAATTCATGAAAAGCTTCCAGTACGAACTCCGGACAGACGCCTGCCACAGCCTCGGGTTCGTCCTTTTCCTCATCGCCTTCCCCCTGATTTGCATCGGTTGGTACCAAGGGAAACTCAGCATGTCTACCAGCTATTTCCTCGCCGCTGCCATCTACTTCACCTTGCCCTACCTGATAAGCTTCATCCTCCTGCCTTGGGATGAATGCTTCCCTTCCGAAAAAGGCATCATCCCCAAATCCCCAAAACCAGCCCGGCCATGACCAGAGATAATTCCCTCACCTTCGGATGCCTCTTCTTCCTGATTTTAGGCATCGCCTGCATCGGCAAATCCTGCTCGGACGAAAAGAGGCAAAAACGCGTGGAGAAAGAAAGGGAACGGATTGAACGTGAAGAGAGCCAGTACCCCTCCAACCTCTACCAGATGTCGCCGGAAGAGTACAGAGCATTTTATGAAGAATGGCGCAAGCTCACCATGTATCCCGGAATCCGGAAGAAACCCGATGAATCCTATGAAGAATACTCGAAACGGGCCGCCGCCGAGGTCGAAAAGCTGTTAGGGTATCCGAACCGGAATAAACGCCCAAACCGCCTGCGCATGCAGCAATCCTATGAAAGGAGTGGCAGCCATGACGAAACCGACATCATGGACCATCTGAGCAACGTCTACGATGCCTACATGGACTACGACCCTTACGATGCCGATGTTTCTCCCACCGGAAACCCGGAAGAAGACGAAATCTTCTTCTACGAGGCTTTCATCGAGGGCGACGGCGGGGAATGGGAAACGTACGAGGAAGAAGGATGGGAGGAATAAGGCTTTTCTGGATTGTAAGGAATGGCGGTGCCATAAAAATTTTTATTTTGACACCGCCTCTTACAAAAAGATATATCTTTGCACTCGTTTTTCATAGCGAAACCTGAAAGCAAAAACGTTATAATCATGGCAAAAGAAAAGAAATTCATGACCTGTGACGGGAATGAGGCAACCGCTTACGTGGCTTCCATGTTCAGCGAAGTAGCCGCCATCTACCCCATCACGCCGTC
>CALUNB010000035.1 GCA_944321885.1 uncultured Bacteroidales bacterium | reverse complement strand
AACGAGGAAATAGAAAGAGGGGAAAGACTGCTCAAGGAACAAATCCAGCGTGTCCTGAGCCAAGACATTCCCTACAACCTGACATTCCTGCAATTGAGCCTCTGCCGTATCTACATCGAAAGCGGCCAGTACCAACAAGCCCTTGAATACGGGGAGCGGGCTTTGGCTTCGGCCACGGCCAAAAACAACCTGCTCTCCACCGCCCAATCGCTTTATTACATAGGTTACATCCATTTCATCACCCAACGGGATCCGGAATCCCTTTCTTGCTTCCTTCAAGCCGACAGCATCGCCCAAGACTTGGAACTCTTGGACATCCAAGCCTATACCGCCGGGCATATCGCCACACTTTACGAGGGCATGGGAAACTACGAGCAAGCTTACCGCTATGCCATCCGCCAGAATGCAGCCAACAATGCGCTGAACCAGAAGACGAACAGGGAGAACCTCTACCGACTACGGCATGAATACCAATACAAGCAGCAAATAGCCCAAATGGAAGCGGAAGAGACCAAAAGGACGAGACGATGGATTTTCACGACAGCCTTTGCCGCCTTGACCCTGCTGCTTTTATGGATATGGCAATCCCGGCAAAAAATCAAACTTCAGAACATAAGGCTCAGGCAAAGCCAGACCGCGCTGGAACTAGAACAGAAAAACAAGGAAATCACCACGAAAACCCTCTACCTGCAACAAAAAAACAAGTTGCTGGCCGATATCGTGGACCGTTTGGAAAAAGCGAAGCACCTGTTCAAGGTCTCCAACCAGCCTATCATCGACCAAATCATCCGCGAGCTGACGCAATCCACCAAGGACAACTCCTGGGAGGAATTCGAACTCCGCTTCGAGCAAGTCCATACGGATTTCTTCAAAAAGCTGAACGAACGCTTCCCCAACCTATCGCCTACCGAAAAAAGGCTTTGCGCCTACCTGAAACTGAACATGAATTCCAAAGAAATCGCAGCCTTGACCCATACCACCGTGGGCAATGTGGAACAAGCCCGGTTCCGGCTTCGAAAGAAAATGGGATTGCACGGAACCGACACCAACTTGATGGCGTTCATCGAAAGCCTGTAGCCCGCCTCAAACACCTGTGTATCCGCTTGCATCCTTGGGAACCGTTTAACCGGATTTTATTCCGCAGGAACCGCAGGCGGCAGCTCGCTGCCCACCCCGGCGGGTTTCATATTCACAATCCGGTCCACCACATACTTGGAGTAGCCCCGCCACGGCAAGGCTCCGAAATACTCCACATAATGGAGTTCCACGATTTGCCCGCCCGCATTCATCAGGGAATCGGCGATTTGCCGGTCGGCGATGGAAAAATTGAACTCGTTGGACTGTATGCCGCCTTGTTTTGCAGACCAGAAACCGGTTTGGATCAATTTGCCTTCGTAGGTTTTGAAAAGAACCCCTTTTTTGACCACAAAGTTGAGTTGGCCGGTTTTCACCCCTTCCCCGTAAGGGAAATAAAACCTCACATAGACGAAGACCGCCAAAGCAAGGACTAAGACGGAAAAGAAGATAATCTTGAATTTGCGCCAACGGCGATGCGGTTTGTTTCCAGTGTTTTCCATATCCCGACGAATTAAACGAATCGGCAAAACAATAAGATGCACATCCTGAACCAATTCCGGGATTTTCACCGGTTTTCGCGGGTAAATTCCTTGCAGGACAGCGATGGCAAAGGTACGAATTGCCCAAGACTTGACCCAATCCGAAAGGCAAAGCGGCCCTGCGGAGGAAATAAATCCCGACAATGTTTGCTTTTTCTAAAAAAAACTACTACTTTTGCACTCCCATTGCGGGAAAGCTCTCGTAGCTCAGTTGGTAGAGCAAATGACTCTTAATCATTGGGCCCAGGGTTCGAATCCCTGCGAGAGCACAAGACTTCTTGAGAAACTGCAAAGTTTACAAGATGAGGCTAAAAAGGGACTATTTCCGGTTAAAACGGGATAGTCCCTTTCCTGTTTATTTACCCCCCTTCGTTCCAAATTCCCTTATTTTCCCGGAAATCCGGTAAGGACCTCCATCTGTCTGTCTTATCTGCACTCTGTCTGTCCGGAAACCTAAAAATCCAAACAGATTCTTAACTTTGTCCTTTCATAACATACCAACTTTAACGGCATCACCATGAAAACAATTACCCTCCCCGCCCTTATCCTATCCTTCGCGTTCCTCCTCGTCCAAACAACCTTGGCCTGCACCGGCATTTCGCTCACGGCCAGGGACGGTAGCCGGATTGTGGCCCGCACCATCGAGTGGGGCGGCAGCAAACTTCCCAGCCAATACGTCGTCATCCCCCGTGGCACGGAATTCACTTCCTATACGCCTACCGGCATCAACGGTCTCCAATTCAGCGCGAAATACGGTTTGGTCGGCCTCTCTGTAGTCCAAAAGGAATTCGTCACCGAAGGCATGAACGAAACCGGACTCTCCGCCGGGCTGTTCTATTTCCCCGGCTACGGGCAATACCCGGCTTTCGACAGCACGAACCCAGGCAGAACCTTGGCCGATTTGCAAGTGGTATGCTGGATCCTGTCCAACTTCGCTTCGGTGGACGAAGTGGGACAAGCCGTCAAAAATTTGCAAGTGACTGCCTTGGAAGGAGCCGCCACCGTGCATTGGCGGGTCGCCGACAGCAACGGGAAACAAATCGTCATCGAGTTCGTGGACGGCCAAGCCCAAGTGTACGACAACCCCGCCGGCGTGTTGACCAACGCCCCCGGTTTTCCCTGGCAATTGACCAACCTCAACAATTACGTGAACCTCTATCCCGGCGCCGTGGACGGTCAAACCTGGGCGAACACGCCTTTACACCAATTCGGGGCCGGAGCCGGTTTCCTCGGTCTGCCTGGCGACGTGACCCCTCCATCCCGTTTCGTGCGGGCCTTTTTCTACCAAGCCACGGCACCCCAAGCAGCCGACGGGGAAGCGGCCATCATCCAAAGCTTCCACATCCTCAACAATTTCGACATCCCGATAGGCCTCGAACACAAAACCGGTGAAGCCCCCGCGTTCCCCAGCGCCACCCAATGGACCGTCGCCTCGGACCTGAGCAACCGAAAACTGTACTACCGGACCATGTACAACAGCACGATCCGCTGCATCGACCTCAACACCATCAACTTCGAGAAAGTGAAATTCGCCGCCTTTCCCCTCGACCCCCAGGAAAAAGAGCCCATCGAATACATCCGGATCAAATAATCCTGAACCGGGAAAAACCTGGATTCCACACCAAACGACCTTGGAACGAAACAATAAAAGACAATATTCATAACAATACACCCGGCATAATCACCACCTTAAAACACTTCCAAGAAGAGAGGAACACACGATATGCCGGGTGGTATCAAAAAAAGATTCCAAATAAGAAAACATTCAAACAGTCTGTACAACACGAAAAACGCATTCAAAACAAAATACACCCGGCACAATCACCGTCAAAAAGACATTCAGGAAACATACACGCGGCTTATACAAGCACACGAAAAACACATTTAAAACAAAATACCCCCAGCATAATCACCATCAAAAGATATTCGAGAAAACATACAAGCGGCTGGTACAACACGAAAAACGCATTCAGGGCGAGGGGATACGAGGCGCCGGGCTACAGCGAGGCGACGGAGCGTACTGTTGCTGCTTCGCAGCGAGCGCAGGCTTCGCCTCAGCATAGAGCAAGTAAACTTGCCCTCTGCATTCGGCTCGCACTGCGGTACGTGAGCATTTTCGAATCCCTCACGTAACGCAGAAGATTCCGCCCTGAATGCGTTTTAAAAGGATTCGCCGAGAGACAAAACAAACCCGCTCGTCCCCCTCCCGAAGCCATAATCCACCCGGAGGTTCACATTATGCTTGAACTCGAAACGCAAGCCGACCCCGTAGGTAGGCAGGATATGGTCAGGACGCAATTCCTTGAAAGAAGGGAAAACCGAACCGAAGCCCACGAAAGCGGCCACCCCGACACGCCAGAAAAGCTTCTGTCTCAGCTCTATCTGGGCTGAAAGGAGGTTGTTGTCCACATAACGGCCGGTATAATATCCCCGCAAACGATACATCCCTCCAGCCTCCTCCCGCAGAGCCCAAGGCGAATTGCGGCTGTTGAGCTCGGCATAGAGGTCGAAGCCCAGGACCGCCCCTTTCCACAAACGCTGGTAATAGTTGGCCGTGAAAGTGGTCCGCCACAATGTCCGGCCGCAATTGCCGAAAGGTTCCGGATAAACCATCTGGCGCAACAAGATGTTCACCCCCCGGGTCGGGTTCTTGACGAAATCCCGCGTGTCGTACTGCAAGGATAGCCCCAGGCCCGTCAGGATATAAGAACGCTCCTGGCCATCCAAATAGGATACATCATCGATCTCGACCGCGGCATTGTACGAAAAATCAACCGCAGCCCCGGCATAGAAACCCGGCAGGAGTTCATAGTCGTAATACGCGTTGACCTTGGCCTTCCAACGGGTATAATCGATGGCCGGACGGGCGGCACAGGAATCATAATTGATGCCCCAGAAGCTCAAATTCCGTTGGTTGAACGACAATTCGTAAGACAATCGGGATTTCCCGCCTTTGAAATAGGTATTCCCCACAATTCCCACGTAAAAGAACCCCTTGATGGAAACGTTCCCCGACAAGGAGACATCCGAGGGCGGCATGGTGGAATCCGTGCGGTCCAAACGGTACAAGGCCGCCCCCATGCCCCCGATGCCCACGCTCCCTTCCCGGGAAAACGAAGGCACCAAGACAATACTGTAATCGAGCTTGCGTTCAAACGTCCGGTCCACATGCCCGGCGAAAGTATGGCTCAGGAAGCCGTCCTTTTTCGGTTTCTTGGGCTTTTGGGATTTCCTGTTTCCCCCTACCTTGACATTGAAAAGCACATCGGACCACTCCTTCTTCGGTTTGCCCCGCCCTGACGGAAGCGTATCAGCCAGCAAAAGCAAGGAATCCACCGGAACCGGCGCGGAAGCGGAATCCATGCCACCGGTATCCGGAGCCGCTTCCGCCTCCAAGCACGAACCATCCGGGACAAAAAACGCCGAATCCCGCAAACCGGCAGAGAAATCCGTAACCGTCCCCTTGGCCAATCCCGGCAAAAAGAGACATAAAAGTCCGGCAAAAAAGTTTACCAACCCCCATCCCTTAACGCGCATCCCGTCCTCCCTTTCCCTTGTCCAGACCAAAGCGGTAAGCCACCCCCGCACTCAACGAATACGGATAGGCACTCACTTCCGAACGGTGTTCATCCAGAATATTGTAACAAGAAACCTTGCAAGCCAGGTTGAGCTGCAAGCCGAACGCGAATTCATAGCCCACCGACAAACCGAAACCCATGTTCACGTCCTGCATGGCCGAAAGTTGGGTCTCATCATCCTTCTTGTACAAATCGAAACGGTTCTCCCCGCTCTTCACCTGCGCATAATAACCGAACTCCACCGTCGGCCCCACCGCCAAATAAAAACGGCTGCAATCCCGCAAAGCCCAGTGCACGATCAGATAAAACGGGACCTCGCAACCCGCGTAAAGGAAATCCCCCGCATGCGCCTCCGAAGAAGACGTATATTGGAACATGCGGGCCGTGCGCAGATGATAAAGCAACTCCATCTGCAAACCGAAATGTTTATGGAAATCGAAAAAGACGAATCCGCCCAAAGTAGCTCCCGGTCCCGGAGAAACTTCGGCAATCTCCTTGGAAACATCCGGCATGATGTAACCGGAGGCGTTCGCTTCAACCTTGATACCCCCCGTCACCAAACGGACAGAATCCCGGCACGCCGCCTGCAAAGAAGAAAAAAACAGGAAAAAACAAAAAAGAAACAAAAAGACCGATTTCCGACACGTCATGGAAAGACCAGGTTTTTCCAATTATCAAAAAACCGCCAAAGGCAGCCGTGGAGAAAGCAAAGGTATGAAATCAAAGCCCATTCAAAACCCTCTTATGCATAAATCCTACTTTTGGGCCATTTTTTCTTCCAAAACCACCAAAAAATCCCACAAAAACGGAAATCCGGATCCGGAGCCACCCAAGGGAACCGAACCAGTCTGTACTGCTCATCGGGAAGGAGTTTCGAGGCGTTGGAATATTCCCGAAGACAGGCCGCCCCCGGCAACACCCAGCAAGGTCCGAAACAACCCCCGATGAGCAAACAAAATCCTGGAACCGCCTGAAACTTGTCTTTCCAGGATTGCAAGAAATTGAAACAGTTTCTTAATCGGCCTTGTCCGACAGGAAAGGGGGATCATTCAAAGCAACCCCTCCATCCTTGCCAATCACGTGCCGGCTCGCTTCCGAAACCGAAGCCGTATCGGTAAATTCCACATGGATACCTTGGCGTATGAAAGCGGGTTCCTGTTCTATCCGGTGCAATTCATCGGGCATCTTGATCCGCGCCGAAATCTGACGCATACGTTCCATACGCTCGTGATTGATGGCAAAGCGTTCTCTCACCATCATCCCGAAAGCGGGTTTGCTCTCCGTTTCTTTCTTCCGGCTTTCCACGGCCACTTCGGTTCCTGCCGGAGCTGAAACCGGAACCGAAGTCCCCGCTTCCCGTATCCGGGATGCTTCCACAGCTTGGGCCGGAAGGTCGCCCGAGGTTTCTTCCGTGCGCAAATCAATCTCCGCCGAAGCCAGGTTACGCCCTACATCCATCCGGACAACCACCGGTTCGCCGAAATTCCCTTCCGCGGAGGAATCCGTTTCCGGAGAGCGGGAAGGAACCGTGTTCGAACCATGGGAAAATTCCGGAACCGAGGAGACCGCAGGCGCAACCGGATTGCCGGCCGGAGCGGCATCCGTCCGGAAAATCGGACTCAATTCCGTGAACCAACTGTCTATCTGGGAATCCAAATCAAAAGCCGTAGCTCCCTTGGCCGCTTCACCGGCAACTTCCTTCACAACATCACCAACAACCTCCTTGGCTGCTTCCGGAATTTCATTGACAACCGTCTGCATACCAATCCCCGCAAGCGTTCCGCTCTCTTTTTCTTCCTTGAACTCCGGAATCCCGTCCGAATCGTCCAAAACGGCCACCACCCGGCGGCGGACAGGCTCGGCAAGCGGAGTCTCCGTTTTCAAAGAGGCCGTTCCCGAAGCGTTTTCCTTTTCCGAGGAAGCAGAATCCTCTTTCTTTTCCTTCTGTTCCTCCTCACCCAAGGTCATCACCGTGATCTCGCGTTCACCCAAGGCCTTTTTCTCATTAAATCCTGTTGCAATCAAGGTAATATTCAGACTCCTGCCCAAGGAATCATCTTCGCCTGCCCCCCAAATCAAATCCACCCCGTTTCCAGCTCTTTGCAAAATGGAAGAGGTGATGATATCGATTTCGTCCATGATAAGCGGGCAATCCGGGCCATAGCCGAAATACAACAACATGTTCTTGGCCCCTTCGATGCTGTTATCGTTGAGCAAGGGCGAATCCATCGCCATCAAGGCAGCCGTCTCGGCCCTGTTTTCACCTTCGGCTGAACCGAAACCCATCAAAGCCACACCGCTATTGTGCATCACCGTGTTCACATCCTTGAAGTCGATTTGCACATAAGACTTCACCGTGATGATTTCGGAAATACCCTTGGCGGCCGTGGTCAACACATCATCGGCCATCGCAAAAGCCTCCACCAAGGTCATCTTGCCGAATTCCTTGAGCTTGTCGTTATTGATGACCAAAATGGCATCCACCGTTTTGCGCAATTCCGCAATACCCGCCTTGGCCTGTTCCTGGCGTTTACGGCCTTCGAACGAGAACGGCGTGGTGACAATGGCCACCGTCAGGATCTTGGTCACTTCATCGCCCACCAAGTCGATTTCCTTGGCAATCGACGCCACCACCGGGGCAGCTCCCGTACCGGTACCTCCCCCCATCCCGGCCGTCACGAAAAGCATTTTGGCATCCTGGATGGCTTCCTTGATTTCATCATGCTTCTCAATCGCCGCATTCCGCGCCACTTCCGGCACGTTCCCGGCCCCAAGGCCTTTGCCTAATTGTATTTTTGCCGGAACAGGGCTGCTTTCCAAAGCTTGGGCATCGGTATTGCAGACCACGAAATCCACGTCTTTGATTCCGGCCCGGAACATGTGGTTGACCGCATTACTGCCTCCTCCCCCCACGCCAATCACCTTGATGTAGGATGACTGGTTCTTGGGGAGCACGAAGTTCAGGATATCCCTGCCTTGATTCATTACCTCGTCCATATACCTTTCAGTTATTTGTTGTTACCTTCAAGAAGCCGTTTCAAGGATTTTCAAACAGCTTCCAATCTCTCCTAAATTACAAAGATAGCACCCCGGCCCCGGGATTCCCCCTTCCAAAGGGAATACTTGTAAACCGTATCGTGTTCATACAATCCGGCAAGCCGGAGGCCCCTCTTGGAAACCCTTACTGGACTTCGTCGTCCCCGAAGATGTTGACAATGAAGTCCCGCATCTTTCCAAAACGGGTAAAGCCCTCCCCACGTTTCTTTTTCTTTGCGGGAGCTTCCGCTTCAGGCGCTTCTACCGGAATCGTCCCGGCCGGTTCCGGTTCCGTTTGCGCGGCAGTCTCTTCTTCCTCTACCGGGAAACGTTCCCCGTATTCACGATGCGATTCCACTTCCACATGGAACACCTTTTTCTCTTCCCCGCAACGGATACCGTATATCACCAAGCCGATGGCCGTGGCGAAAATCGGATCGAGCAATTCCTGGGGGGAATTCTGGGTAAGGTGTTCCTTAGGCAAACCCAAACGGGTATCCAATCGTGTCAGATACTCGCAGACCTTGTCCACATGTTTCAATTTGGAACCACCTCCCGTGAGCACGATGCCTCCGATGAAATGATCCAAATCACACTCGCAATTATTGATTTCGCAAGCCACGCTCCCGAAAATCTCTTCCACACGGGCTCCGATGATACCAGCCAGTTGCTTCAGGGATATCTCCTTGGCAGGACGGCCCCGTAAACCCGGAATCGACACGATTTGCTCATCGCTGTTCTCGCTGGGCAAGGCCGAACCGAACTTCACTTTCAAAGATTCCGCCTGCTTGGGAAGGATATTGCAGCCAATCTTGATATCCGAGGTGATGGCGTTCCCGGCCAAGGGAATCACGGCTGTATGGCAAAGGATGCTGTTCTTGAAAATCGCCACGTCCGTGGTTCCACCCCCTATGTCCACCAAGACCACGCCAGCCTCCTTGTCGTTCGCATCCAAAACCGCCTCAGCCGAAACCAAGGGTTCCAGGATGAACCCGACCAACTCCAAACCGGCCATTTCCACGCTGCGCTGGATCTTGTACATGGCACTGGCATTGGCCGTGATGATATTGAAAGACACCTTGACTTCCGAGCCCACCATGCCGACTACTTCGTCCTCGCTGATTTCCCCTTCCCCGTCCACCTCGAACATCTGGGGAATGACATGGATGATTTTCTCTCCTGCTTCCACCTTGGAGCTGCTCATTTTCCGTTTCAGCTCCTCGATTTCTTCCCGGGTAATCACTTCATCGCGGTTCTCGCGCACAAAGTTTATCTCCACCCGGAAGCTCTTGATATGCTGGCCCGCGATGCCCACATACACCTCCCGGATTTCCACGTCGGAGTTTGCCGACGCTTCTTCCACGGCCCTCTTCACCGCCTCGGCGGTCCTGTCCAGATTGAAAACGGTCCCCCTTACGACTCCCAGAGACTCGGTCTTCCCGTATCCTAAAATCTTGATTTTCCCGCTTTCACGGTCACGGCATCCAACCACGGCGACCACCTTGGTCGTACCAATATCCAAACCTACCACGACATCCCCGTCGTCATCGGTTGAAACATACTTTGTTTCCATGCTTATTGTTTTTTCTATTCCTTGTTCACATTCCTTTTTTGCGCGTGGCGACCAATTGGTCCCTGTAACGCAAGTCCAAGACAGAATATTTCTCCCATCCGTGGTCGCCCATGCCATGCAGATAGAAAAGCTTCAACTTTTCCATCTTTGCCGCCAAGTCCGCTTCCGTTTCGATTCCCCCCAATTTCACCAATTGTCCGCCCACCTTGGGAACCAACTCGAACTCGCCTTCTCCCGTCACGTAGATTTGCTCGAACATCGCGTCCCACAAAGGGTCCTGCCCCAAGAAACTATTGATTCCGTACAACTTCTTCAATACCGAACGCGCCAAACTGTCGGACAAATCCCGCACATTGTCCCCGTAGGAAGGCTTGCACGGGATATTTCCCGTCGCCACCCGCACACGTGCCGTGTAACGCGGGTTCACCGGCATTTCCACCCCGTTCTCGTCAATCTGGAACAAGACCTGGTCCGAATTGAGCACTTTCAGGGCCGGATTCCGTTGCTCTACGTCCAAGTACAACACGCTGTCTCCCGAAGGGTAGACTTCCACCCTTGCCACGAACGGATTCTCCTCCACGATTTTTTCCACGTTCGACGCAATCACGTCCACCATGGGTTTCCCTTCCAGATGGAGCCCGTGTTCCTGGAGCCACATCCGCACATCCTGTTCCTGAAGGTAAACCGAACCATGGCGGTCTATCCGTATGTCGACCCGGCCCAGTTTCCGAATCTCGCGTTGCACCGACGAATAAGCCAGCATGAGCACGCTCAAGGCCACGAACGAGCCGAACAACACAACCCAAACAAAAGTCTTTCGTTTCATGGCAAACCTCCCTCAACCTTCTTCCCTGTTCCACCAAAATCTCCGGCAGCGACCCTTTGGGCCACCACACCGCCCATCCGGTCGATGTCCCCGGCGCCCATCGTCACCAGGACAATAAAGCCCTTCTCCTGCGCAGCCTGTTGCAAACGGGCTTCCACCCAGGCCAAAGCCGCTTCCTTGTCCCCGTAACGGACAGGAATATCCCGTACCTTTTCTCCAATCAAACGCGTGTCCACGCCCGGCAAAGGCAGTTCCCGCGCCGGGTATATGTCCACCAGGAACAACTCGTCCACCGCCGAAAGACTGCGGGCGAATCCCTCCGCCAAATCCCGGGTCCGCGTGTACAGATGGGGCTGGAACAGCACGACCAAGCTCGCTTCCGGATAAAACTCCCGCAAGGCCGAAACCGAAGCGGCGATTTCCACCGGATGATGCGCATAATCATCGTAATACACGCATTTCCCATTCCCGGCCTTGCGTTCCAGACGCCGCGCCACGCCTTGGAATCCCGGCAACAAAGCCCGGATTTGCCCCGCTTCCACCCCGGCCTCCAAGGCCAAGCTGATGGCTGCTACCGCATTCTCTATGTTGTGGCGTCCCGGGGAACGCAACTCCAAATCCTTCAAAGTGGCCCGGGGCCCCTCGTAATCGAAGCGGTAAGCCCCGTTCTCCACACGCACACGACAACCCACCGCCGCTTTCCCGGACATCCGTTCCTCCAAACCGGCATCCCCTTCCAAGCCATATACATACTCCGCCTCCAAGCCTTCCAATCCAGCGGCCACGCCTGCTTGCACGATGAAATGCTGGCTCTGGCGCATGAATTGCCGGTAGGCATCCCGCATGTTTTCCAACGAACCGTAAATATCCAAATGGTCGGCATCCCAAGCGGTCACCACCGAGAAGAAAGGATGCAGCTGCCAAAAGGAGCGGTCGTACTCGTCGGCCTCCGTCACCATCCAAGGGCTTTGCCCGTCATGATGGTAATTCCCATCCAAATCAAGGGAAATCCCGCCCAAAATAGCGTTGCACCCTATGCTGTGCCTCAACAGGTAAGCCAAAAGCGAAGAGGTGGTCGTCTTGCCATGGGTCCCTGCCACGGCCAAGGTCCGGTAGTCCCGGCAAATCCTCCCCAGGATTTCGGCCCGCTTGAAGACCGGCAAAGCCCGGCGGCGGATTTCCGCCCATTCGGCATGATCCGCAGGAATGGCCGGCGTGTAAACCACCACATCCACATCCTCCGCCAACAAGGCTGGATTTTCCTCGTAATGGACGTCCGCCCCGGCCCGCTCCAAATCCCGGGTCAAAGGCGTGCGGACCCGGTCGTAACCACTCACTTTGCACCCCTTGTGCAGGTAATGGAACGCCAAGGCGCTCATGCCGATGCCTCCTATTCCCAAGAAATACAGATGTTTAAACCGGTTCGTCCCTTCCATGTCCCGTTTATTTCATTTGTCTTTGCAGGCTTCTTTCTTCCTGCGTCCCATCTGGGCCAATTTCAAAACCTCGTCCACGATGTCGCGGGCAGCGGTCGTGGTTCCCATGCGCGAAATGTTCTGGGACAGAAGTTCCCGGCGGCGCTGGTTCTGGAACAATTCCACGATTTCCTTCCCCAAATCGTGTTCCACCCGGTCGTCAGGCAACAAGACCGCTGCGTTCCGGGCACTCAAAGCCTGGGCGTTCCGCGTTTGATGGTCTTCGGCCACATTGGGGGAAGGCACCAGGATCAAAGGCTTGCCCACCACGCAAAGTTCCGAAATGGTAATGGCCCCGGCCCTCGACACGATAATATCCGCCACGGCATAGGCCAAATCCACCCGGCGTACGAAATCCAGCATCACCAAATGTTCCTTCCCTTCGGCCGAAGGAAGCATCTGCTGGTAATAATATTGGCCTGTCTGCCAAATCACCTGGAAACCCTTTGACAGCAAGCAATCCACGCAATTCTGCATTCCCACGTTGATACTCCTTGCCCCCAAGCTACCCCCCATGACCAGGACCACCGGCATGTCGGGACGGAGCTTATAGAAGACCTGGCCTTCTTCCCGTTTGCTGTTGATGTCCGATATATCCTGGCGAATCGGATTCCCCGTCCACAAGATTTTCTCTTTGGGGAAGAAACGTTCCATTTCATCATAACCCACACAAATCCTGTCGGCCTTCTTTGCCAGGATCTTGTTGGTGACACCCGGCAAGGAATTCTGTTCCTGGATCAAAGTCGGAATTTTCAGCTTCTGCGCCGAATGCAAGGTCGGAGCGCTGGCATAACCGCCCACGCCCACGACCACGTCCGGCTCGAACTCCCGGACCAGTTTCCGGGTCAGCCGCAGGCTCGAAGCCAACTTGAACGGCAACCCCAGGTTCTTCCACCAGTGTTTCCGGTTCAAACCCACCACGTTCAAACCTACAATCCGGTAACCGGCCGCCGGCACTTTTTCCATTTCCATGCGGTTCTCGGCCCCCACGAACAAAATCTCCGTATCCGGCTTACGCCTTTTGATTTCGTTGGCAATCGCGATGGCCGGGAAAATATGGCCTCCCGTACCGCCTCCGCTGATGATGATACGGAACGGGCTGTTGTTCCGTTCAAGCCCTTGCGGGTTCCCTTCCTTGTCAATTTCCTTTGTATCCATTGCTATTCCTTTCTTTCCCGGAACGCCTCTCCGCACCCGGGAAACTTTTGCCCAGTCCTCAAGCCGGAAGCGCGGCCCGGCTTGTTTCCACATACGCTTCCGCCTCGGCCTCCCGGGCCTGCACCGAAGCACTCACGCTCAAAATAATCCCCACGGCCAAAGCCGTGAACAGCAAGGAGGTCCCCCCCATGCTCAGAAACGGAAGGGGCTGCCCCGTCACCGGTAGCAAATCCACCGCCACCCCCATGTTGACCAAAGCCTGCAAAGTCAACATGAACGTCAGCCCCAGCACCATGTAGCTCCCGAATGAACCCTTGCAACGCCTGGCAATACTGATTCCCCGGCGCAGGAACCACAAATAAAGCAACAAGATGCCTATGCCGAACACCATCCCGTATTCCTCGATGATCAAGGCGTAGATATAATCCGAATACGGGTGGGGCAAAAAATTCTTCTGGGTACTGTTGCCCGGCCCTTTCCCGATGACCTTGCCCCCGGCCACGGCAATCTTGGCCTGGGTCACCTGGTAAGGCTCTTCCTCCGGCTCGAAGAAGGTATCTATACGGTTCTTCCATGTGGCAAGCCGGCCCTTTCCCGCCAAGGAATCCTCGGGAACCAAAGCAAACACGGTCAACATGACCCCTATGGCCAAGACGCCCACCCCAGCCATGCGCCAAAGGTAACGGGCCGCCAAACCGCCCACCAACATCAAGACGAAACAGGTCAACATCAGCAAAGCCGCCGTGGAAAAGTTTTCCGATACAATCAAACCGCAAACGACCAAGGGGGCCCATACCACACGCCAGAAAGAACGGCTTTCCTTGATGACGGGTTGGTATTTTGTCAAACAACGGGCCACGTAAACCACCAGCACCACCTTGGCCAGCTCGGAAGTCTGGAAAGTGAATCCTAAAATCGAAATCCAGCGGCTGGCATCGTTAACCGCCGCCACGGTCAGCGTGTACACTAACAACAGGATGACAGGCACCAACATCAGTTTGGAGAAACGGGCGAAATGCGTGTACTTGATTCTGTGCACGACAAACATCGTTCCCCAAGCGGCAAGCAAGATTCCCGCATGCTTGAGCATGTAGTAGGCCGTGTTCCCGTCCTGGTAACGATAAGCCATGCGGCCCGTCGCACTGTAAACGGCCAGGATGGAGATGAAAGAGAGAATCATCATGATATACCAGATTCCCTTATCCCCACGCAAATACCTGAATATACCTTTGTTTTGTGTCATTCCTGCCATGGTCCCGGTCCTTTCCGGTTTCCCCGCCCTGCCTTACAGCTCGCAGACCGCTTTCTTGAACTGGAAACCCTTGTCCTGGTAACTTTCAAACAAGTCGAAGCTCGGGCAAGCCGGCGAAAGCAGCACCACGTCCCCTTCGGAAGCCAAAAGATAAGCCGCCTGGACCGCCGCCATCATCGAATCCGCCTCCACCATGTCCGGGAACAAATCCCCGTAAGCTTCCTTCAAAGCCCGGTTGTCCGCACCGACGCAAACCAGATGCCGTGTCTTGCGGGCTACCAAATCCCGCATCGAAGCCCAATCCACATCCTTCCCCTGCCCTCCGGCAATCCAAACCACCGGACGGGTCATGCTTTCCAAAGCGAACCAAGTGGAATTGAGGTTGCTGGCCTTGGCATCATCGATATAGTCCACGCCACGGACCGTGGCCACGTACTCCAAACGGTGCCCGGCATGGCTGAAATCCTGGAAACTCTCCTGGATGGCCTTCTTGCGCAAATCCTTGATCCGCATGGCCACCGATTCGGCCATCGAACGCGAAACCACGCCTTGTTTCGCCAAATTTTCCAAACTTGTTCTCATCTGTTATTCCTGTTATTATTCCTCGTTCCAAAATGCGGCCTGGAAACCGCCTCGTATCCCGCCAAGCGGGCCGGGAAGCCGCTAACGCAGCTTCAAAGTCGCCAAGGTAATGACCGCCAGCAGGATGCCCACGATAAAAAACCTCAGCACGATTTTAGGTTCCTTGTAGCCCTTTTTCTGGTAATGGTGGTGCAGGGGCGACATCAGGAAAACCCGGCGTCCCTCCCCGTATTTCCGCTTGGTATACCGGAAATACCCCACCTGGATGATGACCGACAGGCTTTCCACCAAGAAAATACCGCAAAGAATCGGCAGCAACAGCTCCTTGCGGATCAAAAGGGCGAACACGGCGATGATGCCCCCGATGGTCAGGCTACCGGTATCCCCCATGAAAACCTGGGCCGGATACGCATTGTACCACAGGAAGCCTATCGTGGCCCCGACAAAAGCCGCAATGAAGACCACCAGCTCTCCCGTATATGGTATATACATTATATTCAGATAGTTGGCAAAAATCACATTTCCCGAAACCCAGGCCAATATCGCCAAAGTCGCCCCGATGATGGCCGAGGTCCCTGTAGCCAGACCATCCATGCCATCGGTAAGGTTGCTCCCGTTGGAAGTAGCCGTGATGACGAAAATGACCACCAACACGAACAGGATCCAAGCGTATTTGCCCCAACCTTCATGGATGGCTTCCATGATACCGGTATAGCTCAATTCGTTGTTCTTCACGAAGGGGATGGTCGTGACCAAGGATTTCTCGGTATTGTTTTCAAAGGAAGCCACCGCCTTGTCGTACTCGTTGCCGTCCAAAAGGTTATGGTCTTCCACAATCGCTTCGTTGCTTTTCTGCGAAACCACGATGTCGGGATGGAAACACATGACCAAACCCACGATCAAGCCCAAGACCACCTGTCCCAGGACTTTGAATTTCCCCTGCAAACCGTGCTTGTCGTGCTTGAACACCTTGATATAGTCGTCGAGGAAGCCCATCAAACCCAACCAGACCGTGGTCAGAACCATCAACAGCACATAGATGTTGTCCAAACGGCACAACAACAATACCGGGAGCAAAATGGCGGCAATGATAATCAAGCCCCCCATGGTCGGGGTCCCCTCTTTCTCCTTCTGCCCGGCCAAACCCAGGTCGCGGACGGTCTCCCCGATTTGCTTGCGGGCCAGCTTCCGGATAATCCTTTTGCCCACCACCATCGACATGAACAACGACAAGACGATGGCCGCTGCCGCCCGGAACGAGATGTAACGGAAAACACCCGCTCCCGGCATTCCAAATTCCTCATGCAAATACTCGAACAAATAATACAGCATCTCTCCCTTGTTTATTCGGATTGTCCAGCCGTCCATGCCGGCAAGTAGCGGGCCAGCACTTCGCGGTCGTCGAAATGATGTTTGACTCCTTTTACTTCCTGGTAGGTCTCATGGCCTTTGCCCGCCACCAACACCACATCCTGCGGGCCAGCCAAGGCACAAGCGGTCTTGATGGCCGTCTCGCGGTCGAGGATGCAAAGGCTCTTGGCTTCCATGCCGGGTTCCAAGCCGGCTTCCATATCCCGGGCAATCGCTTCCGGTTCCTCGAAACGGGGATTGTCGGTCGTGATAATCAAGCGGTCCGACAAGCGGGCGGCAATCCGGGCCATCTGCGGCCGTTTCCCCGCATCCCGGTTTCCTCCGCAACCCACCACACATACAATCTGCTGCCCCGCTTGGCGTATCTCGGCGATGGTTTCCAAAACATTCTCCAAAGCATCCGGCGTATGGGCGTAATCCACGATACCGGTCTTGCCTCCCTTCGACTGCATCAGCTCGAAACGCCCCGGAGCCTCGCCCAGGCAACTCATGGCCTGGAGGACTTCCATCTTGTCCTGGCCCAGAAGCATGGCCGTGGCATAAACCGCTGTCAGGTTGTAAGCGTTGAACCGGCCTACCAAACGCATGTACACTTCCGTGTTGTCCATTTCCAGATGCAGGCCCGAAAAAGAATCTTCCAAGACCCGGCATTTGAAATCGGCCGGGACCCGCAAGGCGTAGGTATGGCGTTCGGCCTTGGTATTCTGGAGCATGACCATGCCGTTCTTGTCGTCGGCGTTGACCAAGGCGAAAGCCGTGGCAGGCAAGCGGTCGAAAAACTGTTTCTTGGCCCTGATATAGGCTTCGAAAGTCTTGTGGTAATCCAAATGGTCGCGGGTGATATTGCTGAAAATCCCACCCCGGAACTCCAAACCGGCAATCCTCTCCTGCACGATGGCATGGGAGCTGGCTTCCATGAAAACGTAGCTGCAACCCGCATCGAGCATGCAGCGCAGCAAACGGTTCACTTCCAAGGCGTCGCCCGTGGTATGCGTGCTGGGAACCACCTTGTCCCCAATCCGGTTTTCCACCGTGGAAAGCAGGCCCGCCTCATAGCCCAGACGCTTGAACAGGCGGTAGAGCAAAGTCACCGTGGTGGTCTTCCCGTTAGTCCCGGTAATGCCCACCAAGGCCAAATGGCGGGAAGGATGCCCGTAATAGGCCGATGCCATATACCCCATGGCCACCCGGCTGTCCTTCACCCTCAGGTAACAAACTTCCGGATCCAAGTTTTCCGGAAAGCGCTCGCAAACCACGGTCCCGGCACCCCGGGCCACGGCATCCCCGATATGGTCGTGCCCGTCCGAAACCGTCCCCCGGATGGCGAAAAAGACCGCCCCCGGCCCGGCCAAGCGGGAATCCTGGCAAAGGGAACCGATTTCCTTGTTCCCTGGCCCGCGTGTCTCCAACAAACCGCAGGCATCTTCGACGAGCTGTCCTATTTTCATTTCCTTTCTATTCGTTTCCTTCCGTTTCCGGAGCTTTCCCCGGATTCTTCCTCCGGGGCTCCCCGGAATTTTCGGCGATGTGTCATAATGAGCAATCTGACACACCGCCTGAGATTTATTTCAAATCCCTATTTTGATACACCCCCAACTTTATCCCAAGTACAACCAAACATCCTGGCCTTTGCGGCAAGGTGTCCCCGGCATGGGTTCCTGGCGTTTCACCCGGCCCCGGCCCTGTACCTTGACCGACAAGCCGTAACGTTCCAACAAATAAGCCGCATCCCGCAATCCCATACCCCGCAAATCCGGCAGGACCTCTTTCATGAGGGCCACTTCTGAAAATTCGTCCATGCGCCCCTGCCCCGCCTTTCGAAGTTTCACGAACGTGCTGGGTTCCAACACGGGAGCTTCCATGCCGATGATTTCATAAACCCTCTCTATGTCAGCCGCGTAACCGTTCGCGACCCCCGGGTCTGCCAAATCGGGATGCATCACGGGCGGTTCCTGCCCGCCTTTCATCAAGGTGGCGAACACCTTGTCGGCGATTTCCCGGAAAACCGGCCCCGCCACCGAACCCCCGTATACCCGGTTCTTTTGGGGATTGGTAATCATCACGATGCACGAATATCTCGGTTTATCGGCCGGGAAATAACCCACTATCGAAGCCCGGTAGGTCATCCTCTCCCGGTTCCTGTCGCCATAGTTCATCTGCGCCGTCCCGGTCTTGGCAGCCACCCGGTAAAGCGGGTTGGAGAGGTTCTTGGCCGTCCCGCGTTCCACAACGCCTTCCAACATGCCTTTCACCTTGGCCAACGTGGCATCGCTGCAAATCTTGTCCACCAAAACCGTGGTCTTGAACCCACGGACCGTTTCCCCGCCCCGGCGGATTTCCTGTACGAACATCGGCTTCACCATCTTCCCATCGTTCGCCACCGCGTTGTACAGGCTCAGGATCTGCATGGGTGTCACCTTGACCTCATAACCGATGGACATCCAAGGCAAGGAAATCCCCGACCAGGTCTTGTCGGAAGGATCCTTGACATAAGGTTCCCCCTCTCCGATTATCTCCAAACCCAAAGGCCTGTCCAAATGCATTTTACGTAGATACTCCACAAAACGCCCCTGTTTGGAGTGGAAAACCTCGTTGGCCAAGTAAGAAATCCCCACGTTGGAGGATTTCTCGAAAGCCTCGAGGAAGCTCAACTCCCCCCAGCCTTGCCGATGGGAGTCGTTCATCCAACGGTTGTAATATTTCAAACGACCGGTAGGTACCTTGACCGAAGTATCCAAGTTACTCTCTTCCAGAATGGCAATCGTCGAAGCCAACTTGAAGGTCGAACCCGGCTCCACCGATTCCCCTACCGCGTAATTCATGCTCTCCGTGTAACGCCCGTCCTCCTGCTTGCGCAGGTTGGCAATGGCCACCACTTTCCCGGTCTGTACTTCCATCAAGACCACGCAACCATGCTGTGCCTCGTTCTCCTCCATGCATTTCTGCAAAGCAGCTTCGGCCACATCCTGGATCCGGATATCCAAAGTCGTGATCAAATCATGTCCATTCTCCGGTTCCACCTCGTCCTCGCTGTAAACCGGCATCCAGATATCCCCGCTTTTCTGCACCAAACGCATCCCGTTGACTCCCTGCAATTCGGAATGATAGGTCCGCTCCAAGCCCACACCCGTCTTGACTTCCGGGTTGTAGTAACCTATCGTCCGGGCGGCCAGGTAGCCGTTCGGACGGCTACGGCTCTCGCGTTCCTCCACGATGAAACCGCCCCGGAACTGCCCTTTCTCGAAAATGGGGAACTCCCGCATCCGGGCCAGCTCCGCATAGGTCGCGTTCCGCCTTATCAAAAGGGCCCGGCTCCCTTTCCGCCGCGCCTCGAGCAGCATTTGCCGGTACTGGGCCGAAGTCTTGGACGGGTACAGGGCATGCAAGCTGTCGCAAAGCGGACGGAGGTACCTGTTGAAGGTATCCTTGCACACCACATCGGGATGCAAATCCATCCGAATCGTGAACAAGGGCACCGAAACAGCCAACAAGGAGCTATCGGCCGAGTAGATATTGCCCCGGATGGCTTCGGTTTCCTCGTACCGGAGACTCTGCTGGTCGGACTGGGCCAGCAAGGCATCCCCTTCCACGAAAATCACCCCTAACATGCGTAGCACGATGGCCACGGCAAAAACCAGCAGGAAAGCATACACCAAGTACACCTTCCACCAGAATCCGGTCCTGCCCTCTTCCTTGCCGTCCTTTTTTGCCATCTCGTCCCTGCTGTTTAAAAACCGTTATATCATTTGTCCTCATCCTTGGGATGTCGTCCCAGTTTTTTGGGGGACCACCATGCCTTCCGTTCCGGTTCGGGGACCAGGACCTTGAAAGGCGGCACCTTCGATTCCGTGACCCCCGTACCGTCGAGCATCCGCGCCACCGATGACTGCCGGCTCAAACGCATCCACTCCGCCTTGGCCGAAATCTGGCGATACTGCAATTCTTTCAATTCGGTCTTTATCCTGGCGCTTTCCCTGGCCACTTTTTCCGAAAGGTAACTATTGGTTATCACCACAAGTCCCAGTACGAACACGAAGACTATCAAGCTCCCGTACTGCTTCATTCCCCGGTCGAGCACCACCGTCCCGTCCATGACCGAACGGAACTTTTCCTTGCGCTCCCGCTGCCGGGCCTTATCCGTCCGGCCTTCCGCCTCCCGTCTCCCCGCGTCCGGCCCCGTTTCGCCCGTGAACTCCGAAACCAGTTCCGGTTCCGGCACGGGATCCTTTTGCACCGGCTTGGGCTTGAACTTGTTCTTTCCCATGCTTCCCTCCTATCCTTTCTTCCGGGCTATGCGGAGCCTGGCACTGCGGGAACGCGGGTTGCGCTCCAACTCTTCTGCCGAAGCCATGAGCGCCTTGCGCACGACCGGTTCCACCGGGGAAAGGTCGTTGCCGTAAAAATCCTTCTCCATCTTGCCTTCCACATTGCCCGAGCGCATGAAATTCTTGACCATGCGGTCTTCGAGCGAATGGTAGGAAATGACCACCAAACGCCCTCCCGGCCTGAGCACGTCCAAGGATTGCACCAAGAGTTCCCGCAAACAATCCATCTCCCCGTTCACCTCGATGCGCAAGGACTGGAAAACCGTGGCCAAGAACTTGTTCTCACGACCCTTCGGGGCAAAGGAACCGAAAAACGCCACCGCCTGGTCGGTATATTCGAAAGGTGTTTCCTCGCGGGCCTTGACTACCGCCGAAGCCAGACGCTTGCCGGCAGGGATCTCCCCGTACTGGCAGAAAATCCGGCCCAAGGCCTCTTCCTCGTAAGTGTTGAGCACCTGGGCTGCTGTCAAGGGCCCGTCCGAATCCATACGCATGTCGAGCGGTCCCCGGGTCCGGATGGAGAATCCCCGCCCGGGCACGTCGAACTGGTGGGAGGACACCCCCAAATCTGCCAAAATACCATCCACCGGTAAAGCCTTGTAGAAACGCAAATAATTTTTGAGATGCCTGAAATTCTCTCCAATCAAACGGAAGACGTTTCCAGCCTCTGCGAACACGGGATCGTCCTGTGCCTGCCGGACCGCATCGGGATCCTGGTCGAACGCTATCAAGCGGCCTTCCGGTCCCAGCAAGGACAGGATTTTGCGGGAATGCCCGCCACCTCCGAATGTAGCATCCACGTAGGTGCCGTCTTCCCTAATGTCCAGACCGTCCACTGCTTCCTGCAACAAGACGGGTTGATGATATTCCGCGTCCATGACAGTCTCCTATAAATTTTCCGTGACATCCACCCGACCCAAGCGTTCGGCAGCCAAAGCGGCGAAATCCACCTCCATACCGTTCATTTTGTCGTAGGTTTCAACATCCCATATCTCGATAATGTTGATTTTGGAAATCAATACGATTTCTTTGCCTATGCCTTTGGCCTTCTTGAGGTCGCCGGGAATCAAAAGACGGTCGTTACCATCCAGTTCCACAGGGTTCCCCTCCGAAAGCTTGCGGATCAAAAGGCGGTCCTGCGGATTGTAAGGGTTCAGCTTGGCCACCTTGGTCTCGATTTCCTTCTCGAACTCGGCACGCGGGTAAAGCTCCAGGCAAGGATCGAAGATGCTTTCCCGAAGCACAAAGCCCGCCCCGACAACCTCCGCCAATGCCTTCTTGAGCACCGCCGGAAATTTGAAGCGTCCTGCCGGATCCACCTTGCAATATTCCTTACCTACTAAAATGGCCATGCCTTTTACCTTTTCCTTGACCGGGATTGCGGAGCAGGCGGGCTTTCCGCAGGTTTCCGCCTGGCGGACCAGGCTTTATTCCCATCCGCCTGTCATTCAAACATTAGGCAACCCCTACCCCATCAAGCAACGCTCCAAAATTACAGAGAATATTCCAAAAAATCCCATTTTGTTAATATTTTTTCCATTTCCTCCCAGAAAACCCCGTCCAGACCGGTCCCACCGGACTATCGGCTTGAAAACATGGATGTCACGAGCCTGAAAATGCCCTAGGTTATCAACAAAAAATTGTTAATTTGTTAATAACCCCCGGCAAAATCTCGACAAGCCGAGTTTTTTTCCTAATTTTACCGTTCGAAAACGGCAATCTGGAAGCCAGGGAACCTGTCCTTGCCGGACGGTTCCGAACTTGGGAAAAATGGCAAACGCCTGCCTGTTCCCACAAGCTCCCCTCCTTCCGGGATTGTTAAAATTTTACGAAAGCATGTTGTCTTTCACCCTGTCCGAACGAACCATCAATATCCAGGAGGTCATCCGGGAAAAAGCCCCGGAACTTTACCGGAAACTTCCCGGATTCGTTTTCCCGCTCATTCGGAAACTCTTGCACGAAAAAGAAATCAATGCTTTCCTTTACAAGGAAAAAGACAAGAGCGGGATCGACTTCGCCACGGCCATACTCGAAGATTTCGAATGCCATACCAGCTTGCGGGGCGCCGAAAACGTCCCACAGGATAAAAAATTGATTTTCTGCGCAAACCACCCACTGGGAGGCTTGGATGGCATGGCTTTCATCAGCCTGGTCGGACAATTGAGGAAGGACATCGTGTTCCCTGTCAACGACATGCTTTTGGCTTTGCCACCCTTGCAGCCGGTCTTCCTGCCGGTCAGCAAACTGGCCAAGAATACGTCCAACCGCCGAAGCTTGGAAGAAGCTTTCCACGGTCCCTCCACCCTGCTTTATTTTCCTGCCGGACTTTGTTCGCGCCGGCAGAAACGAGGCCGGATTGCCGACCCCGAATGGAAAAAGACTTTCGTGACCCAAGCCCGCAACTCGGGACGGGACATCATTCCTGTTTTCATTTCGGGAAAAAATTCGGGACTATTCTACAACGTGGCAAGACTCAGAACCAGAATAGGTTTGAAAGCCAACATCGAGCAAGCCCTTCTGGTCCATGAGATGTTCAAACTCCGGAATCAAAAGATTTGTTTAACTTTGGGAAAGCCAATTTGCTCCCAAGCCTTGGATAAAAGGCACACAGACAAAGAATGGGCTGCTTTGATTCGAGCCCACGTTTACGGATTGGAAAAGAACCCGATGGCAGAATTCACGTATTAGGTATCAGGACTGTAAGATTCCGGCACGGGCAAGCGTGCCCGTATCGAAAACGCAACATTTTCTTATTCAACATGCAGGATATTATTCCTCCCGTCAGCAGGGAAATGCTCAAACAAGAACTTAGCGAGGACAAGTTCCTCCGCTACACCAATTTCGGTAACCGCCAGGTTTACGTGGTCACGGCACACGATGCCCCGCATGTGATGCAGGAACTGGGCCGCTTACGGGAGGAGGCGTTCCGTTGCGGAGGTGGCGGAACGGGGAAAAGCGCGGACATCGACGAGTTCGACACCATGCCCGACCCCTACAAGCAATTGGTTGTCTGGGATCCGGAAGACGAGGAAATCATCGGAGGCTACCGATTCATGGAGGGGAACCGTGTTAAATTCTCCGAAGACGGTTCGCCCTTGCTTTCCACCACCGAAATCTTCCGCTTTTCGGACAAGTTCATCCGGGAATACCTGCCGCAGACCATCGAGTTGGGGCGTTCCTTCATCCAGCCCCGCTACCAGTCATCCCGCAAGGGAATCTTCTCGCTCGACAACCTTTGGGACGGCTTGGGCGGCCTTGTCACCCTCAACCGTTCATGGATGCGCTACTTCTTCGGGAAAGTCACGATGTACACTTCTTATAATAAGGAAGCGCGGGATACCTTGCTCTATTATGTGAACCACTACCACCACGACCCGGATGCCTTGGTCCTGCCCATCCAGCCCATCCAAACGGTCACACCTGAAGCGAAATTGGAAAAACTGTTCGCCGGCATGGATTTGGACACGGCCTACCGGATGGCCAACAAACGCATCCGGGAATTAGGGGAAAACATTCCACCTTTGTTCAATTCCTATATCAAGCTCTCACCCGAAATGCGTTCGTTCGGGACTTGCATCAACACCCATTTCGGAGGTGTGGAAGAAACCGGCATCCTGATCAAGATAGACGAAATTTATCCCAACAAGAAAGAAAGGCATATCCCGCAGACCATCGAAGAGGTACGGGTACCGCCCTGCGGAGCGGGAAAGCAGGCATAAAGCGGCCGGGCCAGAAACGGCTCTCCTCGGAGATTCCCCGACCGGACCGGGTCCACCGCCGGTTTTCAAAAAACAAGCAAACCTTCCAAGATGGACATCAAAAAAGCTGAATTCCTCAGTTGCTGCGCCGACTACCGGCAATGCCCGGCAGCCACCTTGCCCGAATACGCGTTCATCGGGCGTTCGAACGTGGGCAAATCCTCCTTGATCAACTGTCTTTGCAAGCAGAAAAACTTGGCCAAGACGTCTTCTTCCCCAGGCAAGACCCAAGCCATTGTCCATTTCAAGGTCAACGGGGACTGGTACTTGGCCGACCTTCCGGGTTACGGCTTCGCCATGGTGGGCCAAAAACAAAGGTCGCAATGGCAAAAGATGACCCGGGACTACCTCCTTTTCCGTCCCAACCTCTTCTGCATCTTCGTTTTGGTCGATTTACGGATTCCTCCCCAAAAGATAGATTTGGAGTTCTTGCAATTCTTGGGAGAAAACGAGCTCCCGCTCTGCATCATCGGCACGAAAGCCGACAAATTGGGCAAGATGGCCCTCGAAAACTCCATCTCGGCCATCCAATCCGCCTTGGCCGAAATGTGGGACCCTCTCCCTCCTTTCATCGTTTCTTCCTCCGAGACCGGTTTGGGTCGCGAGGAAATCTTGGACTTCATCGAACAGGCGAACCGGACCGCTGCCCAGGAAAAGGCATAATCCAAAACAACGGCCGCCTTACCTTCCTGAAAAAAATACGTCCGGCAGACGGCAAACAAAGAACCCTTTGCAAAGAGCCATCCCCCCCACTTCCTAGGAACTCCAAGGGTATGTTCCCAAATCAAATGCCTTCCGGTGGTTTCCAAGAAAGGTTTCTCAAATAGCTCAGAGAACGGGATTCCGCTTCAAGGTTTCCACATAATGGGCAATGCGGTGCAGTTCGGCAGGGATATCAATCCGCTGCGGGCAATGCGGGCTGCACTGGTTGCAACCGATACAATGGTCGGCTTGACGTAATTTGGGCACACTGCGGTCGTACCCCACCAAATAAGCCCGGCGGGCTTTCCGGTAATTCTCGTCCCGGTAACTTTCCACAATGTTCCCCTCGTTCAAGCATTTGTTGTAATGCAGCAAGAGGGAGGGTATGTCGATGCCGTAAGGACAAGGCATGCAATACTTGCAGTCGTTGCAGGGAATGGTGTCGAAACGCATCATCTCGGTGGCCATCTGCTGCAAAAAGTCGAACTCTTCTTGGGTGAGCGGTTCCAAAGGGGAAAAGGTCCGCAAATTGTCTTGCAAATGCTCCATACGGGTCATGCCGCTCAACACCGTCAGCACATCCGGGAAACTTCCGGCGAAACGGAAGGCCCAGGAAGCCACGCTGGCTTCGGGTTCGCGCTCTTTCAAACGCGCCACGATGCTGTCCGGCACATTCGACAAACGCCCGCCCAAGAGGGGCTCCATGATGATGGCCGGAATGCCCCGCTTGGCAAGTTCCTGGTAAAGGTATTCGGCATCCGTGTTCCTCGGATTGATTTCCTTGGCATACTTCCAATCCAAGTAGTTCAACTGGATTTGCACGAAATCCCATTTGTATTCGTCGTGACGCGACAAAAGGTAGTCGAAAACCCGGATGTCGCCATGGTAGGAAAAGCCCAAGTTGCGGATCCTGCCAGCCTTGCGTTCCTCCAACAAGTAATCCAAGATGCCGTTGCGCATATAACGGGCCTCGAACTCTTCCATGCCGTCCCCCATGCCGATACCGTGCAGGAGCATATAGTCCAAGTAGTCGGTCTGCAATTCCTTGAGGGAGTTATGGTACATGGCAATCGAGGCTTCCCGGCTCCAAGTGGAGGGTGCAAAGTTGGAAAGCTTGGTGGCTATGAAATACTTGTCGCGGGGATGGCGGCTGAGGGCGATGCCGGTGGCGTGTTCCGAAGCACCTTGGCAATAGGCCGGGGATGTATCGAAATAGTTGACCCCGTGGGCAATGGCATAGTCCACCAATTCGTTCACCATCTCCTGGTCGATGGCTTCGTTGCCTTCCCTCGCGCTCTTCCCTCCCACCGAAGGCCAGCGCATGCAACCGAAACCAAGCAGGGAAACCTTGTCGCCCGTGCCCGGGTTGGTCCGATAGGTCATGCTGCCCGTGGAAAGGGTTTCGGAGGCGGCGGACTTTCCACCGCCTTTCGGGCTGCAAGCCGCCATGCCGGCGGTCACGGCACCGGCAACACCGGCCACTTTCAGGAAATCGCGACGGCTCATCGCGGCAGAAGATGCCGTTGCGTCCGCCTTGGGAGTATTATTCGGAGTTTCTTTCATGGTTCTTATAAAAAAAGGGCACACCGCCGACACTATTGTCAAAATCTCATTTTGATACACCTTCAAGTTTTGTCGGGACCGGAATACTTTACAGCACGCGGTGCATCGAATGGCCTTCCACGTAAATGGCGCTGAAAGGACGGGCCGGGCAAAGGTATTCGCAAGCCCCGCAACCGATGCAACGTTCGGTGTTGATGGCCGGAATCTTGACCGAAGTGGAATCGTCCAGATTGGACAAAATCATCTGGATAGCCCCCGAAGGACAATGGCGGGCGCAATTGCCACATTCCACGCCGTCGGTCAGCGGAACGCAATTTTCCTTGACCCAAACAGCATGCCCGATCTGGATAGCCGACTTTTCCGCCACGCTTATCGGTTGGATGGCCCCAGCAGGGCAAACCTCCGCGCAATGGACGCATTCGGGACGGCAATAGCCACGTTCGTAAGACATTTCGGGCTGCATCAACTGCAAGAGGCTCGTGGAGGGGCGCAAAACCCCGTTGGGACAATTGGCAACGCAAAGCTGGCAAGCCGTGCAATGCTGGGCGAAATGGCGGGCGCTTACCGAACCGGCAGGCAGGATGCGTGTGGCGCGGTCCGGCACTTTCTTGTCCACAATCACGGCCAAACCGCCGTCCACTTTCTTTTCCTGGGCCTTCAAGGCGGCGGTAGCTGCCAAAAGCCCCGTTGCCGTGAGGAAGGTGCGACGCTGGGCATCCACGGATTGGGCTTCCTTTTTCGGCTGGGTTTGTGCCGGTTGTGAAGAGGAGTCCGGTTGAGCCAATTTTCCGGGTTGAGCCGTTCGAGCGGGCTGGACTGGTTGAGCAGGAGCGGAAAGCCCGGCCTGGGTGTCCCCCGCAGCAAGCGCCTCGGCTTTCTTGGGATGCCGGTAACGGATGGCATCCTTATGGCATTTGTCGATGCAGTCCATGCAGGAAACGCAACGGCTGTAATCAATCTGGTGATGGGCAATGTCGATGCAGGAGGCCTTGCAATTGCGTTCGCACAATTTGCAGTTGACACATTTCGAGGAATCCAAAACCGGTTTGAACCAGGAAAAACGCGAGAGGAAACCCAAGACCGTCCCCACCGGACAGATGGTGTTGCAATAGGTCCGCCCGCCGCGCCAAGCCAGAACCACAAGAATCACCAAGGTTGCAATGGCAAGGAGGAAGGTTGGCAAACTCTTGATATACACCTCGGTTTCATAGAAAGCGTAGTTCCCGGCCCGTTCGGAAAAGAAAGCCAAGAGGTTGTTGCCCCAACGGTAAACCGGCGAGAAAAGATTGGAAGCGATACGCCCGTAGGAAGCATAAGGGTCGAGCAAAGCCACCAAAGAACCGACTCCAGCCAGCAAAGCCACGATAAACAGGGCCAAGACAGTGTAGCGCAAGCACGACAGGGCCTTGGAATAGGTGTAACGGTTCTTCTTCCGCTTCTTCCCCAACCATGCCACAGCATCTTGGAAAACGCCCAAGGGGCAAATGACGGAGCAATAAACCCTTCCAAAAATCAAGGTTAGGAGGATGAGGAACAGCACGACCCCTACATTCAGGGCCAATAAGGCCGGCAAAAACTGGATTTTGGCCATCCAACCGAACCAATGATGCAAAAGGCCGGAAATATCGAGGAACAAGAGTGTCAGCAGACTGCAAAACACAACGGCCAAGAGGATTCTGATTTTCCTTAACATATGCGAATGGTATGTTCCATGCAAAATACAAGTCCGGAGCCTCCCCGCCCGAGCGGTGTCCAAGCGATTCCGCCCAAGGAGGATACGAGAGACGAACCGGGCTTGAAAACGATGCAAAAATAAGAACTCCTTTCGATTCCGGATTAATACGGATTACGGATTCTGTTGCCGATTTTACAGGAATGGAACCGAAAGGGGCAACTTCAAGCGTTCCAAAAGACTGGCGCAATTTGGCCCAAGGCAACCGTATCACCAAGACAAGAGACTTCAAGCCTCCTTGTCGCAAAATCACCTGGTCGAACCCCTCCGTGCAGACTAAATTCGATGCGATTGCATTGGAATTGCGTCGAATTATTTTGTATTTTTACCCAAATACATAGGATTCACCTTTTATGCAAAATTTATGACAGTTGATATCCATTTTATTTGTTTGGTATTCGTTTCATTGGTGTTAAGCGGCATCGGTACATCCCATGCGCAAATACGAGGTATAGCATGGGACGAGAATGGTAACGTAGTGGCAGCGGCCGTGGTGTCAATCCGAGATACGGATTCAACAGATTACAGGCTTTCGATAACCGACAGCAAAGGGCGTTTCTCTTTGCCGGTTCGGCATGGGGGAGGCGAGGATAGTCTGGCCATGGACACTTGTGTGGTCTCAGTGCAGCATCTGGCGTACGCGCCTTGGTCAGGAAGAATTCCTTGCAGAGATACTGTCTTGAACATTATCTTGGCTTCACGCCAGTATGAGTTGAAAGAAATAAATGTTTCGGCGGAAAAGCCGCCTTTCCGGATCAGCGGGTGAAACATTGTGGCCAACATCCCGTCTTTGCCCGGCCATGAATCGGCCTCCATCGGGAAAATGCTGGAAAGATTGCCTGGCGTGACCAGCAGCCCGGAGGGAGGATACCGGCTGAATGGCAGCGAAGCTATTGTCTATATTGATGGAATCAAGCAGCAAGTCCCTGCTGAAGTCTTGCACAGTATCTTGGAGTCGATGCCGGCATCAGCCATCGAAGAAGTGGAATTGGTTTCCCTTCCGGGCAGCAACTACGACATGACGAAAAATCCTGTCATTCATATCCATAAACCCAAATCGGTCATTAGAAAAAGTGCTTTTCTTTATTTCTAATGACCGCCATTAGAAAAAATGATTTACAT
>CALUNB010000034.1 GCA_944321885.1 uncultured Bacteroidales bacterium | reverse complement strand
GCGTCTAAAGCGTGGGAGAGTAGGTCGTCGCCGCCCCTAGGGCCCGGGAGCAATCCCGGGCTTTTTTTTTGCAGCGTGCCCACCGTCCGGAATGCCGCCGGAGGTGTCGCGGAAAGTTTTGTTTAGAATACGATTTGCCATGGCTTTGATACGGAAAATCAACGGGTTTGAACCTGTCATCGGAGAAAATGTGTTTATCGCGGAAAACGCCACGATTCTGGGCGATGTGCGGATTGCCAAGGACGCCAGCATCTGGTATGGCGCCATTTTGCGGGGGGATGTGGGTTCCATCACGATTGGCGAGCGGAGTAACGTCCAGGACGGGGTTGTGATTCATGCGACCCAAGGGGAATCGACAACGGTGATTGGCAAGGATGTCACGATTGGGCATAATGCCGTGGTGCACGGGGCCCGGATCGGGAACGATGTGCTGATTGGCATGGGGGCCATCGTCTTGGATAATGCGCTGGTACCCGACGGGACCATTGTGGCAGCAGGGGCTGTCGTGCTGTCGAACGCGGTCCTGGAACCGGGGATTTATGCCGGAATCCCAGCCAAGAAAGTCAAGGAAGGTTCCGAGGAAATGACCCGGATGATTCATGAGAATGCGGCCCATTACCTGCATTACACCCAATGGTATTCCGCTTGACCTTGGGATCCCTTGGGCTTATTCAGGGGCTTGTGCCGCTTGTATGGCCTAATGGAAAATTGCCGGTCGGGCTTGTTTTGCCACCTTATTTGTCTTCTTCGGCATCGGTTTCCTCTTCCGTTCCCTCTTTGTGGACCAAGAGCTTGTCGACCCGTTCCCCGTCCATGTCCACGATTTCGAAATGCAGGTTTTTGTAGCTGAAACTGTCTCCTGTTTGGGGAATCCTTCCGATTAACAACATGGCCAAGCCGCTCAAGGTGTTGAAGTCTTCTTCCTTGAGGTCGTCGTAATTGCTGATGCCCATCTCATCCATGAAGTCGTCCAGGTTCATGGAGGCGTCCACCAGCAAGGATCCGTCTTTGCGGACCGTGATTTCTTCTTCGGTGGCTTCGTTTTCTTCCAGGATGTCCCCGAAAATGCTTTCGCTTAAATCGTGGAGCGTCAGGATGCCTTCCGTGTAACCGTATTCGTTGACAACTACCCCGAATTTTTTCTTGTTTTGTTTGAAAAGGGAGAGGACTTTGTTCGCCGGCAGGCTTTCGGGAATGTAAAGTGCCGGTTGGGCGATGCGTTTGAGGTCGAAATCCTTTTCGTCTTCGGCCTGCATCAGGAAAATATCCTTGATGGAGACGACACCTACGATGGAGTCCTTGTTGCGGTCGACCAAAAGATATTTGCTGAAATTACTTTCGCGGACTGTTTCCAAAACCGTTTCCTTGCTGTCGTTGACGTGGAGGACAATGATGTCCGGGCGACTGGTCATCAATTCGTTGGCTCTTTTGTCCGAAAAGCGGAAAACGTCTTTGATCATTTCGCTTTCGTCCTGGTCCAGGACCCCGGCCTCGGAACTTTGGTGCAGGATCATTTTGAGTTCATCTTCCGTGATGGAAGGTTTTTGGGTGTTGGAAATGCCCATCAGCTTGTTGATTCCCTTGGTCGAGGCACTCAGGAGGAACACGAAAGGTTTGGCCAACTTGCTGAGGAATTGGATGAAACGGCAGAGAGCGCAGGCGTTTTTTTCCGGATTGGTCAGCCCGATGGATTTGGGAACTAATTCTCCGATGACGATGGAGAGGAAGGTGATGACGGCCACAGTCAGCACCATGGCGGTTTCATGGGCGTAGGCTTGGAGCCAGGAAATGTGTCGGAACAGCTTGGCCACGTCATCGGCAATCGTGGCTCCACCGAATGCACCGGAGATGATGCCGATGAGTGTGATCCCGATTTGAATCGTGGAAAGGTATTTCTCCGGGTCCTCCAACTGTTTCAAGACCACTTTGGCCGCCTTGTTGCCCTTTTCGACCATGGTTTCCAAGCGGCTTCGGCTGGAAGAAACCAAGGCTATCTCGTAGAGGGCGAAGATGCCGTTGCACAAAAGCAATATGATGAGAATGAAGAATTCCATGGGAATCGAATGTATTTTGTTTTTGGAAACTTGATGTCAAAAGGTTTGGTTAGGATTTCCGGGCGAACCGGGATGATTGGTCCGGCTTCATCTTTTCATCGTCTTTTTGAAATGCCTTTGCATCTTTTGTTTCTCGTTGAAAGAATAGAGCTGCGACAAGCAGGGGAAAGCCCGCATCAAAGGGTAGGCCAAGGCAAAAATCTTGGATGGATAAACCTTGGAGCGTCCATGCCGGATTCCTCGCAGGATGGATTTGGCCACGCTTTCCGCTGGTTGGGTCAGGAGAGGCAGGGGCGGGTTCTCTTCTTGGGATGCCCGTTGGAAAAACTTGGTCCGGGTGGCTACCGGATAGACCCGCATGAGGCGTAACCAAGGCGCTTTTTCGTAGCGGTAGGTTTTCCAGAATCCGTCCAGGCCCGATTTTGTGGAACAATACAAGGCGTAGTACGGAAGCGGAATCATGGCGACAGCCGAAAGGGTGCTGACGAACATTTTTTCCCGACCTTCCGGATTGGGGTTCAGCACGGGATCGCAAAAAAGCCGGACCGCGTAAATCTGTCCCAAGGTGTTGAGATTGTAAATCTTTTGGATATGTTCCCAGGCTTCCGGCTTATCGAGGGGAATTTGGTCGAATATTTCGCGGTAGGCGAAACCGGCATTGGCAATGCACAAATCGATGCCACCCCAGTTCTCTTTGAGATAGCGGAAAGTACGGAGGATTTCCGAGGGTTGGGAAAAATCGGCGGAAAAGGGGAAAATGACTCCCGGACAGGCGGGTATGTTGGCAATGTTCCGCGAAACAGCCAGAATCCGGTTGTTTTTACGTGCCAATTGTCGTGCCAAATGCCATCCTATGCCGGAAGATGCCCCCGTGAGAAGGATACGAAGATTGGATGCTTCCATTACAGGCCGAGTTCTTGGTTGATAAGGACCACGGAAATACGGCCTTTGGGGTAGCTTTTTTCGGTAATGAGCCACGAATTGCAAATACGGTCGGGACTCTGGCAGTCCATACAGCTCCCGGTTTTGATGCAGGGCGTGCGGAATCCCTCATGCCGGGCTGCGTTCCGGGGGGCTGCTATGGTTCGCACACGTTGCATGGCAGCTTCGAGGTCGGGAACGATTTTGTTGGTGCCGACAAAGATGACCACGTTTCCGGGCCCGAAATTGATGCCTCCGATACGGTTCCCTATCATGTCCAGGTTCACTAATTGACCTTTTTGGGTCACGGCATTGCTCCCGGTCAGGAAAAGGTCGCAGAGCAGGGCTTGCTTGCGCCAGTAAATCTTTTGTGTTTGGCTGTATTCCGGGGCAAAAGGCCGGATAAGGATTTTCTCCGGGTCTTTTTCAAGGACCTCCAAGATACCGGTGGCCTTCATGGTCATGGAATCACCCCATGAAAAGGTCTTGGCTTCCAGTTCGGGCAGGATTTGTTCGAAAAACAACTGCCCGGCTTCTTGGGCGGTTTGTACGAAATAAGCATTGAAGTTGTTTCTTTTCAATGCTTTGAGTGTGCTTTCTATAAGCGGGTCGTCCATGGACGCTAAAACTATGTTTGACATGGGAAGCATCTGCTTCCAAAAATCCATTTGCGAAGATAACGAAAATTTCCTATCCCGGTCCGGCATTGCCTAAGGAAGGTGAAAAAAATGTATTTTTACCGTTTGATTGGAAGAATGCGTCGCCGAGGCGCCGCGTTCCGAGGATGATAGCCAGGTTGGTGAAGGCAGACGGGATTCGTCAGCTTCCTCTCCATGGGGGTCGGTGCCGGAGTCTTTGTAGAAACTATTGTGGACATGGTATTGAATTACATTTGGATAGCTTTTTTCCTGATTGCTTTTACGGTTGCCGTGGCCACTTTCGCGCTGACGGGCGATGCCCAAGTGTTCAAACAAATCATCGATGCCACGTTTTCGGCTTCCAAAATGGCCGTGATGGATATAGCCTTACCCTTGGTCGGGGTCATGACCCTGTGGTTGGGTTTGATGAACATAGGGGAAAAGGCCGGAGCCATCCGTGTCTTGTCCAAAATCGTGGGACCGTTTTTCCATAAGCTTTTTCCGGAAATTCCTCCCGGACATCCGGCCACCGGGCAGTTGCTACTCAACTTCTCGGCCAATATGTTGGGCTTGGACAATGCGGCGACCCCGATGGGACTCAAGGCCATGGAAAGCATGCAGCAGCTCAATCCCAAGAAAGACACGGCCAGCAATGCCCAAATCATGTTCTTGGCCATCAATACTTCCGGATTGACGATTATCCCGATTGCCATCTTGGCCCAGCGGGCTATCCTGGGGGCGGCCAATCCCACCGATGTTTTCGTTCCTCTTCTGATTGCCACGTATTGTTCCACGCTCGGGGGTATCATTTATGTTTCCATCCGGCAAAAGATCAATCTTTTCAATAAGACGGTCCTGTTGTGGATCGGAGGTTTGACCGCTGCTATCGCCCTTTTGATGTGGTATTGCACTTGCCTTTCCCCTGAGGAACTGGCGCGTTTCTCCAATTTGGCGGGGAATGGGATTTTATTGCTGATAATCACGGCGTTCATAGCGGGTGGCCTTTATAAACGGATTAATGTTTATGATGCTTTCATCGAAGGAGCCAAGGACGGATTCAAGACGACCATCAAGATTATTCCCTATTTGGTGGCCATGTTGGTGGGTATTGCCGTGTTCCGGGCCTCGGGTGCCATGGGCTACTTGATCGATGGTCTGGCTTGGGTGTTCGGTGCCATGGGCTTGAATACCGATTTCGTGGGGGCCTTGCCGACGGCATTCATGAAACCTTTGAGCGGAAGCGGAGCCAAAGCCATGATGATTGAAGCCATGACGACTTACGGTCCGGATAGTTTCGTGGGGCGTCTGTCCTGCTTGTTCCAAGGGGCGGCGGATACGACATTCTATATCATTGCCTTGTATTTCGGTTCGGTGGGCATCCGCAAGACTCGTTATGCCGTGCAGGCGGGGCTGATTGCCGACTTGATAGGCGTGGTGGCCGCGATCCTGGTGGCCTATGTGTTCTTCCATTGAGGTCACCCGTCCGGGAAAGACCCTTTCCGTTTCCGGGTCGTGGAAATTGAAATAGACTCTAAACCTATATAAACAAATGAAAAGGTTTTGTTTGCTTGTTGTTTGCTTGTTGGCGGTTTCCCGTTTTGCCGGGGCCCAAGAGACGTTGGATTTCAGTCAATCGTCTGATTTCGGTTCCATCGTGGTGGAGAGTTCCAATCCGGATTACAGCGGTTTGCCGGTGATAAATTTGGGAAGTTCCGATTATTTGACGGTGGGTTTCGATGATTTGGCCGACCGGGACATGAGCCTGCGGTACCGGGTCGTGCATCTCAATACCGACGGGACCTCTTCGTCCTTGCGTGAAATCGAGTATGTGAACGGCATCAACAAGACGGATATCACCGATGTGAACCTTTCGTTCAATACCCGGACGAACTATGTGCATTACCAGTTCCGTTTTCCGGAAGGGAACCGTTATGCGAAAGTTTCAGGGGCTTATTGTTTTGAGATTTTCGAGCCTGCCGAACCGGATAAGGTCTTGCTCCGGATTCCTTTCATGGTGTGTGAGCCTTCCGTGGACATCGAGGTAAGCATCAAGGCTCCCCGGCGTGTGGAGTGGAGGCTGTCTCGCCAGGAGTTGGCTGTGGCGGTGGATGCTTCTGAAAGCCCCCTCCAGATCATGCAGGCCGACCGTGGTTTGAAAGTGTTCGCCCAACAGAACCAGAACACGACCACGATACGCCAGCTGCCGCTTTTGTACCAGGTCGGCACGCGCTATGAGTACAAGGACAAGGACGAGATGGTTTTTGACGGTTTGAGCGAGTTCCGCAATCTGGATATACGTCCCGTGGAACATTCGGGCTGGGGCGTGGAACGCACCTATATCCTGCGCGACCGTTGGAATGCCTTGTTGCAGCGGCAGAAAAGCCGGGAGTACAAGACCTATACCTCCGACGACGATATCAACGGGGACTTTGCCATCAAGGCGGACCGTATGGACAATTCGGATATCGAGGCCGAATACGTGGATGTACATTTCGTGTTGGAAAGCGAACCTGTCCAAGGACGGGAAGTTTATGTGGTGGGCAAGTTCAACCAATGGGAGTGCAACGAATCCAGCAAAATGGTTTACCATCCGGATTTGAAGGTCTATGCTCTTACTTTACCCTTGAAACAAGGCTTTTACGATTATATGTTCGCTTGTGTGGAGAACGGGCAGTTGCGTATGCCGTATTTGGAAGGGAACAACCAGGAAACGGAAAACGATTATTTTGTCTATGTCTTTTATCGGGAACCTGGAGGAAGGTACGATCGTTTGCTGGGGGTCGCGAAGGCCAATAGCCGGGATTTGTAGCCGGGGCGTGTAGTCGGGATTTTTATCGGGTCTGATTGGGAAACCTTGGAAGAAATTGTTTATGGAATTAATTGTAAGACAGAAGTATATAGATTGGAAAGGCAAGAATCCCGAGCAAATGGAATTGTTGCCGGCCTCGGGTTCGCACAGGAAGTATTACCGGATAAGCGGGCCGGAGGGGAACTTGCTGGGGGTTTACAACCAGAGCGAGGAGGAAAATGCGGCTTATGTGTCGTTTACGCGGCAATTCCGGGAGGAAGGCTTGCCGGTACCCGGACTTTTGCATGTTTGCAAGGAAGGTACGGTCTATTTTGTGGAAGATTTGGGGGACACGACCTTGTTTTCCCTTTTGCCGGAAGACGGTGTTTTCGGGGATTCCTTGTTTTCGCTTTATCGCGAGGTCTTGCGCTGCTTGATTGCTTTCCAGACCGCAGGGGGAGCCCAGGGTTTGGACTACAGCCATGTTTATCCCGTGGCGGAATTCGACCGCAGGGCCATGGAATGGGATTTGAACCATTTCAAGTATTTCTTCCTGAAGTTGTCCGGTATCGAGTTCTCGGAGAGCTTGTTGCAGCAAGATTTCGAACGTTTGACGGATTTTGTGGCTTCTTCCGGATGCAAGTATTTTATGTACAGGGATTTCCAGTCCCGGAACATCATGGTGGAGGACGGGAAACCTTGGTTCATCGATTTCCAGGGTGGGCGCAGGGGGCCTTTGGCCTATGATGTGGCCTCGCTTTTGTACGATGCCAAGGCCGACCTGCCCGGGACTTGGCGTGCGGCCTTGTTGGAGGAATATATCCGGGAAGCGTCCGGACGGATAGCAGGTTTTGATGGAGAAGCTTTCCGCAAGGAGTTCCATGCTTGTGTGCTGTTGCGTATCCTTCAAGCCATGGGAACCTACGGTTTACGGGGTTTTTATGAACGTAAACCCTTGTTTTTGAAAAGTGTTCCTTATGCCTTGCGGAACTTGGCCGTTTTGTTGGATTCGGGACGGCTCCCGTTGCGGCTTCCTGAAACGGAGCGGATTATACGTGCATTGCAGGCTTCCCCCTTGGCTTCTTTTTCCAAACCGGGTTCGGAACGCTTGAAAATCAAGGTGGGGAGTTTTTCGTTCAAGCAGGGCTTGCCACCGGCGGAAGACGCCCATGGGGGCGGTTTCGTGTTCGATTGCCGTTTCCTGCCGAATCCGGGGCGTTTGGAAGAATACAAATCCCTGACAGGCCGGAGCCCGGAGGTGAGGCGTTACTTGGCCATGCAGGGGGAAGTGCCGGTATTCTTGCAGAATTGCCTGCAATTGCTTTCTCCGGCTATACGGAATTACTTGTCACGGGATTTTGAAAGTTTGAGCATCTTGTTCGGTTGCACGGGAGGGCAGCACCGTTCGGTTTACTGTGCGGAAGAAATGGCTCGTTTGCTACGGGAGAATTTCGATGTCGAGGTAAGGGTCCGTCATTGGGTCCACCCGGAATGATGGGTAATCCGTTTTTCCTCCCGAGCTTGGCTTGATACGGGTTGGAGCAGGCTGGTTTTGCAGATCCCGGTTGCATTGGTGACTTGAAGCTGCGCGGAGGGAAAAGTCGAGGAAGGGGTTGCACAGGCTTGGATTTTTCCCTAAGTTTGCAAATTGTGCGGATTCTTCCGTGCATGTCAGGGATTTGATTGATAACCATAAAAAAGACAAAGATGGAAAATAATGCCAAGTCCGGGAACCCGAAGGAAAATTTCGACTTGTTGGAGAGCATTATCGGCTTTTGCCGTTGGGTGAAACGAGGCTTGACGGCCTTGGTGAAGGGACTCGGACAGGGTTTGGTCTGGTTGTTCAATATCCATATCCGTTATTTCTTTGTCTTTTTGATTTTGCTGGTGGGCTTGGGAATTTGGGCCTATGTGCAGAGGCCGGATGAAGAAAAACGGACGGAGTATGTCGGTTCGGCTTATGTGTATTGCAATGGCTTTGATAATTTTACATTGGATCAGACAATCCATAAGCTGGATTTGGCCATTAAGACCAAGGGTATCCCTTATTTGATGGAAGAATTGCGTTTGGACGAGGATGAATGCCTCTTGTTGAAAGGTGTCCGTCTGGGAGTGGGTGTGGATATGGATAACGATGGGATTCCTAACCTGGTCCGTTTTGAGAAAAAGTTTGTAGCCGATCAGTTCGAGAAGGGAGAAGTCCTGAATAAAAGGAAAGAAGGTCAAGTGGTGGAACGCTATCCGAAAAGCCAGAAGGTTCCGGATATGGCGGTTATTGAAATAAAAACAGCCGACGTGGATAAACCGATGTTCGACAAACTGGCCGCTGCCGTGTTGGATTATTGCAACCGCCATCGGGATTTGCAACGGCTGTACAAGGTTTACAAGGAATCGTTGGCATATACTTTGGGTTCGTGTGAACGCCAAATCAAGATGCTGGATAGTTTGCAGACGATAGAGTATATTGAAAATTCCCGCAAAGGGAAAGTGGCTCCGGGAAAAGATTTGTATATGACGGCCATGTTGACCTCAAGCCGGGATTTGACCGTGGAAGATGTGGCTCGTCTTTCAGGTCCGGCGACTTTCTACTACGAGGACATTTTGGAACTGGTGGAGGAAAAGAACCGGTTGCAGTCGCGTTATGAAATCGCGGAAGCTCCTTTGACCTTGCTTTCCGGTTTTGTTCCGGTAGAGAAAGTTCATGAGGATTATTGGTGGTTGTGGGTCGTTTTTGCCAGCATTGCGGTGACAGGCGTCGTGGGAGGCTGCTTGGATGGCCGGAAAAAAATAGGGGCTTACGTCAAGGCGCAACGTTCCCGTTGAGCTTTTTTTTATCAGTTGACTACATGAAGGGGGCTCCCCTGGAGGAACGCTTTCACGTTCAGGGCTGCTGTTTCCATCATCGAGTGTAGTGTTTCTTCGGTATTGCCTCCGATATGGGGAGTGAGGACCACGTTGTCCATGGAATACAAGGCTTCCGGTACGTGGGGTTCGTGTTCATAGACGTCCAAGGCGGCTCCGGCAATACGTCCTTGTTGCAAACATTCCACCAAGGCTTGTTCGTCGACCACAGGGCCTCTGGCAGTATTGACGAGTACCGCCCTGGGTTTCATGAGCGCAAGTTCTTCTTTTCCGATTAAATGCCGGGTGTGTTCGTTGAGAGGTACGTGCAGGCTCACGATGTCGGCGGTTTTCAGGAGTTCACCGAGTGGCAGGCGGCGGTAACCAGGCACTTCGGTATGCGGGTTGTAGTAAACCACTTGCATGCGGAAAACTGCTGCCATTTCCGCCACTCTCCGTCCAATTTTCCCCATGCCGACGATGCCCAAGGTTTTCCCTTCCAAGCTTCTCGAGGTCAGGAGGTTGTATTTCCAGAGCGCTTCTTTTTCACTGCGGATCCGGTGGTTGGTTTCAGCGGTCCTGCGCATCAGCCCCAGCATCAGGCTCAGGGTGATTTCGGCCGTGGATTGGGTGACGGCATCGGGCGTGTTGCAGACCGTGATGCCGAGTTCCCGGGCGTATCGTACGTCGAGGTTGTTGAATCCGGCGCCTAAGTTGCACACTAATTTCAGCTTGCTGGCCTTGTCCAAGAGGACGTTTGAAAGAGGGAAAAGGCTGGAAATGACCAAGATGTCGAAGTCTTGGATATGGTCAGCCATTTCCTTGACTGAATAAAGCGGTTTCCCTTCGGCGAAGCAGATTTCCAAGCCGTCCGGCATGTCGAGGAAGGTTTCGCGGTAATAATCCGCATTGACTAAAGCTTTCATCGGAATGGTTTTTAGGAACCAAAGATAGTGTAAACCGAGAGCTGAACCAAGTCGAAACGGCGGGTTCGGGTGCGGACGGCCTGTTTTCATTGAGGAGCCACAAGATAGAACGCGGTGAGTGTTTTTCGTGGGGCTGTAAAGCGGAGTGCCGCATTTTATGTAAGTTTGCAGAACCAAGGGTTTTGAGGCCGGAGTGTCATGATGGGCAATCTGGTTCGTCGAAGATGGGCTGCACTCGGCAGGGGGCAAGTATATTGTGTTCCACTTTCGGGTGGCAAGCCTGTGCGTCCTTGCTTCAGGTTCCAACGATGAAAAACAGAAAGAGAATAAGGAAATACAGATAGCATGAAGAAATATTTTCACCTTTTGGTGCCGGTCGCTTTTGCGTGGCTGGCCATTTCCTGCGGCTCCAAACCGTTCTTTTCGGATTCAGCCCAGTGGAAGGAAACCGAATCGGATTTCACGCGGAAGAAAGCCTTTTTTGCCGACGAACGTTTTTTCTCGATTCTCGAGGATTCTGTCATGAACCGGGCCGAACGGGAGGCTATGACTTTCCTTTATGCCTACATGCCCATCGGGGATATTACCGATTACAGCGGGGCGTTTTATTTGGAAAATGTGCGCCAGGCGTTCCAAGCGAAGGAAGAAATGCCTTGGGGAAAGGATATTCCCGAAAAGGAGTTCCGTCATTTCGTGTTGCCGGTCCGGGTCAACAACGAGAATCTGGATTCGAGCCGTATGGTTTTTTATGCCGAGCTCAAGGACAGGGTCAAAGGTCTTTCCTTGTATGATGCTGTTTTGGAGGTGAACCATTGGTGCCATGAGAAAGCGATTTATACACCGAGCGATGCCCGGACTTCTTCGCCCTTGGCTACGGTCAAGACCGCTTACGGGCGTTGCGGGGAAGAGTCCACTTTTTTGGTGGCCGCCTTGCGTTCGGTCTGCATCCCGGCCCGCCAGGTTTATACGCCGCGCTGGGCTCATACCGATGACAACCATGCGTGGGTTGAAGCCTATGTGGACGGGGAATGGCATTTCTTGGGGGCTTGTGAGCCGGAGCCGGTCTTGGATTTGGCCTGGTTCAACGACCCGGTGGCAAGAGGCATGTTGATGCATACCAAGGTGTTCGGCAAGTATCCCGGGCCGGAAGACATCATGCAGCAGACACCATGCTATACGGAAATCAATGTGATCGACAATTATGCCGATGCCGCCCGGGTGGAAGTGGAAGTCAAGGACGAGGCGGGGAAACCGTTGCCGGACGTGGAAGTCGAGTTCAAACTCTACAATTACGCTGAATTTTATACCGTGGCGCGGAAACGGACTGATGCCCAAGGGCGGGCTTCTTTGTCGGCTGGTAAAGGGGATATGTTGGTTTGGGCCGCCCAAGAGGGGAAGTTCGGGTTCTCCAAGGTTTCTTTCGGACAGGACAGTCTGGTTTCCTTGGTTTTAGACAGGGAAGCGGGCGAGGAATTCGCCTTGGAGATGGATATCGTGCCTCCGGTGGAAAAGAAGAACCCGGTGGAAGTAAGTGCGGAGCAGAGGGCGGAAAATACGCGGCGGATGCAGGAGGAAGACAGTATCCGGAATGCCTATGTTTCTGGTTTCTACAATCGGGAGAGCGCCGTGACCCGTTGCATGGAGTTAGGCTTGGACACGGGGGATTTTGCCCGTATCTTGGTTGGGAGCCGGGGCAACCATGCCCAAATGGACATTTTTATGGAGCAAGTTTCCCCGAAAGAGAGGCCTTTGGCGGTGGAATTCCTGAAAATCTTAGCCGAGAAGGATTGGCGGGATGCTCCGGCGGACGTGTTGCTTTCCCATTTCCAATATAGCAAGCAGCGCCTGAGCTACGGGGACCGGTTTTCGACCCCGTATTCGGAAGATTTCTATATCCGTTACGTGATGAACCCCCGGGTGGCATACGAAAACTTGAGCCAGTACAAGGAATATTTTTCGAGGAATTTCCCGAAAGACTTGGCTTTGCGGATCAAGGAAGACCCGGCGGTTTTGGTCCGTTGGATTAACGACAGCATCCGTATAGAAAATGGCTTGAATCCTTTGGCTGTGCCGGTTTCCCCTCAGGGCGTGTATGAGGCGCGTTTGGCGGACAGCCGGAGCCGTGACATCTTTTTTGTAAGTCTTTTGCGGAGTTTGAACGTTGCCGCCCGGATTAACCCGCTTACCTCCAAGCCCCAATATGCCTTGCAGGAAAATGCCTGGCATGAGGCGGATTTCGGGGAAGCTACGGCTTTGATGCGGCCTGCGGGCAAGTTGAAACTGGATTACAAGGCGGTACGGGCTCTGCCTGATCCCCGCTACTATTCCCATTTCTCGCTTTCGTGCTATGAGGATGGACGTTGGAACCTTTTGTCCTATCCCGAAGATGCTTCGAGCACATGGAAGAATTTGTTTTCCAAAGCCCGGACCTTGGATGCGGGCTACTATCTCTTGGTCAGCGGGACCCGTTTGGCTGGGGGCTCGGTCTTGGCCCGGCTTTCCTTTTTCCCGGTAGAAGAGGGCGGAACCAAGGAAACCGCCTTGGTGATGCGCGATGACCCGGAAGCCATCAAGGTGATAGGTTCGTTCAATTCGGAAAACAAATACCAGGAAGCTGCCAGTGGCAAGATTCAAAGTATTTTGGAATGCACGGGCCGGGGGTACTTCGGTTTGGCAGTCTTGGGTGCCGGGGAAGAACCGAGCAACCATGCCTTGCGCGATTTGGTCCGCTTGGCTCCGGATTTGGAAGCTTGGGGAAGGCCGATACTCTTGCTTTTCCCGAACGAGGCGGCTTGGAAAGCCTATTTGAAGCATCCGGTGGAGGGCTTGCCGTCCACGGTGCGGTTTGGAATCGACCAAGGCGGTGTGATTGAGAAGGAATTGCAGGCCAATCTGCGTTTGCAGGTACGCAAGCGGCCGGTTTTCATAATCGGGGATACCTTCAACCGGGTGGTGTACGCCAGCCAGGGCTACAATACTTCCTTGGGAAACATGCTGGAGCGGATTATCCGGGAGTTGTAAGGACAGGAAGTTTCCTGTGAAGATGGAAAGGAACCTTTGCTTGTATTTGAATTATCGGAGGTGGACATGCTTGTTAAGAACGTTTGCACCGGAATCGGCTTCTGCTCCTGCATATTGGCTGCGGCATTGCAGGCCGGCAATCCCGTCCTGATGCCGCCAAAGGATGGCAAGGAGGTTGTTGCCGAAGGGAAAGGTCCCGTCGGGGAGGATTGCCGCTGCAAGGATATCCCGCTCTACGGCAGGGTAAAGGTGGTGGAGGCTTTTGCTGATTTCAAGGTTAAGATTGTAAGTTCTTTCCCCGATTTGAGGGTACGGACGGTCTCCGCCTTTCCCGATGAATGCGGGGAATGGCAGTTCGTGGAGAGCTTTCCGGATTTCACGGTACAGTTCGTGGAGAATTTCCCGGATTTCACCATCCAGTACGTGGAGTATTTTCCGGGCTTATGAGCATGCCGGGCTTGGATTCAAAAAAGGAGAATATGATTAGGAAAGTACTGGGGGGTATCAAAATAGGGATTTGAAATAAATCTCAGGCGGTGTCAGAATGAAAAGTTTTATTATGACAAGCCGTCTTTCAGGGCGTTGAACAACATCCCTAAGGCTTGCAAAGACGCCCGCTCGATATTGCGTTCCCGGTCGGAGGAGAAATGGAAGAGCTTGGCTTGGCAAGAATCCGGGCCGGCCAAGGCCATCCAGACCGTACCCACCGGCTTGCTTTCCGTGCCGCCTCCCGGTCCGGCAATACCCGAGGTCGCCAAGGCGAAATCGGTGCCGGATTGTTGGCGGACCGAGCTTGCCATGGCTTTCACGCATTCCTCGCTGACCGCGCCCTGTTGTTCCAGGATCGTGTGCGGCACATGCAACAGCTTTTCTTTGATTTCGTTGCCGTAAGCAATCACGCTGCCTTTGTAGTAATCCGAACTGCCGGGAACGGCTGTAATCAGATGTGCCAGGTAGCCGCCCGTGCAACTTTCGGCGGTACTGAGCGTCTGCCCTTTTTCCCGGAGCAGGCGGCCAATCTGGGCGGCCAGACTGTCGGAGGATTCCTGGGGCACCATATAGGAAAAACGGTTCTTCTTTAACTCCTCTTCCAATTTTTGGGTTTGGTTTGGCAGTTCCTGCAAGCCTGAACCTTTTGCCGTGAGCCTGAGTTTGACCAAGCCCGGGGAGGGCAGGTAGGCCAAACGGATACCTTCGGGTAGTTGCGCTTCGAAGGCTTCCAGTTTCCCGGCCAAGGCCGATTCGGCGACATTGTATACGAAGAGCATCCGGAAATCCAAGTTTCCCAAGGGGAAACGTCGGGCAATCCGGGGCAAGACTTCTTCCTCCAAGATGCACTCCATCTCGAAAGGGACACCCGGCAAGGAAATGACGGATTTCCCGTCCTTGCTGAACCACATGCCAGCCGCCGTACCTTTCCGGTTGGGTAGGATTTCAGCTTTTGCGGGCAGAAGGGCTTGGTCCCGGTTCAAAGGATTCATCGGAACGTTCCTCCGGGCCAGCAGCTTTTCTATGTGCCGGTAGGTTTGGTCGTGGAAAACGAGGGTATCGTCGAAATATTCGCAGAGGCTGTGTTTGGTGAGGTCGTCCTTGGTGGGACCGAGGCCTCCGGTGACAATCACGAGTCCGGAACAGGCCAGGAGGCTGTCGAGGGCCTGGAAAATAGCCGATGCTTGGTCTCCGATGCTCTGTGTCTGTTTGATTTCGATTCCGTAAGCGGTCAGTTCCCGTGCAATGCGGGCGCTGTTCGTGTCTGTAATCTGTCCCATCAGGATTTCATCCCCGATGGTAAGGATGGAAGCATTCATCCAGTGTGTTTTTTGTCGGGTTCGTGGTTTGTTTTCAGAGGATTCCGTGCCGGGGGTGGGATGCCCGCCTTGGCCGTGGAGGCCGCAAAAATAAGAAATAATGGGAATCGGCTTCCCCGGCGGGGTTGTTTTCTCTTTCTTGAAATTTCCGTACATTTGCCAACTTGTGAGCCAGATTTATCGTCCTACGGGCTTGTTTCATGCCGAGCTTCCGGGAACGGTGGTCGGAGTTTTGTCAAAAAAATAGAGACAATGAAAAAGATAGGTTTGCTATCGCTTTTGTGTTCATGCTTGGTCGTGACTTCTTGCACGAGGAACCAGAAAGAGGTGAATATTTCCGGGGCTTTCGCGTTGTATCCCTTGACTCTTTTGTGGACGGAAGATTTCCAGGAAGCGAATCCGGGACTTGTCATCAACGTGTCCGGTGGGGGCGCGGGGAAAGGTATGACCGATGTCTTGAACGACATGGTGGATTTCGGCATGATTTCCCGTGAAATCAAGCCGGCCGAACTGGAAATGGGGGCTTGGTATGTCGCGGTGGCCCGCGATGCGGTGGTTCCCACCTTGAACCCGGAAAATCCTCTGTATCCGGAAGTGCAGAATCGGGGATTGAGCCGAGAACAACTGTATAAGATTTTCGTGAGCAGGGAAATTACCCATTGGAACCAGCTCTATCCGGATTTGGAAGGAGCTTCCGAGGAAGCTATCAGCGTTTATACGCGTTCCGACGCTTGCGGGGCGGCGGAAACCTTCGCCGAGTATTTCGGCAAGCACCAGGAAGATTTGAAAGGTGTCGGGGTGAACGGGGACCCGGGTATGGCCGCCGCAGTCCAGAAGGATGTTTACGGCATCGGATACAACAACTTGGGTTTCGCTTACGACTTGGAAAACCGCAAACCGGTGCAAGGGCTGGGTATCCTGCCTTTGGATATCAACGCCAACGGGATTTTGGATTCGACAGAGGATTTCTATTCCGATGTGGACCAGCTTTCGGCAGCCATCAAGGCCGATTGTTTCCCGGCTCCCCCGGCGCGTAACCTTTATTTTGTCAGCCATGGGAAACCCGCAAAGCCCGAAGCCCAGGCTTTCCTGCACTATATCCTGACCGAGGGCCAGGCCTTGACCGAAACGGCTGGTTACGTGGCATTGCCGGAATCGGTTTGCCGGGAACAATTGGAAAAATCAGGACTGGTGAAAGGCAAGCATAAAATGACCAAGGAAGAGCGCAAGGAGGCGCGGGCGGAACGCAAGGAAGCCCGCCAGGCGGAAAGGAATCCGCAGGCAGGGGGACCGGAAGCTTCCAAGCCTGTGACAGAATAGTATTTTGACTTCCAATCCGGAAACGGCTTATGAATATCTCCAGTCATCGAAGGACAAGGGATCGCGTGGTAACGGTCTTGACCTATGCGGCCATGGTCTTTGTCCTTCTTCTTCCTTTTGCCCTGTTCGTGGGCTTGGCGGTGAAGTCCGACCTTTTGTTCCGCGAACATTCCTTGGGCGATCTTCTCTTCTCTTCGGTGTGGCGGCCCAGTTCGGGCGAATTCGGTTTCAAGCCTTTCATCGTGGGCTCGGTTTATGTGACCTTGCTGGCCATGTTGATTTCCTGTCCGATATGTTTGTTGTCGGCCATCCATATCACCCAGTATGCTCCCACCCGTGTGGCGAAAGTCGTGACAACGGCCATCGACATCCTTGCAGGTATCCCTTCGGTGGTCTATGGTGTCTGGGGCATGGTCGGGGTGGTCCCTTTTGTGGGGAAAATTGCCGGATGGTGTGGCATACAGTCGAACGGGTATAGTATTCTTGCGGGGGGTATCGTATTGTCTATCATGGTGGTGCCTTTTATTTTGAATATCTTGATGGAAATTTACCGGACGATTCCGAGGGAGTTGACCGAGGTTTCGCTTTCCTTGGGGGCAACCCGATGGGAGACCATACGGGACGTGCTGAACCGCAAGGCTTTGCCGGGCATTTTGGCGGCTTTCGGTTTCGGCTTCGCCCGTGCTTTCGGGGAAACGATGGCGGTTCTGATGGTGGTGGGTAACGTGGTGAAGATTCCGGAGGGGCTTTTCGACCCCGGTTATCCTTTGCCCGCCTTGATTGCCAATAGCTTCGGGGAACTGGGTTCGATTCCGGAAATCGAGAGCGCATTGATGTTCGCCGCGCTTATTTTGTTGGTTGTCGTCCTGATTTTCAATGCGACTTTGCGTTGGTTGATTATCAAGGCGGAAAGATATTGAGGAATGATGGAAGAGAAGAAGCTTTCCGATATAAGGGCCATGGTCAAGAGCCATGAGCGGCCAGCCCGGACGGGGCGGAAATTGGGGGAAGAAGTGTTTTTCCGTTCCTTGATGAATATTGCTTCGGTTCTGATCGTGGGTGTGATGGGGATTATCCTGCTTTCCATCTTCTACAAAGGGGTTTCCACGTTCAGCTGGAGCATGTTGCTGGAGGACATGGGATCGGGCTTTTACCTGAACCGGGGTGGAGGTATCAAGAACGCGATTATCGGATCCTTGTACCTTTCTTTGAGCGCGACCCTGTTGGCCTTGCTGGTGGGTTTGGCCTGCGCGCTTTGCATGAATGTGTATTTGGTCCGGCATCGCAGGATCTTGAACGCGGCCCGTTTCTTGCTCGATTTGATTTGGGGTGTGCCATCCATCATCTATGGGGCTTTCGGTTTCTCCTTGATGGTGTTTTTCGGCATCAAGACCTCCTTGCTGGCAGGAATCATTACGGTGACTTTGTTCATTTTGCCTATCATGATCCGGGCTATCGACGAGGTGATGAAGACGGTACCTGCAGGTTTGTCGGAAAGCGTGCTTTCGATGGGGTCGACCCGTTCGGAGCTTTCGTACAAGGTATATCTGCGCCAATGTTTCCCGGGTATTGTGACGGCGGTCCTGCTGGCTTTCGGCAGGGCTATCGGGGATGCGGCTTCGGTCTTGTATGTGACCGGGGAGAGTGCCCGTACGCCGACCAGTTTGATGGACAATGTGACGACTTTGCCGGTGGCGATTTACAACCAGATCAATTCGCCTCATGCGGCTACCCAGGACAAGGCATATGCTTCGGCTTTCATTTTGACTTTGGTAATTCTGGCAATCAGTTTGTTGTCGAGGTATATTTCGAAACGCTACCAGAAATACCGGATTTATTGAGCGAACCTTGTCGGCAGTGTGGGCAATGTCCGGTTTCCGTCGGCTTGGTTGCAGACCGGGCGGCAAATCCGGAGCATTCCGGAGCTTGCCGGAACAGGGCGATGTCCGGTTTCGGCATCGTGAAAAATTTTAAAACAGTTTCCAATGGAATCGAACATGAACCAAGGGAAAGAGGGGCGGAATATAGAGCGGCCTTTCGCGGAAGGGGAAAGCATCATACGGGTGGATGGCTTGAATTTGCATGCAGGAAAGACCCATATCTTGAAGAATATCAACGTCGAGATTCCCAAGAACAAGCTTACGGTGATTCTGGGGCCTTCAGGTTGCGGCAAGACGACTTTGCTCAAGTGCATGAACCGGCTTACCGACCTTACGCCCGACATCAAGGTGAGCGGGAACATTTATATCGGCGAACAGCCGGTTTTCGGCTCCAAGACGGATATCGTTGCCTTGCGCCGGAAGATGGGCTTGCTGTCGCAGCGGCCTTTCCCTTTGCCCATGAACATCTACAACAACATTGCTTACGGCTTGAAATTGAGGGGGAAATATACGCGGGCAGAATTGAACGAGCTGGTGGAGTATTATCTGCGTCAGGTGAACCTTTGGGATGAGGTGAAGGACCGTTTGCGTTCCCCGGCGGTGCGGCTTTCCATCGGGCAGCAGCAGCGGCTTTGCTTGGCGCGGGGACTTGCGGTCAATCCCGACATCATTTTGGCGGACGAACCGACTTCCGCCTTGGATCCGGTGAGCAGCGAGGCAATTGAAAAGCAGTTTGCCGCCCTTTCCAAGGACTATACCTTGGTCATGGTCACGCATGTGCTCCGGCAGGCAAGGCGTATTGCCGACTATGTGATTTTCATGTATTTGGGGGAAGTCATCGAGATGCGGCCGGCGCAGGAGTTCTTTGACGACCCGAGGGAGGAACAGACCAAGAAGTATCTGGCAGGGGCTTTCAATTAAGATGTTCGATTGCTGGAAATACAAAGCCGTATATGGGGTTTGCCTGTTCCGTATACGGCTTTTTGATTTTCCCGTTGTTTCCTGTTTTTGATGGGCCATGTCCGTTTGGCTATCTTATCTTTCAGCCCGCATCGGGTTGTGCAGGAAGTCCTGGTAGGCGAGGCGGATGCCTTCTTCCAGCTCGGTCTTGTAGGTCCAGCCGAGCGCTGTGGCCTTGGAAACGTCCAGGAGCTTGCGCGGGGTCCCGTTCGGCTTGCTCGTATCCCACAAAATTTCTCCTTGGTATCCGGTAATCTTCGCTACCAATTCTGACAAATCCTTGATGCTTATTTCTTTGCCGGTTCCGGCGTTCACGGTTTCATTGCCGCTGTAATGGTTCATCAGGAAAACGCAGAGGTTTGCCAAATCGTCCACATAGAGGAATTCCCGCAAGGGGGAGCCGTCGCCCCAGCAGGTTACCGAGGGCAGTTTGGCTTCCTTGGCTTCGTGGAACCTCCGGATCAGGGCCGGCAGCACATGGCTGTGGGTGGGGTGGTAGTTGTCGTTGGGACCGTAGAGGTTGGTCGGCATCACGCTGATGAAATCCGTCCCGTATTGGCGGTTCAGGAACTCGCAGTATTTGAGGCCGGAAATCTTTGCCAAAGCGTAGGCTTCGTTGGTTTTTTCCAGTTCGGAGGTGAGCAGGCAGGATTCTTTCATGGGTTGAGGTGCCATGCGCGGATAAATGCAGGACGAACCCAGGAACTCCAGTTTCTTGCATCCGTTTTGCCAAGCCGAATGGATGACGTTCATTTCCAAAATCATGTTGTCGTACATGAAATCGGCCAAAGCGTTCTGGTTCGCCACGATCCCGCCGACTTTCGCTGCCGCAAGGAAAACATATTCAGGTTTTTCCTCGGCAAAAAACTTTTCGACGGCCTCTTGGCGGCAAAGGTCCAGTTCGGCATGGGTGCGGGTCACGATATGGGTATAACCTTGGCGTTGCAGTTCGCGAAGGATGGCCGAACCGACCATGCCCCGGTGGCCCGCCACGTATATTTTCGAGCTTTTTTCCATTTTACAATTCTTGTTTGCCCATCGGGGGCTATTCCGGGTCTAGGTTGAGCGATGCTCGAAGATGGCTTGGTCTCGGAGAAATCAAAGCAAGCATTGATTTCCCGCTCGACATTCGCTATCGTTTGCGTTTTTCACGTCCGATAGTTTGGCTATCCTCCTTTGAAAAACGCGGCGCCATCCCGCGAAATCCTCTCCCGATGGCCTAAACAAATAAATTTAAACAGCTTCTTATTTGACAATCCCTTTTTCCAAATATTCGGCCAAGTTGGTACGGATATGTTCGCTGGCCTTTTCCACGGCTACTTTGGCCATATCGGCATCCACCATGATTTTGACCAATTCCTGGAACGAGGTCTTGGTGGGATTCCACCCCAACTCTCGTTTGGCCTTGCTGGGGTCGCCCCAGAGGTTTACCACGTCCGTAGGACGGTAAAAATCGGGAGAAACCTCCACGAGGACCCTTCCTGTGGCCTTGTCGATACCTTTTTCGTTTTCGCCTTCCCCGCTGAATTCGAGTTCGATGCCCACGTGGTGGAAAGCCAATTGGCAAAACTCCCGCACCGAATGCTGTTCGCCTGTGGCAATGACAAAATCCTCGGGTTTTTCATTTTGGAGAATCAGCCACATGCACTCCACGTAATCTTTGGCATATCCCCAGTCGCGCAAGGAAGAGAGGTTCCCCAAATAGAGCTTTTCCTGTTTCCCTTGGGCGATACGGGCGGCGGCCAAGGTGATTTTCCGGGTCACGAAGGTCTCGCCCCGGCGTTCGGACTCGTGGTTGAAAAGGATTCCCGAACAGCAGAACATGTCGTAAGCCTCCCGGTATTCCTTGACAATCCAGTAACCGTAGAGTTTTGCCACGGCATAAGGACTGTAAGGATGGAAGGGGGTTTTTTCGTTCTGGGGAACTTCTTCCACCTTGCCGTAGAGCTCGGAAGTGGAAGCCTGGTAAATCCGGCAGGTCCGGGTCAGGCCGCAGAGCCTTACGGCTTCCAGAATTCGCAAAACTCCGGTAGCATCCACGTTGGCGGTGAATTCCGGCACATCGAAGGAAACCTGCACATGGCTTTGGGCAGCCAGGTTGTAGATTTCGTCCGGACGGACTTTGCCGATGACTTGCATCAGGCTCATCGAATCGCCGAGATCGGCATAATGCAAATGGAAACGTGGTGTCCCTTCCAAGTGGGCAATCCGTTCGCGGAAGTCCACGGAGGAACGTCGGATGGTGCCGTGCACATCGTATCCTTTGTCCAGCAGGAATTCGGCCAAAAAGGAGCCGTCCTGGCCTGTGACACCGGTAATCAAAGCGGTTTTTTGCATGTCTTCTTGTCGTTTGGGTCGGGCCGGGCACCCGGGAAGGTGCCGTGCAGGGTATCTACCGCCCTTTGTACATCTCTTCGTAATATTTCTGGTAATCGCCGCTGGTCACGTTGTCCATCCATTCCTGGTTGTCCAAGTACCAACGGACGGTTTTCTCGATACCTTCCTCGAATTGCAGGGAAGGCGACCAGCCCAATTCGCGTTGCAATTTGCTGGAATCGATGGCATAACGCATGTCGTGGCCTTTCCGGTCGGTGACATAGGTAATCAGATCCATGGAATAGCCCTCCGGGTTCCCGGACAGGCGGTCCACCGTCCGGATGACGAGTTTGATGATGTCGATGTTTTTCCACTCGTTGAACCCGCCGATATTGTAGGTGTCCGCTATCTTGCCTTTGTGGAAAATGAGGTCGATGGCCCGGGCGTGGTCTTCCACGAAAAGCCAGTCGCGCACGTTTTCGCCTTTCCCATAGACCGGAAGCGGTTTTCTTTGGCGGATATTGTTGATAAATAGCGGAATAAGCTTTTCGGGGAATTGATAGGGTCCGTAATTGTTGGAGCAGTTCGTCACCAAGACCGGCAAACCGTAGGTATCGTGGAAAGCCCTCACGAAATGGTCGCTCGACGCTTTGCTGGCCGAATAAGGACTGTGTGGGTTGTAGGGGGTTTCTTCGCGGAAGAACTCGTCCCCGTAGACTTTGTGGGCGCTTAGGTTGGAATCGACACCTTCCGGGTGTGTCAGTTCCAGGGCCCCGTACACTTCATCGGTGGAGATATGGTAGAAACGTTTGCCTTCGTATGCCTCGGGCAAGGATTCCCAATAGGACTTGGCCGCTTGCAGCAGGCTCAGTGTCCCCAGGACGTTGGTGCGGGCGAAGGTGAAGGGGTCCTTGATGCTGCGGTCCACATGGCTTTCGGCCGCCAAGTGGATGATTCCGTCCACGTGGTGTTCCTCCAAGAGCCGGCAAACCCTTTCAAAATCGCAGATGTCGGCTTTGACAAACGTGTAGTTGGGCTTCCCTTCGATGTCTTTCAAATTGGCCAAATTCCCGGCATAGGTCAGTTTGTCCAGGTTGATGATGTGGTAACCGGGATATTTGTTCACGAACAAGCGGACTACATGGCTGCCGATGAATCCGGCCCCGCCGGTGATGAGGATGCTTCTTGTATAGTTCATGTCGTATGCTTTTTCAGGGATTGTCATTCTTCCACTTTTTCACAAGCGGGCGTTACAGGCGTGCGTCTACTGAAGTACGAGGCAAACATCCTTTTACATCGTAAACGACACCTTCCTCCGGTTTGTCGAGGAAACGGCGTGCGTCCATCAGGAGGAATTCCCGGTGTGCGACGGCCAGGATGACCGCGTCGAAACTTCCGTGGAGGTTTTCGATACCGGAACACCGGATGTCGATACCATAGGCTTCCCGCACGGCATTCCCGTCGGCCCAGGGGTCGTACACGACGAGATTTCCCGTATACTCCCGGAGCGTGTGGTAAATGTCCACGACTTTGGTGTTCCGGATGTCGGGGCAATTTTCCTTGAAGGTGAAGCCGAGAATCAGGATGCGGGCGTCCTTGACCCTGAGCCCTTTCAGGTTCATGGCCTTGATGGTCTGGTTGGCCACGTAATCCCCCATGCCATCGTTCAGGCGCCGGGCGGAGAACATGATCCGGGGCAGGACACCGTATACTTGCGCCCGTTGGATCAGGTAATAGGGATCCACGCTGATGCAATGACCTCCTACCAAGCCGGGGCTGAGATGGATGAAATTCCATTTGGTGGCGGCGGCTTCAAGCACGTCATGGGTGTCTATGCCCATGGCGTTGAAAATCTTGGCCAGCTCGTTGATGAAGGCGATATTGACATCGCGTTGGGAATTTTCAATGATTTTGGAGGCTTCGGCCACCCGGATGGAAGGCGCCTTGTGCGTCCCGTTTTCCAGGACGGAGTTGTACACGGCATCCACCAAGTCGGCTGTTTCAGGGGTGGAACCGGAAGTTACTTTCTTGATTTTCTCGACTGTATGAACCCTGTCCCCGGGGTTGATGCGTTCGGGGCTGTATCCGGCAAAGAAATCCTGGTTGTAGCGCAAGCCGGAAACTTGTTCGATGATGGGCAAGCATTCCTCTTCGGTGACCCCCGGATATACCGTGGATTCGTAAACGACCACGTCGCCCCGGGAGATGACTTGCCCCACGGTCCTGCTGGCGCTCCATAGGGGGCGGAGGTCCGGCCGGTTGTTCTCGTCCACCGGAGTCGGGGTCGCCACGATGTAGAAATTGCAGCCGCGGATGTCTTCCACACGGGTCGTACAGCGGAACCCATGGGCTATCGCCTCCTGTAAAAGGGCATCGTCCACTTCGCGGGTTTCATCGTGGCCGGCCATCAAGGCTTGGACCCGTTGCGGGTTTTTGTCCATACCTATGGTGGGAAACTTGGTGGAGAAAAGCCTCGCCAAGGGCAACCCCACGTATCCCAGGCCAATGATAGCGATTCTTATGTCTTTGATGGAGAGTGTGTTCTGCACGTTTTCCTCTTTTTGCGCCATAGAAGGATTTGAATCCGGCAAGAGGGCCCTGCCGATATCCGGGTCACAAAAATAGCACATTAATATCAATAGTAGTTGTCGATGTAAGACTTGCTCTTTTCTACTTTCATGCTTTGGAAAATGCTGCTCTTGACCCGCAAGTGGAAATTCCATTGGGTGCGGTATCCGAAAGGTACCCAGTAGAAACCCATTTCCCAGCAGTGCAGGTCGCGGCTGAAGCTGATGGTGGTGATGGTGAACTCCTTGGCTTGAATGTCGAAGCCGGTCCCGAAGTTGATAGAGAATTTGTCTGTAATCTTGACGTTACCCGAAAGCGTGATGGTTTGGATCAAATCGTGTTCGAGCCGGCCTGTCAAGGTGTTGGGGGTGATGATGTAGTTGAGGTTATAGCCGATGTTCAGGTTCCATGGGGCCTTGAAGTCGATGGGCTGCAGGAAAAGGTCTGTGGGGTCGTAAAGGTCGGAGGCATAGAAAGGGTTGTCCGGAATTTCGGGTGTTGTGCCAGGGTTTTCCTTGGGTTTGGCCTTGGGATTGAGGTTCCAGGTCAAGGATGCCGAGAAGTCGGTCCGGGTGAAGCGGAGTCCTTTCTGCTTGTTGTTGACCCAGAAAAACTCGTTGTAACGGTTCCCGTTCGCATCGGTCTTGTAAAAGTCGAAGGATGCACCCACGTTGACATTGAGCCTTTGGAACAGGACGGTACGTGCGTTGATGGTCAAAGGAGCCCAGCGCAAGGAGTCGGCCGCCAGGTTGTAGGAGGTGCTGATAGTCAGGTTGTCGATGAGCTTGACCTTCTTTTCGGGGTTCACCGTGTCTTTTTTGCTCAGGACCTTCATTTCGAAGGAGTTCTTGAGCGAGAAGTTCAGGCTTCCCACGACACCGGAGGGCGGTCCCCCGTAGATGTTATTGGCATATTTGGAATACAAGTGGACCACGCCGTTGGGGTCGGTGTATGTCGAGTACGCGCCCCAGAAAGGCGTGCTGAAATCCGGATGGTAGGTGAATCCGACCGTGGGGGTCAGCACGTGCCGGATGGCTTTGATGGGGCCTCTTTTGAACTTGAACATCCCGTAGAGGTTGAAGTAGAAGCTGGTGGTGTAGTCGAATTGGCGGGTCGTCTTGAAGCCCCGGTGGTCGGTGTACACTAATTCGTTTTGCTCAAGGTCGTAGTGTTGGGTGGTATTCTTGAGGTACCAGTATTCGTTGTAGTTGATGGTATTGTTCCAATTTATGTATTTGAGGATTTTTATCGTGCTGGCAATCTTCGCGGTCTGCTGGATACCGTTGTTCATGTCGGCGAAGGTCTCCTTGGTGAACAGGCTGGTATCGGTGGCATTGATTCTGTTTTGAGCCAAAAGGTTGTAATTGAAGCTGATGGTTTCATACCACTTCCGTTTCCCGCTCGCCTTTTTGCGCCGGAAGGGATAGAGCTGGTCCACGCTGAGGCTGAGGGTAGGCAAGGTGACGTTGAAAGCCCGGGTGTTGGTGTTGTAGTCGGCGCTGGCGTTGAGCGAGAGGTGGAGCTTCTGGGCGAAGTCGAGGGAGTAGGAAATATTGGAAGAGGTGGTGTTGGTCAGGTAGTCGTTCAAGGAGCCTGAATAGTCGCTGTACGTGCTGTTGGTATAGTTCACGTTGGCTGAAAAACGGCTGTTGGGACGGGCTTTTGAGTCTTGGGAATGCGACCATTGGATCTTGATACCGTTCTGGTGGGGCCGGTCCGGCATCCCCCGTTCTCCTTGGTAAATCCAGGAGTAACCGAAGTTGAACGAACCGCTGAACTTGTAGCGCATCGCGTAGCGGAATTCCGAACGGATTTCCCAGTTCCCGCCCGTGTAGAGGTCGGTTTCTATTTTCCAGTCGAAATAATCGTTGATATTGAGGTAGAAACCCAACCCCTCGAAAAAGAAACCAGCCCGGCGCGTTTGACCGAAACTTGGAATAAGGATGCCTGATTTCCGTTTTTTCTGGTTGGGGAGCACGGCGAAGGGCAGGACGATGGGGGTCGGGATGTTCTCGATGAACATCATGGCCGAACCCAGGACGATGCTTTTCTCGGGAACCACTTTGGCCTTGAACGCCCGCAGGTCGAAGTGGGGCGTTTCCAGGTCGCAGGATGTGAATCGGGCGTTCTTGATGAAAGAAACATCGTTTTCATATTTTTTGACCACATTCCCATGCACGTAGATGTCCTCCTGCTGGGTCATCACATCCTTGATAATCCCCTTTTCCGTGTCGAAATTGTAGAGGATTTCCTTGGCATCGAAAGCGTTCGAACCATCTTCGAAATGGGGAACGCCCAAATCCATTCCCGTGCTGTCCTTGGTGGGCTGGGCCAGTACTTCGGATTTGGGGAGGTTGATTTCCATGTAGTTGGCTTCCAGACGGAAGCCCGTGTAGGATACTTTGGCTTCGGAATACAGGTGGGCAATCCGGGTTTTCATGTCCACGTATACGGAATCGATGGCGGTATAGTCCAACACGTCTTCCAAGGTGGAGCTGGATTTGATCCAACTGCTGTCGGGCGTGGCGGCGAGGCTTTCCGATCCGGGGGATGCGATGCTGTCGCCAGGGGCCAGGACCATGCCGCTGTCTGCCGGGAGGGAAAAGGGGTCTGCGAAAGCTACGGGTGGCAAGGTATCGTTAGGAACGGACTGGGTATGGGAAAGGCTGTCCGTCGCGGGGAAAGGTATGGCATCCACGGGTCCGGGATGGGACGTCTCCGGGCGGCTTGTCTTTTGCAAGGAAGAGCAGGCGCACAAAAGGACAAAGCAAATCCCTATGGCCCCTCGTAGGAAGATTGCAGGGATGTGTCTGTCTTTCATGCGGCGTATGCCCGAAATTTTGCGTATTTTTGCCTTTTATGCATAAGCGACAAAAGTACGTAAATCCCAAAACATAAGGAAAAGTTCGGGGTGGGTTTCCTTCAATGGAATGGGTTTCAGTCTTTCCCCGCATTTTCCCCGGACATCGTGGACGGAGGGGGATTGAGCGGGGAAGTGGGTCGGGAAAGGTTTCGGTCGTGTGAAGGCTGTTTGTTTTGGGTTTGCTATAATATATTATAAAAGAATATGTTAAGATTTTTTTTCGCGTTCTTGTCCACTTGTTTGGTTTGGGGAATCGGTATGCCTTTGCGGGCGCAAGTGGTGCCCGACAAGATGGATGTCTTGGTCATAGATCCCGGCCATGGGGGCAAGGATCCGGGTTGCCATGGGAAGAAAGCCTTGGAAAAGGACGTGGTTCTTTCGGTGGCCAAGAAGTTCGGGAAACTGGTTCAGCAGGAATTCCCGGATGTCAAGGTGTATTATACCCGGAGCGACGACCGTTTCATCGAGTTGTGGAAACGGGGTCAGATTGCCAACGACCACCATGCCGACTTGTTCGTGTCGATTCATTGCAATGCCGTGGACAATCCTTCGGCCAAGGGGACGGAAACCTGGCTTCGGGGGGCGCAGAAGAATGCGGCCAATTTGGCCGAGGTGCAACGGGAAAACGCGGTTATCTACCAGGAACAAAACCACGAGGCCAACTATAGCCAATCCTGGCTCGACGTGGTGACGGCCACCGTCCATCAGGATGCGGGTTTCGAGAACAGCCTGTATTTCGCCCAGGAATTGCAGGATTTGTACAAGGGGCAGATTCCGGGTTCGCCCAACCGGGGAATCAAGCAGGGGCCTTTCTACGTGCTTTGGAAGTCGGCCCGGCCTTCGGTTTTGACGGAAATCGGATTCCTGAGCAATCCGGCTGAAGAAAAATTCCTTTCTTCCGAAGCCGGGCAAGACAAAGTGGCACATTGCCTGCTGCGGGCTTTTGCCAAATACAAGAGCCGGATCGACAGTCGTGCGGAGGCGGCATCCAGTCCGGTTTCGGTTCCGCAGGCATCCTCGGAGGGTTCTACCTCATCGGTGGCTTCTTCGGCTTCGTCCTCTTCGGCATCCTCTTCGTCTACTTCTGCGACTTCTTCCTCGTCTTCAGTGGCGGACGATTCCCAGGTGGAACGGAGCGAAAGCGGGGCTCCCGATTCGGGTCGGACTTCTGTTGCGGCCACTTCGCGTTCCTCCAACATCGTTTTCAAAGTGCAGATTGCCGCTTCGAGCCGCGAATTGGAACTGAAACCTTACAATTTCAACGGGCTTTCGGATTTGAGCCGTTCGTATGACGCTTCCCGGAAATTGTACAAATATTATTACGGTTCCTCTTCTTCGTTTGAAAAGATTGAAGCATCTTTGCAGCGTGCCAAGGAGGCCGGTTACGCCTCCGCTTTCGTGGTGGCTTTCGAGGACGGGCGGAGCATTGGTCTGCAGGATGCCTTGGACAAGTTGGATTGAGAAGTTTTTGTATTTTCCGCTCCGGGACGGGGCGATTCCGGGAATGCGGCGGGGATTCGTGTGAGGTGAGAGGAGTGGGTGCCGGAAATTGCTTGTGGTCAAAGAAAATGGAAAAGAATACGATATGAGTTCGGGAAGCAAGGTGCGTTTGAGCAAGGAATGGAAGATAGGCATGGTTTCAATTTTGATTTTGGCCTTGTTTGTCTGGGTGGGTTTTTTCCTGGCGGGACGTAACATCCTGAGCAAGGAGAACACGTTTTATGCTGTCTTCGATACCGCGGGAGGTATCAACGTTTCGGCTCCTGTGGTGGTGAACGGCAAGAAAGTGGGGCGGGTGGCTGCGGTGGAATTCGTTTCGGATACCGACCATCGGATTAAGGTGGTTTTGGGGGTTCTGAAAAAATACCCGATTAACGAGGGAACTTTGGCTTCCATCGAGTCGATGGGTTTAATGAGCGGATCGGGCGTGGTCTTGTATTTGGGCGACAGTCCGGAAATGATGAAGTCGGGCGACTACATGCAAGGACGGATCGTGCCGGATTTGATGGCCCGTCTGGACCCCTTGGAACGGAAATTGTCGAGTATCTTGGGGGCGGTGGATTCAATTTTGACCTGTATCGACCCGGCTTCGATCCAGGCTTCGCTGCGGAATGTGGAGAACATGACGGCGAGGGTGGATGGTTTGTTGGCTGCCAACGGTCCGAGGGTGGATGCGGTGATGCTCAATGTGGAGAGTCTGAGCCGGAGCTTGCATGCGAGCGAGGAGGAACTTTCGTCCATGATTGCCAATTTCTCGGCGGTCAGCGACACGATTGCCCGGGCGGGAATCGGAAACTTGGTGAGGGATTTGTCCTCGACCTTGGATGGGGCGGCGGTGCTTTTGTCCCGTTTGAATGCCGGGGAAGGCAGCGTGGGGCAGTTCTTGGCCAACGATACCTTGTACCGGAATTTGGAAAATTCTTCGCGGCAGTTGAATCTGTTGTTGGAGGATTTGCGGTTGAACCCGGAACGGTACGTGCATATTTCGGTCTTCGGGCGCAAGGAGAAGAAGTCCGGGAAGTGATAAAGGGACATCGGCCTGATGGTGGGCCTTGGCAAGCTGGTCTTTGCTAAGATGTTCCATCCCTTGGTTTTTGGGCTTGGCGGTTCGAATCCACCCGGTCCTGTTACCCGGAGGTGGATGCCATGAGCCGGTTGGGCCAAGGAAGGCTTGGGTTTGGCGGTGGCCTTTGGGGTTGAGCGAAACAGGAAAGGAAGGTTTGAAAAGAAGGGACAGGCTCAATCGGGAAGGTGATGGGTTCGAAAGAAAAAAGAAAAGAGAAAATAGAAACGACGAGAAATATGACAACGGAAGAATTTCAAAATGCAATCCGGGAAGGGATTCCCGATGTATTGCCTGAACCTAAGGCGTATGATACGAGTGTGAACCATGCGCCCAAGCGCAA
>CALUNB010000033.1 GCA_944321885.1 uncultured Bacteroidales bacterium | reverse complement strand
GCCATGCCGATGGTGGAAAAGGAGACGGCAAGGCTGCTCATGGCCGGGGAAATGGAAAAATCCCGGCAGAGGTTGGAGAGGACCGGTTGGAAAAGGTACAATTGGGCGAAGACCGACAGTCCGGAAAGGAAGATGCAGTTCCGGATTCGTTTGAGGCGGGGCGATCCCGGGGCCGCCTTGGGGTGGTGTGTTCTCAAAGATTGGAGATAATCCATGGCTGGCATGATGAAAAGGGGCATATCCCTGAAACAGGCATGTAAAAAAAGGACATGCATCCTTGCATGTCCTTTTTCCGACTTGAACAAGTCCGGAACCTCTTTGGCTTATCCCAAACGAGGGAAGGGACTATTTGTTCTTATGACGATTCTTGCGCAAACGTTTCTTGCGTTTGTGCGTGGCCATCTTATGTCTTTTACGCTTCTTTCCGCTGGGCATTTTATTTGACTTTTAAGTTGTTTTTTACTTCGTCTTTGAAAGGCTTGGCCGGTTTGAAAGCCGGGATTTTGTGCTCGGGGATTACCAAGGATTGGTTCTTGGAAATGTTACGGCCGGCTTTCTGGGCACGGGTCTTGATAATAAAGCTGCCGAAGCCTCGCAGGTAAATGTTTTCACCTTTGGTCATGGATTCTTTGATGACATCCATGAAGGTTTCAACGGTGGCCAATACCGTAACCCGTTCGATACCTGTCTTTTCAGCGATGGCAGCCACGATTTCTGCTTTCGTCATCTTCTTATTAAGCTATGGTTTGTTAAAACTCTCACTTGCAAACAGAACTGCAAAAATACTCTTTTTCATCAAAAAAACAAAATTCATTTTCACTGGTTTCCGGGCCTTCCTTTCAGGCTTTCGATACTCTTTCCGCTCTTATCTGCATCTTGCATTCGGGGGCTCCTCTTAGAAGCTGTTTAAAATTTCTTACAATCCTGAAAAGGCTGAATTTTCAGGGGCCGGTTTCAGGATTTTGTTTGCCCATCGGGGGCTATTTCGGGTCTTGCTTGAGCGAAGCTCGAAGATAGCTTGGTCTCGAAGAAATCAAAGCAAGCTTTGATTCCCCGCTCGACATTCGCTATCGTTTGCGTTTTTCACGTCCGATAGCTGGGCTATCCTCCTTTGAAAAACGCCGCGCCATCCCGCGAAATCCCCTCCCGATGGCCTAAACCCAAATCGGTCATCAGACACGCCGTGTCCGCTTCCGATGGGGAAAATGAGGCTTTCGGGCATCTTGCCCGCTTCTGTCCGCACCCTGTTTCTCGCTACGCCTCGACGTAGCCCGCTACGCCTTCGGCTAGGCGAGAAGCATGTTGCATGACACAAGCGGGCAATCTCCCCAAAGTCTAATGACCGATTTGGGCTAAACAAATAAATTCAAACAGCTTCTTAGGATGGATCCGCAAACTTCCACTTTGAATTCGTGGTCTTTCCACAATGCATCCAGGACATGGAGGATGCTTTGCCGCGAGCATTCGCATAATAGCGGGGTAGAGACATAACCCATCTTGTGCAGTCCGCAACTGCATTCGGTGAAATACAACGCATAGACGGAGCCAGCTTTTACCACTTCGCTCCTGATACCGGGTAATTTACCGGCTTCCGAAAAGAACAAGTCCAAATTTCCTCCGATTTTTTCATGCAAATCCTGGTAGGTTTGCAAGGTTCCGTGCTGCACGCAATTTTTGCCGCATTCGTGGAAGAATTGTTCCCTTTGTTCCGGAGCCAGTCAGGCAATTTCTTTTTCAAATCCTTTGAACCAATCCGATATATCCATATTTTCGAATTTTCGATAATGAGAGGATTGTTTCTCTTCTGGGGTCAGGAGCGGGCAATCCTGCAGAGGTGGGACGCTGTTCGAGCCTTTCGCAATTTTGCGGCGAAATGGACTTTGTGAACCGGTTCCGGAATCCTGTTCGGCTTTTGGATTGCCATTCTGTGTGTCAGGCAATCTTCCACTCTTCAATCCGGCGCGTGGAGGAAGAGAAGTTGACCCCGATTCGGAAGAGCTTCCGGGAATCGGCGGCGAACGGCTTGGCATAGCCTTTCTCTTCAATCTGTTGCAAGGCCTCATCCGCGCTGGCATCCATCTTCAACTCCATCACGTAGATGTATTTTTCGGTCTGGACCAGGATGTCCATACGGCCGTTGCTGGTGTGACGTTCCACCTGTACGAGTTGGCCCATCAGTTTACACATGATATACATCGTATTCTGGAAGTACAGCTCCGCGTCCCCGGCAATCGCGTAGTCGGCATCGGCAAAGAAGGCTGCGAAACGCTTCATCAAGCCCTCGGCATCGCCATTTTCGAAATCCTCCACAAACTTTTGGACGGAGAAAGGACTATTGTAAGAAGCCGAAGGAACATAAGTCTTGGCCAAACACTCCATGAAGCCGCGTTCCACTTCTTGGTTGGGATATTTCAAAATGTAACTCTGCCAACGTTCGTCATAAGACTGGATAGTCAGATAACCTCTCTGATAAAGGACTGGGATAGGGTCGGAGTCGTCGGCGTTGACTCCACCCAAGGCTGAGTAGGGAACCCTGTCCAAGGTCAGGTTTTCCAGGTTGAACTTGCCCTGCCGAAGAGCCTTGACCACGAAGGTGGGCGTGCCGGTCTCGTACCAGTAGTCGCGGAACCTTTGCCCGTTGAGGGCGCTGAGCAGGCTGAAGGGATTGTAGATGTCTTCGGATTCCTCGCAGAAATGATAGCCGTCGTAATAGTCCTTGAGCCTGGCATAACATTCTTCCTTGCTCATCCGGTTGGCATCGGCCATCTCCTGCACGCTTCCGTCAAAATACGCATGCAAATCGCTCTCGGAAATGCCGCAGATATCCGCGTAGCGGTAATCCATCGAGATGTCGTTGAGGTTGTTGAGCCCGCTGAAGATGCTGAGTTTGCCCAGTTTGGTGACACCGGTCAGGAAGCCGAAGCGGAGTTTGCCGTCCTGGCTCTTCATCACGCTGTAAAAGCCTTGCAAACGGCTACGGAAGGCTTCCCGCAGCGGTTCGTTGCCCGCCGCATCCAACAACGGCTTGTCGTACTCGTCAATCAGAACCACCACTTGCTTACCGCATTGTTCATACGCTGCATCGATAATCCGCCTGAAACGGATACTGTCCGTTTTGAATCCCTCGTTTTTACCAAACCTCTGTTCCCATACGTCCAAGGTGTCGTTCATTTTTTCATCTAAGATTTCGACGGAGGTGTATGTCACCCCGCTCAAATCCAGATGCAGCACCGGGTAGGAATTCCAGTCCTTTTCTAAATTCTCGATGGCCAAGCCTTGAAACAACTCTTTTTTGCCTTGGAAATAGGCTTTCAAGGTCGAAACCAAGAGGCTCTTGCCGAAACGGCGGGGACGGCTCAGGAAGTAGTAACCGCCTGTTTTGACGATGTTGTAAATCAAGTCCGTTTTGTCAACATAGACGTAACCGCCTTCACGGATTTTTCCAAAACTTTGGATTCCAATCGGGTATAACATGGTCTTTCGTTTTTCCGCGTTCCCGCGATATCGACACAACTTTGCCTAAGCTGCAAAATTCAAAGGTAATGATTTTTTCAGAGACTGTCCTGAAACCCGGTCCGCCCGAAAACGGATTTTCCTAAACTCATCTCTTTCAGGATTGTAAAAAAATTAAACAGCTTCTAAGCCTATTTGCATTATCTTTGCTTCTTCAAAAGGAAGCCGCCGGCCCTGCGGGGTCTTCCGGCTTCGAGAAAAAGAAAAGCCTTATGAAGACAGCTTATGTTTTTCCCGGGCAGGGATCGCAATTTTCCGGAATGGGAAAAGATTTGTACGACAACTATCCCCAAGCCAAGGAAATGTTCGAGAAAGCCAATGAAATCCTTGGCTTCAAGATTACCGACATCATGTTTGCCGGCAGCGAGGAAGATTTGAAACAGACGAAAGTGACCCAGCCTGCGGTATTCCTGCATTCGGTGATTTGGGCCGCCTGCTTGCCCGGCTTCAAGCCCGACATGGTGGCCGGCCACTCCTTGGGCGAATTTTCGGCCCTGGTCGCCAGCCAAGCCTTGAAGTTCGAAGATGCCTTGGTTTTGGTTTCCAAACGTGCCAACGCGATGCAGAAGGCTTGCGAGATGAACCCTTCCACGATGGCCGCCATCATGGGCTTGCCCGACGAGAAAGTGGAAGAAATCTGCGCCGGCATCAAGGACGAAATCGTGGTCCCCGCCAATTACAACAACCCCGGGCAGTTGGTTATTTCGGGGAGCATGAAGGGGATTGAAATGGCCTGCGAACAATGCAAGGCCGCCGGTGCGAAACGTGCTTTGCCCCTCAAAGTGGGCGGGGCTTTCCATTCGCCTTTGATGGAACCGGCCCGCGTGGAACTTTCGGAAGCCATCGAGGCCACGGTGTTCCAGGCTCCGGTTTGCCCGGTTTACCAGGATGTGGATGCCTTGCCGCATACCGACCCGGCAGAAATCAAGACCAACTTGATTGCCCAGCTGACTTCTCCGGTCCGTTGGACGAAAATCGTGCAAAACATGCATGCCGACGGTGCCACCCGTTTCGTCGAAGTGGGACCGGGCAAGGCTTTGCAAGGCATGATTGCCAAGATTGTCAAGGAGGTGGAAATCAAAGGAGCTGAATAACCATGGCAAACAGCAGGACCGCCGAGGAATTGAGGACGGAAATCAAACGTCTGGTCGGCGAATACTACCAGGCCTGTTTTGGACAAGAAGCCGAGGAGTCCGCCCGGAATCCCGTCCGCTCGGTCCGCTATGCGGGCCGGGTGTTCGACGAACGGGAAATGGAAAACCTGGTGGATTCTTCCTTGGACTTCTGGTTGACCGAAGGCCGTTATGCCAAGGAATTCGAAAAGAAGTTCAAGGAATATCTGGGAACCGATTTCGCTTTGCCGGTCAACTCGGGTTCGTCGGCCAACCTGGTCGCCTTGTCGGCTTTGACCAGCCCGCTTTTGGGTTCCAAACGTTTGCGGAAAGGCAACGAGGTCATCACGGTGGCCGCCGGTTTCCCTACCACGGTCAACCCCATCATCCAGAACGGTTTGGTTCCGGTGTTCGTGGACGTGGAACTCGGGAACTACAACGTGATGGCCGAGCAGGCCCGCCAAGCCATTTCGAGCGAGACGCGGGCCATCATGCTGGCGCATACCTTGGGCAATCCGTTTTGCCTCGAAAAGATCATGAAGTTGGCCGAGGACTACGACCTTTGGGTCATCGAGGACTGCTGTGACGCCTTGGGTTCAACCTATAAAGGCCGTATGTTGGGAACATTCGGACATGTGTCCACCTTCTCGTTCTATCCGGCCCACCATATCACGACCGGCGAAGGCGGCATGGTCTGCACGGACGACCCCTTGATAGCCCGTGCTTTGCGTTCCTTCCGCGACTGGGGAAGGGATTGCTATTGCGAAGGAGGGCAGAACGGGCGTTGCGGGAACCGGTTCACCAAGCAATACGGGGAGCTGCCTTTGGGGTACGACCACAAATACGTCTATTCCCATGTGGGTTATAACCTGAAAATGACCGATATGCAAGCTTCTATCGGTTCGGCCCAGATGGACAAGTTGCCGGGCTTCGTCCAAAAGCGCAAGGAGAATTTCCGGACTTGGGAACGTGGATTCCAAGCTTGGAAGAAATATTTCATTTTGCCGGTGGCGGAACCGGATTCCGACCCCTCCTGGTTCGCTTATCCGGTCACGGTCAAGGAAGAAGCCGGTTTCGGACGTACCGAACTGACCGAGTACCTGAGCCGTCATGGGGTGGAAACCCGTAACCTCTTTGCCGGGAACATGGTCAAGCAACCGGCTTATCTCCAGGTGGAAAAGCGCATCGTAGGGAATTTGGAAAACACCGATGCGGTCATGAACCGTACCTTTTTCTTAGGAACCTATCCCGGCTTGAGCCCGGAGCAAATCACCTATGTCCTGGACACGATTTCCGCCTTTTTGAAGGAACGGGGATTGTAACAGGTTTTTCATGGACCTCTGTTGTCTGGAGTCGCAACGGATTTGTTGCGCTGCGGGGCGGAGGATTGGTCTGGCGGGTAAAAAGCACGCGGCCTGCCGGATTTTCGTATGTCCATGGCTTTAAAAACGACCTCTCAGAAGCATCGATTTATGAAAGTGGTAATCTTGGCCGGCGGTTTCGGGACCCGGCTTTCGGAAGAAACGGATGTGCGCCCCAAACCGATGGTGGAAATCGGCGGGAAGCCCATCTTGTGGCATATCATGAAGATTTATTCGCATTACGGTTTCAATGAATTCGTGATTTGCTGCGGCTACAAGGCGTACATGATCAAGCAGTATTTCGCCGACTATTTCCTGCACCAGGCCGACTTGACCGTGGATTTGGCCCATAACAGCATGGAAATCCATCATTCCCATGCCGAGCCGTGGAAAGTCACCTTGGTGGATACCGGTTTGGAAACGATGACCGGGGGACGGCTCAAGCGTATCAAGGACTATCTGCCGGAAGGGGAGACCTTCATGATGACCTACGGGGACGGGGTGGCCGACATCGATATCCCGGCCTTGCTCCGTTTCCATCAGGAACAGAAGAAGTTGGCCACGGTGACCGTGGTACAACCTTCGGGGCGTTTCGGGGCCATTACCTTCAATGCCGCCGACGAAGTGAAAGTCTTTTCGTTCCAGGAAAAGCCCAAGGGCGACAGCAGTTGGATCAATGGGGGCTTTTTTGTCTTGGAACCCAAGGTCTTGGACTATATAGACGGGGACGCCTCCATTTGGGAACGCAAGCCGCTCGAAACCTTGGCGGCGGAAGGGGAACTGGTGGCTTTCCGGCATTACGGTTTCTGGCGTCCGATGGATACCCAGCGGGAAAAGAGGGAGTTGGAGGCGATGTGGGCGGAAGGCAAGGCTCCTTGGAAAATTTGGTAGCTTGGTGTATGGCGTGGAACGTGGTTTTCCCATGTCTTATCGGGCATGGATGCTGCGCCCGGAGGCGTGAGGATGTGCGTTTGCTTCCAATCCCGGGGAACATGCCGAAAGGGATATGATTTATGGATTTCGAGGGTTTCTACAGAGGAAAGCGGGTCTTGGTGACCGGGCATACGGGATTCAAGGGTAGTTGGCTGAGCATCTGGCTGCATTCGTTGGGCGCGGAAGTGGTCGGCTTGGCCTTGGATCCGTACAGCGAAAGGGACAATTACGTGCTTTCGGGCATCGGGAAGAAGATAAAGGCCGATTTGCGGGGCGATATCCGGGATGGAGAGGCCTTGAAAGCCGTTTTTGCACGGTACCGGCCCGAAATCGTGTTCCATCTGGCGGCCCAGCCTTTGGTCCGGTTGTCTTACGAGATACCGGTGGAAACCTATCAGGTCAACGTGATGGGTACCATCCATGTGTTGGAGGCCATCCGTTCCTGTCCCGATGTCCGGGTGGGGGTCATGGTCACGACCGACAAATGCTATGAAAACAGGGAACAGATTTGGGGTTACCGGGAGAACGAACCCATGGGCGGCCACGACCCGTACAGCAGCAGCAAAGGGGCGGCCGAGATTGCGATAAGCAGTTGGCGGCGCAGCTTTTTCGAACCTGGAAAGTGGGAGAAGCACGGCAAAAGCATTGCCAGCGTGCGTGCAGGGAATGTGATTGGAGGCGGGGATTGGGCCAGGGACCGTATTTTGCCCGATTGCATCCGGGCCTTGGAAGCTGGGGAACCCATCGGAATCCGCAGCCCGCGTTCGGTCCGTCCTTGGCAGCACGTCTTGGAGCCTTTGAGTGGTTACATGCTGTTGGCCAAGAAGATGTGGGAAAATCCCGGGCAGTACGAGGAAGCTTGGAATTTCGGACCCCGGATGGAGGGTGTCGTCCCGGTCTGGGACGTGGCCGGTATGGTCATCGAGGCCTACGGGCGGGGCGAGCGCCGGGACTTGTCCGATCCCGATGCCTTGCACGAGGCCAGGCTTCTGATGCTGGATATCAGCAAGGCCAAGTTCCGCTTGGGTTGGGAACCCCGTCTGGATATCCGCCAAAGCATCGCCTTGACGGTGGATTGGTACAAGCGTTATGCCCGGGAGGACGTGTACCGGCTTTGCTTGGAGGAAATTGAAACCTATGGACGGGCAAAACCTTGAAACTTGAAGCCGTTTCGGAAAACGGTTCTTGCAGGTTTGCAGGATTCAGATGAAGGGAAAACACGTGAAAAGGTCATGAAAAGGATTTTGTTGACAGGCGGGAACGGCTTTATCGGGCGGAACATCCGGGAAAGTTACCTTGCCCGGAAATACGAGATTGTTTCGCCTTCCCATACCGAGGTGCCTTGGTCCGACACGGAGGCCGTGGATGCCTGGTTCGCCGGGCAAGACCCTTTCGATGCCACGATTCATGCGGCGGTCAAGCCCGGACACCGGAACGCACCGGACCATACCCAGCTTTTGTATACCAATACCCGGATGTTTTTCAACTTGGTCCGGCATGCGCGGCAGTGCGGCCGGATCCTGAATATCGGTTCAGGAGCCATTTACGGGACGCAAAAGGATGTGATAGGGGCGAAGGAAGAAGATTTTGGAATTCATGTCCCTGAGGATGAGCATGGTTTCACGAAATATGTCTGCGGGAAATACATGGAGGCTTGCGGGGAAGACGTGGTGGACTTGCGGGTTTTCGGGATTTTCGGGAAATACGAGGATTATGCGATCCGCTTCATTTCGAACGCGATTTGCAAGACCCTTTTCGATTTGCCGGTGACCTTGCGCCAGGACCGGGTTTTCAGTTATTTGGCCGTGGATGATTTGATGCCGGTCTTGGATGCTTTTGTGGAAAACCGGCCAAGGTTCAAGGCCTACAATGTGGTTCCGGACGAGCGGAGTTCCTTGCTGGCCTTGGCCCGGATGATAGTCCGGATTTCGGGCAAGGATTTGCCGGTCCGTGTGGGAAAGCCGGGAACGGGTTTGGAGTACAGCGGGGACAATGCCCGGCTCAAAGAAGAATGGGCGGTTTGGAATTCTGGCCAAAAACCGGATGCCGATGGGAGTACCGGAACGGTGATTTCCTCGGGAGAAAGTGACACATCCATAGAAACGGGACGCTTCCATAGTATATCTGGAAGTACGGCATGGAATGGACGTGCTGCGCTGCATTTCACGCCCATGGAGGAGGCTGTCCGCCGTCTCTATGCCTGGTATGCGGAACACAAGCTGGAGCTTGACCGGGGTTGCCTTTTGGCGGACAAATGATTTTTTGCCGGACAGACAGAACTTTGGATAGCAAATGAGATTTTGACGATGAGAGCCAGTGACTATATTTTCAAGAGATTGAAGGAAAAATACGGGGTGGACTGTGTTTTCATGATAACCGGGGGCGGAGCCATGCACTTGAACGATGCCGTGTTGCAAAGCGGGTTGGCTTACACCTGTTGCCACCATGAACAGGCTTGCGCGATTGCGGCGGAAGGTTATGTGCGGGCAGGCAAGCCCTTAGGAGTGGTCAATGTGACTACGGGCCCAGGAGGCTTGAACACCTTGACCGGTGTGATGGGGCAATGGACGGATTCCGTCCCGGTCCTGTATATTTCGGGTCAGGTCAAGCAAAGCACTACGATTGCCGCCTGTCCGGACTTGCCGCTCCGCCAATTGGGCGACCAGGAGGTGGATATCATCTCGGTGGTGAAGCCTTTGACCAAATATGCCCGGCAGATACGGGATGTCAAGGAAGTGGGGCGGATTCTGGACGAGGCCGTCCATGCGGCTTTGTCGGGTCGTCCCGGACCGGTTTGGATCGATGTGCCGATGGATATACAGGGAGCTTGGGTGGACGAGGTGGCTCTGGATGCCGCTTCGGCATGTGTTTTTCCAGCGGAGGAAACCCCTTTGCAGCCCCGGGCCGAGGCCATGCAGGCTCTTTTTTCGTTGCTGGACCAATGCCGGAGGCCGGTGTTGGTAGTAGGCAATGGTATCCGGATCAGTGGGGCGGAAGCGGCGATGCGTTCCTTTTTGGAAAGGGTTCCGATGCCAGCTTTGGCTACTTTCAACGGTATGGATTTGTTGGAAGAGACGCATCCTTGCTTTGTCGGACGAATCGGGACTTTGGGAAGCCGGGCGGGAAATTTCGCCTTGCAGAACGCCGATTTGGTTCTGTGTGTCGGTTCGCGCAACAATATCCGCCAGACCAGTTACAATTATGAATTTTTCGCCCGTGCCGGGAAACTGGTTTGCGTGGATGTGGATATGGCCGAGATGCAAAAGCCAACGGTACGGCCTGCCTTGGCCATCCAATCCGATGCGTCCGCTTTTTTCCGGGCCTTGGAAGCTTGGGAGCCGGAACACACTTACGGGGAATGGCTCGATTGGGCCTTGGAACGCAAACGCCGGTATCCGGTGGTGCTTCCGGAATATGCCGTTTCCGGTCCGGTGAATCCCTATTATTTTGTGGACCGCTTGAGTGTTTTGTTACCGGAAGACGCGGTGGTCGCCACAGCCAACGGTACGGCTTGCGTGGTCGGGTTCCAAGCTATCAAAGTGAAGAAAGGGCAGCGTTATTTCTGGAATTCAGGCTGTGCGGCGATGGGCTACGATTTACCGGCGGCTATCGGGGCGGCTTTGGCTTCCCCGGCCAAGCTGAAAGTTTGTCTGAGCGGGGACGGCAGCTTGATGATGAATTTGCAGGAAATGGCGACGGTCGTAGCCAACAACTTGGATTTGAAATTGATTGTTCTGAATAATGGCGGCTATGTATCCATTCGCCAGACACAGGACAATTTTTTCTCGGGTCGTCATATCGGGATCGGACCCGCTTCGGGCGTGGTTTTCCCCGATTTTATTAAATTAGCAGAATCTTTCGGCTTCACCGCGTTCCGCATCGAAAAGAACGAGGAAGTGGAGAGTGGTATCCGGCGGCTTTGTGAAACGCCGGGAGCCGTGCTTTGTGAAGTCGTGCTGCCGGAAGATTACATTTTCCAACCCAAGACCTCTTCGGAACGGAAGCCGGACGGGAGGATGGTCTCCAAACCCTTGGAAGACCTCTATCCTTTCCTTCCCCGTGAAGAGTTCAAGCAGAACATGATAGTACCACCCATAAAGGAAGAATAATATGAATGCATTGGAACAACGGATGGTCGATACATTGAAAGACCTGAAAGAGAATCATTACGTGGTCGGGGTCAAGGCTGAGTTCGAAGCCGAGGGAACGAGAATGGAGGAGGCGCTCCGCCTGAAAGAGGTGGTAACGAAGGCCGGTCTGGATTTGACCATCAAGATAGGGGGGTGTGAGGCGATACGGGATATGTATGATGCCCGTTCCATCGGGGTGACCCGGATTGTGGCTCCCATGATAGAAACGCCTTATGCCTTGAAGAAGTACTTGGCAGCCACGCACATGGTTTATCCCAAGGACGAATGGTCCACGGTGGATTTCCTGATTAACGTGGAGACCGAGGAGGGTTACAAGAACTTTCCTAAGATGATGGAATTGCCCGGTGTGGAACAGTTGAAAGGGATTGTGTTGGGTCGTGTGGACATGACCGGTTCGATGGGCATGACCCGGGACGACATCAATTCGGAACCCATTTTCAAGATTGCGGAAGATTTGTTCGTCCAAGCCAAACGTTACGGAAAAGAATGTGTAATCGGGGGCGGGGTGTCGGCGGCTTCCATCGATTTCTTCAAGCGCTTGCCCCAAGGGACCTTGGACCGTTACGAAACCCGTAAAGTCCTGTTCCAGCTGCCCGGTGCCATCGGCCCGGGTTCGGACAAGGGTATTTTGAAGGCCGTGGGCTTCGAGCTGATGTGGCTCAAGAACAAACGGGAATTCTACAAGATGATTTTCGAGGAGGATGCCCAACGGATCGACATGTTGCAGAAACGCTACGACAAGCTGATTGAGGAAGCCGGAGGGCAGTACAAATAAGAATTACCCGGCTTATGACATTCCATGATTTGTCCGTTTTCGACCATTTCTTTTTCGATTTGGACGGGACTTTGGCCGATTCCAAGGCGGATGTGCTGGGAAGTATCGAGCAGGCTTACCGCTCTTTGGGCTTCGGATACGACAAGAGCCGCCTGAAGATAGGTCCGCTCTTGCCCGAAATCATCGCCTCCATTTCCCCGCAACTGGATGAGAACCAGCGGGCTTTGGCGGCTACGACTTTCCGGGCCATGTACGCGGCGGGAAAATACCGGAACACGCGGCTTTTCGAAGGCGTGGCGGAATTCCTGGACAAGTTGCAGGCGGCGGGCAAGACCTTGTACGTGGCGACCAACAAGCCCAAGGCCGCCACGTACGAGGTTTTGGAGAAGCTGGGCATCAAGGACCGTTTCCTTTTCATCGGGACACCGGATTGCAGCGGGGAACATCTGCCCAAGGCGGAAGTCTTGAAAATGATGGTTTCGATGTTCGGTTTGGATACCCGCCAATGTGTCATGGTGGGCGATACCGTGGCGGACATGGAGGCCGGACGTCTTGCAGGCATGAGGACGCTGGGTTTCCTTTCCGGTTACGGGGACGAATCGTTCCGGGAATGCGGGGCCGATGGGTATTTTGTATCTTACAGGGAACTTTTGTCGTAAATTTGCCTTCCCTATATCCTGCCTTTTATGGAACAACGCAAGAAAATATCCATTATAACGGCTTGTTACAACGAAGAAGAAAACGTGCCCATCCTTTGCGGACGCATCCGCAAGGTCATGCAGGGCTTGCCTCAGTACGATTACGAGCATGTTTTCATCGACAATGCTTCCACTGACAAGACCGTGGCCTTGATTCGCAAGGAAATCGAAACGGACAAGCATATCCGTTGCATTGTCAACGCACGGAATTTCGGGCATATCCGTTCACCTTTCCATGGCATCCGCCAATGTTACGGAGATGCGGTCATCTCGATGTGCTCCGATTTGCAGGATCCCCCCGAAACCATTCCTGCCTTGGTCGCCCAATGGGAATCGGGTCACAAGGTGGTCATCGGGGTCAAGAACCAAAGCGAGGAAAACCCGCTGATGTTCCGGGTCCGGAAGATGTTTTATCGGCTGATTGCCAAGATGTCGGATGTGGAACAGGTGGAAAATTTCACGGGTTTCGGTTTGTACGACAAAAGTTTCGTGGATGTCTTGCGCAAGATAGACGACCCTTATCCTTATTTCCGGGGATTGGTGTCCGAGTTGGGGTTCGATATCGCGCGGGTCGATTTCGTGCAGCCCCGCCGGGAACACGGCAAGACCAAGAACAATTTCTACACGCTGTACGACATGGCCATGCTGGGCTTCGTGAGCTATTCCAAAGTACCTTTGCGGCTGGCCACCTTTGTCGGTTTCGGGGTGGCTATCCTCAGTTTCTTGGTGGCTTTGGTCTATTTGATTTACAAGCTGGTATATTGGGATACCTTCCAGGCCGGTTTGGCTCCTTTGGTCATCGGGCTTTTCTTTTTTTCCGCCGTGCAATTGATTTTCATCGGTATTGTCGGTGAATATGTGGGAGCCATCAATACCCAGGTGAGGAAACGGCCCTTGGTCATCGAAAAGGAACGAATCAATTTCGAAGAAGACGATACTTCCCGTACCCAAGGAGGGCAAGCCTAAAAGGGGAAAACCGGAGAGGGAAACCTTCCGGAAGTTTTGGAATGTTTTCCTTTCAAAGGGCTTTTGAAAGGGATTCTTCGGATACGGAATAAATGCGTATTTTTAAGGGCTGTTTGGATTTTTACCGGATCTTCCGATGGTTTGCCGGAAAATCCGGGTTTTGTGCGGAAGCCAACACCAATTAATAACTTCAATCAAGATTTATGAAAACAAGGACATGTTTTGCGGCTTTGTTGTCAGGCAGTTTCATGTTGTGCGGGGGACTTGGGGCGCAGGAATCGCCGCTTCCCGCTTCTTCGTACAGGATTGTGTCAATCAATAGCCAATCGGCCACCGATACGGTGGGAAAGGCTTTCGACGGGGATTCTTCCACTTGGTGGGCCGTCAATACGGCGATTGCCCGACCGCTTCCGGCGCGTTTGGTCCTGGATTTGGGATCCGAATATCCGGTTTGCGGGATTTCCTATTTGTGCAATCCGCAGAATTACGAGGACAAGCTTTCCGCCTATTCGGTATATGTGGGCAACGACACCGCCCATTGGGGTGAACCCCAAGCCAGTTCACGTATTTATTGGGAAAGCACGACCGATGTGAGCGGCAAGGATTTGCGCTTCGGCGCAGTCCGGGGACGTTATGTACAGATTGTGTATGAGGATAATACCAATACCTGGAACAATGCCGTCCAGACGGCGGAACTTCGGGTTTTGGCCGATGCGACCGCCAGCGCGGACAAGCGTAACCAGATTTTGGCCATAGAGGCATTGCCTTCCTTGGTTTCGGCCGCCGACACGACGGCTTTGCAGCTGGAGTCTTCCTCGGGTCTGGAAGTGGCTTTCCGGATCGTTTCCGGTCCGGCTTCGGTGATAGTCCGGGAAGATTCCTCCTACGCCTTGGTTTGCGAGGGTACGGAAGGCTTGGCTGTCGTGGAAGCTTATCAGGAAGGGAATGAGGAATTCTATCCGGTTTCCTACCGTTTCGGGCTTGAAATCCAGCAACCGGCAGCTTACGGGGTCCAATTGTACACACCTTTGGTGGAATCCGAGCCCTTGGTCATGCCTTCCGACACCTTGTACTATATGCTCCAGGCCCGGGCCGAAATCGGTTCGGCCTTCAACACGATTACCGGTGTGGAATTTTCGGTGGACGGGGAAGCCTTGGAAACCGAGTTCAACCCAGAAAACGGTTTGGCACAGGCCCGTTTCTACCCGGGGGCATACGGGAATTATTCCATCGCTATCCGGGCCACGGCCAGCAACGGGCGTGATACGACCGTGATACGGGAAATCACGGTGGACAGCGCGGAAGAATCCCGGAGTGTGCGGACTTTCGAGCATTTGTTGATCAATTATCCCGATCCGGGGCGTACCAACGGCGGGGTGTACGTCTTCCCGCAACATGTGGGCAGTTACCGGAACATCGTGGCGAAATTGGATGTGCAATGTCCTGAAATCGAGGGTGGTTGCGATGATTGGGACCGTGTGGCTTGGGTCGAAATCCAAACTCCGGACGGCCAGTGGCGCGAAATCATCCGCTATACGACCGCCTACGGGGTGCCTTGCGACCATGAATTGGATGTGACCGCTTTTGCGGCATGGCTGCAAGGGGAAGTACCGATGCGTATGTTCGTGGACACTTGGGGAACTGGTGGTTACGACGTGACTTTGGATTTCGAGTTCGACAAAGGCTTGCCCCAATACCTTTATTCGGCCATCACCCCGCTTTGGAACGGGAATTTCATGTTCGGGGATCCGGCCAACCTCCAGCCCATGGATACCTTGGACGTGGCCCTGAACGGGGATATCAAGGCTTTGGATCTCAAGGTGGTGACGACCGGACATGGATGGGGAAGCAACAATACGGGCAACGCGGCCGAGTTTTACTATGCCGAGCATCATTTATATGCCAACGCGGAAAGTTTCGAACACACACCTTGGATGCAATGCCGTCCCAATCCGGACGATTGCACCGGCCAAAGAGGTACTTGGTACCACAACCGGGCCGGGTGGTGTCCGGGAGCCATTGCGCCGGGCTACGACTACAACCTGACGGCTTTGGCTGGTGAAGGGAACTTGCAAATGAAGTTCATCTTCCAGGAAGACTACGTGGACCGCTGCCATCCCAACCATCCCGATTGCGTGAGCGGTGTTACCTGTGCTGATTGCATGGACACCTACAACCCCCAGTATTATATCGCATCTTACCTGATTTCTTATTACGACAAGATGTACGATTCCGTGCCGGATGTGGCCAACGAACCGGTGGTTTCCCGGGAAGAACTGAGGTTCACTGCATACCCGAACCCGGCCACGGAACGTTTTTTCGTCCAGACTTACGGGGAAACCGGAAGCGGGACCCTGCAAATCATCGGTTTGGATGGAAGGGTTTGGCATAACTACACCTTCAACAGCGGCGTGGAATTGAACGGAAGGGAATTCCCGGTCTGGGACCTGCCGCAGGGAACCTATGTGGTCCGGATTCAGACCCGGATGAAGAACGGTATTTACAAAATCGTTGTCCAATAATGGAAAAAGAATCTCGGCAGGCTCGTTTGAGCTTGGTTGTCGCGGTGGCAGGGAATGGTGCCATAGGTAAGGGAAACGACCTTCTATGGCATATTCCTGCCGATTTGAAGCATTTCAAGGCTTTGACGACCGGGCATGTGATTATCATGGGGCGCAAGACCTACGAGTCTTTTCCCAAACGGCCTTTGCCGGACCGTTATCATATCGTGTTGAGCCGGGGGAATCCGGAAACCTTGCTTCCGGATTTGCTAGCTTCGGCTTCCTCGGCACCGGAGGCTTCCCATCCGGAGGCTGCCCGGCAGCTGAAGGTGGTGGCGGATGTGGAATCTGCTTTGGCGGCCATTCCCGAGGGCCGGGAGGCTTTCGTGATTGGTGGGGGACAGGTTTACCGCCAGTTCCTGCCGTATTGCAGCCGGGCTTATGTGACCGAGGTGAAAGGCAATTTTGAGGCCGATACCTTTTTCCCGGTCTTGGAACCTTCCCAATGGCGTTTGGAGGAGGAGGGCGATTGGCAGAAAGATGCGAAGTCGGGATTGGAGTTCCGTTTCAAGTTGTATCAACGCTGCGGGAACGCCCTTTGATCCGGATTTGTTTGATAGAAACCCGAAACAAATTTTTAGACACCGCTCGGGCGGTGTGTCGGAATGGGTAAGATGCACCGCTCGATAAGAAAAAATATGGAAGACAGAACATTATATCCTTTGAAATTTGAACCCCTTTTCAAGGAGAAGGTTTGGGGAGGGAATGCTATCCGTGAAACCTTAGGTTTGGATTACGGGAATCTGCCCAATTGCGGGGAGGCTTGGATGCTTTCAGGCATGGAAGGGGATGAATCCGTGGTGGCCAACGGTTTTTTGGAAGGCAATACCTTGGTTGACTTGGTGGAAGTCTATATGGGGGATTTGGTGGGCGAGGCCGTTTACCAGGAATTCGGTTTGCAGTTTCCCCTTTTGGTGAAATGGATTGATGCCGCGCAGGATTTGTCGGTCCAAGTGCATCCCGATGATGGCTTGGCCATGGAAAGGGATGGTTGCCTGGGCAAGAGCGAGATGTGGTTTGTGCGCCAGGCGGCTCCGGAAGCGGGCTTGATTTGCGGTTTCAAGCCGGGCGTGAACCAGATGAAATATCTCAAAAGTCTGAAAGAAAATAAACTGGAATCTGTTCTGCTCCAGGAACCGGTGCGTCCGGGGGATGTGTTCCATATCCCGGCGGGAACCGTTCATTCCATCCGCTCCGGCATCTTATTGGCCGAAATCCAGGAGTCGAGCGATATCACTTACCGGATTTACGATTGGAACCGCCCCGGCTTGGACGGTAAACCCCGGAAATTGCATGTGGAAGCTGCTTTGAAGGCCTTGAAGTTCGATGAACGGCAGTCGTCCGGGGAGGAAAAGGCCGGGCGGGTCATGTACGGCAGAGTCTCCAATATGACCAATCCTGTTTTGGATACGCCTCATTTCTGTGCGAACTACCTGCCTTTGGTACAGGGCGTGGAAAAGGATTTCTCGGCTTTGGATTCCTTTGTGGTTTACCTCTGTCTTAAGGGCGGGGGCGTGTTGAAAGTGGATGGGAAGTCGGTGGAAATCCGCCAAGGAGAGTTGGTTTTGGTTCCGGCCGTATGTGAAATCGTGGATATTTATCCCGATTCCCGGGGCTGCGAACTGTTGGAAGTTTATATGCCACAGTAATAGTACGAATTATCATGAATGTTGATTTGACTTTGGTTTTTTTAGGGTTGTTGGTGTTCTCGGCCCATTTGTTCTTCTCGGTGTATAATCGGAAGAAGATACCCGATGTGTTGTTCCTGATTGTCGTGGGGTTGTTGCTGGGGCCGGTATTCAATTTGGTCAATGTGGACAGTTTCGGGGTCAGCGGGCCTGTCTTTGTGGCAATCACCTTGGTAGTCATTTTGTTCGAGGGGGGAACTTCGCTTTCGCTCAATGTGATGCGTTCTTCGTGGAAAAGCACGATGAGCTTGACGATGGTCTGCTTTTTCGTGTCGATGCTGCTGGTGGCCGGAGTGGGGATGATATTCGAAATGTCCTTGCTGAGTTCGCTGACCTTAGGCGCGATTTTGGGCGGTACTTCTTCGGCGGTGGTGATTCCTTTGGTCAAGATTTTGGACATTGGAGAGGAGTCGAGGACGGTGCTGGTCTTGGAATCGGCGGCCACGGACGTGCTCTGTATCGTGTTCACCTTGGCATTCATGCATGCCATGCAGATGGGAAGCGTGAATGTAGGGGCGGTCGTGGGCAATATTTTCTCTTCGTTCGTGCTGGCTGGCTTGCTTGGGTTCGCGGCGGCTTTGGTATGGTCGAGGATCATCACGCAGATCCGCAAGATGCAGAACTCCATTTTCACAACCCCGGCTTTCGTGTTCGTGGTTTACGGGATTGCCAACCTTTTGGGGTATAGCGGGGCTATCGCGGCTCTGGTGTTCGGTGTCACGATGGCCAACATCACCACGATCAGGAACAAGTTCCTGTTGAAAATCATGGGCGGACCGGGGCATCAGCTGAATCGTACCGAGATGAGTTTTTTCGGGGAAATCGTGTTTCTGCTCAAGACATTCTTTTTTGTCTATATCGGGATTTCGATACGTTTCACGGACTTTCGCTCCATTCTGGCAGGATTGATGATTACGTTCATCCTGTTTTTGGGGCGTATTGTCATTGCGCGTTTCTTTTCTCCGAAAAGCGCCAATTCGTTCGACAAGATGATTATTTCCTTGATGATACCCAAAGGTCTGGCGGCGGCGGTTTTGGCCGGGATGCCGTTGGCGGCAGGTTTGCCTGGTGGGGAATTCATTTTGAATGTGACCTATACGGTGGTCTTGTTTTCGATAACATGGGTTTCTATCCTGATCCTGTTGGTGGACAAGTCCCGTTTTGTGCGCCATGCGTTCGAGAAGATGCTGGGCGGAAAGGCTGATACGGTTGACAGCATCTTCATGCACGACATGGAACGCTATGGCGACAAATCGGAAGAAGACGAGAATGCGCCAGCTTATGAGGACCGTACGGCTTTCGGCTTCTTGCAGGAGCAGGAACGGGAACAAAACCGGGAAAAGGAGGAAGCCAAGGAGAGCTTTGTCCAGGCAGCCATCGAGTACCATCAGGAAGAGGTGGATGCGGTACAATCCCAATTGGGTGACCCGGCTTCTCCATCGGCGGAGGAGAAGGACAAGACGAAGGATGCCGGTTCCGGTTCCGTGTCCGGGAAGGAATAGGCGCTTAAACCGCTTTCAAACTTAGAAGCTGTTTAAACCCAAATCGGTCATTAGACACGCCGAGTCCGTTTCTGATTGGGAAAATGAGGCATTCGGGCATCTTGCCCGCTTCTGTCCGCATCCTGTTTCTCGCTACGCCTCGACGTAGCCCGCTACGCCTTCGGCTAGGCGAGAAGCATGCTGCATGACATAAGCGAGCAATCTGCCCGAAGCCTAATGACCGATTTGGGTTAAATTTATTTGTTCAGGCCATCGGGAGGGGATTTGGAGGGATGGCGCGGCGTTTTTCAAAGGAGGATAGCCAAGCCATCTTCGAGCATCGCTCAACCTAGACCCGAAAGAGCCCCCGATGGGCAAACAAAATCCTGAACTCGGTCCCTGAAAATCCAGTCATTTCAGGATTGCAAGAAATTTTAATCAGATTCTTAGGATCTCCTTTTGGAGGTTTTCGAGGAAGCCTGCGGCATGCGCCCCGTCCATCTGGGTGTGGTGGAACTGGAAAGAAACGACGAGGCTCGTTCCCCGCAGGCGGCGTTTGTATTTGCCCCAAATCAGGAAGGGGTTGTTGAAAATGCCGCTATACATGCCTACGGCCCCGTCGATATCGTACCGGGCGAGGGCGGAAGTGCCGATGACCATGCTGTCCGTCAAATCGTGGTTGAGGCAGGTTTCGGCTGTCTGCCGGGTAAGTTCCAAGTAGTCTTTGTTGAAAAGTTCCAGGTCTTGGTTGAAAGGGATGTCACAGGAGCTGACTTCGCCCTGCCGGTTGGCGACGATGGTGTTCACAGCCAACCGTTCGTACCGTATTAGTTTCTTGCCTACAGGCAACAGGTAGAATTCTTTCATGCCGCTGGCAGCCTTGCCGATGCACCAGCACATCAACATGTTGAACTTCATTCCCGTTTTCCGGCTGATTCGCAGGAGGTGTGAGACTTGGAGGGTCTTGAAGAAGGTCACCATGGGCATGGGGGCGTCCATCCACATCTCGAAGGCGTAGGCGCGGCTCGTTCCTTTAGGGTCGATTTCTTGCATCTTGGTTCTGAAATAAGGGTTTACCGCAGCAGCCGGAAAATATCGTTGGCGAACACGAAAACAATCAAAGCGAAAAGAATCGCCATACCCACCATTTGGGCTTTCTCCATGACCTCGTCGCTAACCTTGCGCCGGGTAATCATCTCGTAAAGCGTGAAAACCATGTGGCCGCCGTCCAATCCCGGAACCGGCAAGATGTTCATGAAGGCCAGAACCAGGGATAACATTCCGGTAATGAACCAGAAGCGGTCCCAGTTCCAAACCGGTCCGTAGATGGTGGCGATGCCGATAGGACCTTGCAGGCTTTCGCTGGCCTTTTCCTGGCCGCTGACGACCTTGCCCAAGCCCCGGATGTTGGTCCAGATTAATTCAAAGGCATCCAGGGTACCGTAGCGGAGTGCGCTTCCCACCGTATAGGGTTCGAGCTCGAGGGGAAAATCGCTCAGGATACCCACGATGCCGGTGCTGTCCACCCGCATACCGATTTGGAGGGTGTCCGTCTGCCGGAGGATTCCCAGGACCACGCTGTCGTTATCCATGCCGGCAATCTTTTCCTTGAATGCCCCGAAAGAAGGGCATTCTTCGCCGTTGATGGCAAAAATCCGGTCCCCGGATTTCACTCCGGCTTTCCGGGCCGGGTAACCTTCCGAGGCTTCCTTGACCACGGTAGGGTAGTTGGTGATGTCCACGAAGGGGAAGCCCGAACTGTCCTGGTTCAACTTTTTATAGAAAGTGGGAGGTATCTGGATTTCCGTGAGCTGTCCGTTTCTCAACACGCTGATTTCCCCTCCCAGCAGGCTGCTGTTGGGAATGGCATCCGAGAAACGCTCCTTGGCCCGCCCGTTAGGGCCGATGATTTTGTCTCCGCTTTGGAAACCGGCTTCCCTGGCCAAGGGATAGGCATAAATCCCGTATTCATTGACTTGTTCCGTCGGCAGATAGCCTTTCTGATGGTAAAGAATCCCTGTGAAGATGAGGATTCCCGTCACCAGGTTCATGAAGACCCCGGCAGTGATGACGATGAAGCGCTTCCAGGCCGCTTTGCTGCGGTATTCCCAAGGCTGGGGGTCCTTCTTCATGCTTTCGGTATCCATGGATTCGTCCACCATGCCGGCAATCTTGCAGTAGCCGCCCAAGGGCAACCAGCCGATTCCGTATTCGGTTTCCCCGATTTTGAAATGCAGGAGCTTGAAGCCTCCGGCATCGAAGAAGAGGTAGAACTTGTCGACCCGGATTCCGAACATGCGGGCGGCCAAGAAGTGTCCTAGTTCATGGACGAAGACCAAGAGGGACAGGCCCAAGAGCAGCTGTCCGATCATGATGAGTGCATTCATGGTTGGTTGTCAGATTGTTGGTGTTTGTTTTGGGAAGGTACCGGAAGTTTGGTTCCGAAGGTTTTGAACCGAGGGATGGACCCAAGTTTCTCCGTTCCGTTCTCCGGAAAACCGGGGACGCCAAGTTGTCTTGTCAAGGAAGCATTTCCCGGCAGATTCTCCGGCTTTCGGCATCGGAATGTTCGATGTCCTCCATGCCGGGCGAGGCGATGAAAGCTACCTTGGCCATGGTGTTTTCAATCAAGTCGGCAATCCGGAGGAAAGGAATCCGTTCTTCCAAGAAGGCTTCCACGGCTATTTCATTGGCTGCGTTCAGGATGCAGGGCATGTTTCCGCCTTTTTCCATGGCTTGGTAGGCCAAGGGGAGGCAGCGGAAGGTTCCGGTATCGGCTTTCTCGAAATGCAGGCTTCCAATCCGGGCCAGGTCCAAGCGTGGCACGTCCAAATCCCAGCGTTGCGGGTAGCTGAGCGCGTATTGGATAGGGAGTTTCATGTCGGGCAATCCCAATTGGGCCTTGACCGAGCCATCCCGGAACGAGACCATGGAATGGATGATGCTTTCGGGATGGATGAGGATTTCGATGTCTTGGGGCGGGATGCCGAACAGCCACCGGGCCTCGATCATTTCCAAGCCTTTGTTCATCAAGGTGGCCGAGTCGATGGAGATTTTCCGGCCCATCTGCCAGGTGGGGTGCTTGAGGGCCTGTTGCGGACCGACCGTTTGCAGTTCTTCCCGTTGCTTGCCTCGGAAAGGACCGCCCGAACCGGTCAGGAAAATTTTTTCCACCGGATTGGCGTATTCCCCGGCAAGGCATTGGAAAATAGCGGAATGTTCCGAGTCGATAGGTGTGATTGCCACCCGGTTTTCACGGGCGGCGCGGCATACGATGGAACCGCCTGCTACCAAGGTTTCCTTGTTGGCCAAGGCGATGTTCTTGCCAGCCCGGATGGCCCGCAGGGTGGGTTTGAGGCCGGCATAGCCCAAGAGCGCCGTGACCACGGTGTCCACGGTCCCGCATTCGGCGGCATCGGCAATCGAGCCGCTTCCGGCAAAGACTTTCGTATCGGTTTTGGCCAAGGCTTGGTTCACGGTATCGTAAAGGCCTTCGTTGCCGATGACCACGATATTGGGTTTGAACTCCAAGGCTTGTTCAATCAGGAGGTCGGCTTGGTTCTGGGCTGTCAGTACTTCCACGCGGAAAAATCCGGGATGTTGCCGCACGACTTCCAGGGTCTGGGTCCCGATGGAGCCGGTGGAACCCAGAAGGGCGATTCGTTTTGGATTTTCCGGCGCGGGGCCGTTTGTAAAAACTCGGTTTTCCAAGGTTTTCAAAATTTTTTTTCCAGGCTTTTCAGGCTGGTTTTGCACTTGCTGGGCCGAAAGGCCTGTCGAGGTTTGTTTGATTTCCGCTCTCAAAAGCTTGTTGCTCAAAAGGCCATGTAGTGTTCCGGGTCCACCGGGCTTCCGTTATACCAAAGTTCAAAGTGGAGACCGGTGAAATGGCGCAGTTCCGAGGAATTGCCTGCCATGCCGATGGCTTCACCCGCTTTGACGAAATCCCCGCTGCGTTTGAACAGGGCGGAGGAAGAAGCGTAGATGGAGAGGAGGGAACCTTCGTGTTCGAGAATCAGGATATGGCCGTCGTCGGGCGACCAGGATGTGAAAACGACGTTTCCGTCCAGGACCGCATTGATGACGGCATTGGTTTCGGTTTCGATGTCGATGCCCCAATGATGTCCCTGGTAGTCGAACTTTTGGACGATATTCCCTTCCACAGGTTTGTATAGCAGGAAGCTATTGGAAAAATCGGCCCGGAGGGGGTCGTTGCTCCCGATGGGGGAACTTCCGCTTTCCAAAGTGTAGGGATCCGCGTTTTCTATTTCCAGTCGCAAGAGGGAGTCTGCCAAGCTTCTGCGATATTGTATGTTGCTGTAATCCCGGAGCGAGTCGTGGATGATGGGGGCTTCATCGGCTGGAATCCGTCCGCTCAGGGCGGCGTTGAGGGTCCGGAGCATCAGGGTCTGGGCTTCCAATTGTTGTTGCAGGGAGTCCAAACGCATCCGGTCCTGGATGCTTTGCTCCACGAATTCCTTTTTGATATAGCCCGGGATGAATTGGCGGACCGGGGTGAAGATGATGATGAGCATGGTGACGGCCACCACGAGAAGGCTCCCTGCCGCAATCAGGGTCCATACGTTGAGCCGGGAAAGCCGGAAGGATAACTTTTCGTGGAAATTTTCGTCCGTGACCGAAAAGCGGTATTTGTGCCTTACATCGGTGAAGGCTTTCTTCCAGAGTTTCCGTAGGGAGAAGCGTTTTTTTTCCACTTTGGTTCCTTATTCTGAAAAACAGGGAATTGTGTTTCCCGGCATGGTTGCCATGCCCTGGATTGGAAGCCGCTAAGTTACGATTAAATTTCCTTATCGGGGAGGGGAATGGCGGCTTCGACAGCTTGGGAAATTCGTGGAATTATTCCGGCGGTTTGAGCCCGTCGCCGCATATACGATGGGTGGAATGTTGGAATGCAAGGGCGATCTCTGTTTGCTGCAATCTGGAAATCTCCCGGAGCGCTTCTTAAGTGGATTTTTATCCCGCAAGGGGTTTCTTGCGTATTTTGAGGGCTTCACCCTCGAAGATAGCGTGGTCTCGGCCATGCAAACTGAACTTGTTCGAGTTTGCATTGCGCTCGACTTGCACTATCTTTGCAAATTTTAAAGGCCTTTCGTGGGGATGGCTGGGTTTGGCAGGTGTGGTAGGCTTGCGAGGGCTTGAGCCAAGGCGAGGCTGGCTTGCAAGGGCTTGCGCCGACAAGGGAAGGCGAAGACGGGAAACCGGAATCGTCCGGAACGTGAAGAAATTGAAACTAAACCGTATATAAGCAATGGAATTGACAGATCAGGAAATTTTCCGCCGCAAGGCGAAAGAAGAACTCGAAGCGATGGGCATCAACCCTTATCCGGCTCCGACTTTTGAAGTGAACGTGACAGCCGAAGAAATCGCCCGGAAGTTTCCCCAGGACAATTCCCTGTTCCAGAACGTGAGCATCGCAGGGCGTATCATGAGCCGGCGGGTGATGGGAGCGGCCTCGTTTGCCGAACTCCAGGACTCCACAGGGAGAATCCAGTTGTACATCAAGCGTGACGAACTCTGTCCGGGAGACGATAAGTCCTTGTACAATACGGTTTTCAAGAAGTTGACCGACATCGGCGATATCGTGGGGGTCACAGGCTTCGTTTTCGTGACCCAGATGGGCGAAATCAGCATCCACGTGAAGTCGTTCACGATGTTGAGCAAATCGCTCCGCCCTTTGCCGGTAGTCAAGGAAAAGGACGGCCAGACTTTCGATGCTTTTACCGACCCGGAACAGCGTTACCGTCAACGTTATGTGGATTTGATCGTGAATCCCCAGGTGCGCCAGGTGTTCGTGCAGCGGACCAAATTGGTCAATACCATGCGCGATTTCCTGGCTTCCAAGGGTTATTTGGAAGTGGAAACCCCGATTCTGCAACCCTTGTACGGGGGGGCCGCCGCCCGGCCTTTCAAGACCCACCACAACACCTTGGATACGACCCTTTATTTGCGTATCGCCAATGAGTTGTATCTGAAACGTTTGATTGTGGGTGGCTATGACGGGGTCTTTGAATTCTCCAAGGACTTCCGCAACGAGGGCATGGACCGTTTCCATAACCCCGAATTTACGCAGATGGAGCTTTACGTAGCCTACAAGGACTACGACTGGATGATGGAGTTGGTGGAAGAGATGGTGGAAAAGGTGGCTTTGGCCTTGCACGGGACTACCAAGGTCCGTGTAGGGGAGAACGAAATCGATTTCAAACGTCCTTGGAAACGTTTCACGATGTTCGAGGCGATTGAACATTTTACGGGTATCGATGTTTCGGAGATGGATGAGGAAGCTTTGCGCCAGACCGCCAAGAAGTTAGGTGTGGAAGTGGACGATACGATGGGCAAGGGCAAGCTGATTGATGAAATTTTCGGGGAAACCTGCGAAGCCAAGTTGATCCAGCCCACCTTCATTTACGACTATCCGGTGGAAATGTCGCCCCTGACCAAGAAGCACCGCAGCAAGGCGGGACTGACCGAAAGGTTCGAGGCCATATGTAACGGGAAGGAGTTGTGCAATGCCTATTCGGAATTGAACGACCCGATTGACCAACGTGAACGCTTCGAAGCCCAGCTCGAATTGGGCAAACGGGGCGATGAGGAAAGCATGGTCTTGGACGAGGACTTTTTGCGGGCTTTGGAGTTCGGTATGCCGCCTACGGCGGGTTTGGGTATCGGAATCGACCGTTTGAGCATGATCATGACCAATTCCAACTCCATCCAGGATGTGTTGTTCTTCCCGCAGATGAAGCCTGAAAAAAAAGCGGAAGTTTCTACCGATGAGGAGTTTACAACTGCCGGGGTGGCTCCGGCCTGGATTCCGGCCTTGCGGAAATCGGGTATACAGACTGTCCGGGCGTTGAAGGAAGCCGACGCGCCCCGTCTGATGAACGAGCTGAACGGCTTGCGTAAGAAACTCAAGTTGGAGGTTCCGGCCTTGCAGTTGGAAGAAGTCCGTTCCTGGACGGCAGGAAAGACGGAATGAAAGTCCGGGAGCTCCGGGACAATCGGGGTATCAAGCCTTCCATAGGCCATGGCAGAGATGAAGAAGAAGTTGACAGTTGAACTTTTCGTACCGTGCTGCATCGACCAGCTTTATCCGCAGACGGCTTTCAATACGATTAAAGTGTTGGAACACGTCGGGGTGGAGGTGCATTACAACCCGGAACAGATTTGTTGCGGGCAGACGGCTTTCCGCAACGGGTATTGGGACGAGGCCAAGGAAATCGGGGAAAAGTTCCTGCACGACTTCGGTTCGGGTTTGCCGGTGGTGAGTCCTTCGGCATCCTGCGTGGCCTATGTCAAGAACTACTACCGCAAGCTTTTTTTCAACACGGGTCTGCATCTGGAATACCGTAAGCTTTGTGAAAACATTTATGAGCTGACGGACTTCCTGGTCAATGTGTTGAAGGTGGTCGAAACCGGGGCGGAATTCCCGCACCGGGTCACCTGGCACGATTCCTGCCAGGCCTTGCGTGGCTACGGCATCCGGGAAGAACCTCGGTTGTTGCTGCGCCATGTGAAAGGATTGGAGCTCGTGGAAATGCAGAAATCCGACCAATGCTGCGGCTTCGGGGGGATGTTCTCGATGCTGTTCGAACCGGTATCGGTGGCTATGACGGCCCGGAAATTGGAGAATGCTTTGGCCACGGGGGCCGAATATATCGTCTCGACCGACTCCACTTGTTTGGGGAATATGGAGGCTTATATCAAAAAGCAAGGATTGAAAATCAAGTGTATGCATATTGCCGATGTGTTGGCGGCAGGTTTGTGAGGTGGCGCGTGATAACAGCAATCTGGCTTTGCCGAAGACTGGCTGCACCTTGGCAGAACTCAAGCAAGCTTGGTCCGGCGCTGGCTGCGGAGCAGCAACAGTACGCTTCTTCGTTTGCTCTCAGCGCCTTGCATTTCACCCATCCTGACGCACCGCCGAAGATGGCATGAAAAGTTTTTATAGAATATCACCATGAGCGAGAACATAAAACACGAATGCGGCATTGCCCTTCTCCGGCTCCGCAAACCCATCGCGTACTACAAGGAAAAATACGGTGACAGCCTGTACGGTCTGAACCGCATGTACCTGCTGATGGAAAAACAGCACAACCGGGGCCAGGACGGGGCCGGGATGGTGGACATCAAGTTCGGCATGCCTCCAGGAACGACTTACACCGACGTGGTGAGGTCCAACACGGCCACGCCAATCAAGGATATCTTCCAACGGACGTTCGCCGAGATTGAAAGCCGGCTCAAGGGGCAGGAGGAAAAGCTTTCGGACATGGATTGGGTCAAGGCCAACCTGCCTTTCAGCGGGGAGCTGTTCCTCGGCCATCTGCGTTACGGGACTTTCGGCAAGAACGATATCCAGAACATCCATCCTTTTATCCGGGAGAGCAATTGGAAGACCCGGAACCTGATTATCGCCGGGAACTTCAACCTGACCAATATCGAGGATTTGTTCGACAACTTGGTGGAATGCGGGCAGCATCCGGTCCGGATGGGGGACACGATTACGGTCCTGGAAAAGTTGGCAAAATTTCTCGACCATGAGAACCAACGGCTTTACGATATTTATAAAGCCAAAGGATACAGCAAGATAGAGATTTCGTCCATGATGCCGCAGGCTTTGGATCTGAAAGCTATCGTCAAGAAGGTGGCGGAGGATTGGGACGGCGGTTTCGTGTTCGGCGGTTTGGTGGGCTACGGCGACGCCTTTGTGATCCGTGACCGGCACGGTATCCGTCCGGCCTATTATTATTGCGATGACGAGGTTTTGGTGGTCGCTTCGGAACGGCCCGTGATTCAAACGGTTTTCAATGTGCCATTTGAAAAGGTCCAGGAATTGCCCGCCGGTCATATCCTCCTTTCCCATTATGGCGGGGAAGTGGAGGTTTCCCCCTGCTTGGAACCGGCTGGAAAGATTAGTCCTTGCTCGTTCGAGCATATTTATTTCTCGCGGGGGACCGATGCCCGGATTTACGAGGAACGCAAGGAACTGGGAGCCCTTTTGGTGCCTGCTGTGCTCAAGTCGATAAACTACGATTTGGAAAATTGCGTGTTCACTTCGATACCCAATACGGCCCAAGTGGCTTATACCGGGATGCGGGACGGGATTTACGCTTACACGGAGAAGCAGAAGGCCTTGCGCCTGGCTTCTTTGGACCATAAGCCGGATTTGGCGGAAATTGAAAGGATTCTTTCGTTCCGACCCCGTATGGAACAAATCGTGGTCAAAGATGCCAAGTTGCGTACTTTCATCACGGGAGATGACGAGCGGAACGATTTGGTAAGCCATGTGTACGATGTGACTTACGGGCAAGTGCGGCCCGGCCAGGATTCCTTGGTGGCAATCGACGATTCGATTGTGCGGGGAACGACCCTGCGCCAGAGCATCTTGCGGATTCTGGACCGTTTGAAACCGAAGAAGATAGTCATCGTTTCTTCCGCACCCCAAATCCGGTATCCGGATTGCTACGGTATCGACATGGCCAAGCTGGGCGATTTCATCGCTTTCCAGGCGGCCATCGCGCTTTTGAAGGAGAGAGGCATGGAAAAGGTCATCGAAGATACATACCAACGCTGCAAGGAACAGCTCTCTTTGCCCCGGCAGCAGGCGGTCAACCATGTCAAGGCGGTATACGAACCTTTCACGGACGATGAGATTTCGGCGCAAATCGGGCGCATGTTGAAATCGGAGCATATCCAAGCCGAGGTGGAGGTGATTTACCAGACGGTGGAAAACCTGCACAAGGCCTGTCCCGATACGCCGGGAGACTGGTATTTCACGGGGAATTACCCGACGCCGGGCGGGAATCTGGTGGTTTGCCGCTCGTTTGTGAATTATGTGGAGAAAAAGAATGTGAGGGCCTATTGATGGTTGCCTTATGTGCTTTCCTTTGAAAACAGGTCCCGTCGCAGTTTTTGTGGCGGGACTATTTTTTGTGGCGGGACTATGATAATAGGTTCTTGATATAAAAGACGGCAATCCAAAGGGCGAAGCGTGTGGCTTTGCCGATTAACATGAAAAGGGCGCATTTGGGGAAGTTGAGTTTGTAGAAACCCAGGCCGATGGCGAAGATGTCGCCTACGAAAGGCAACCAGGTCATGAAAGCCAGGCCGGCGCCGTATTTGTCTATTTTCGACTTCTGTTTCAAGAGTTTTTCTTCCGAAACATGGAACCATTTTTCTATCCATTCCCATTTACCAATCCGTCCGATGCCGTAAGAAGTCAACCCGCCCAACCAGTTGCCTGCCGTGGCCGACAGGAAAGAAAGGAGAGGGTCTCCTCCCGCCAAGAGGATGCCGACCAGCAGGATGTCGGAGGAGAAAGGGACGATGGTGGCGGCCAAGAAAGCCCCGAGGAACAATCCGATATAGCCCCAATCTTGTAGAAATTCCATGGGGACAAAGATAGTGCAAGCCGAGTGCAAAGCCAAACAAAGTTTGAGCTTTGCCGAGGCGCAGCCTATCTTCGCGGCGAAGCCGCAAAGATAGTGCAAGCCGAACTTGTTCAAGAAGTCACCCTGTCGGTGCAACCCATCTTCGCGGCGAAGCCGCAAAGATAGTGCAAGCCGAACTTGTTCAAGAAGTCACCCTGTCGGTGCAACCCATCTTCGCGGCGAAGCCGCAAAGATAGTGCAAGCCGAACTTGTTCAAGAAGTCACCCTGTCGGTGCAACCCATCTTC
>CALUNB010000032.1 GCA_944321885.1 uncultured Bacteroidales bacterium | reverse complement strand
AGCAAGATATTGCAAATGTGACAAGTAATTTGCGGTCCTATCTTGTTTTTGTTCTTAATCAGTTGATATTTTATTTTAACTCTTCAAACAATGGTATGCAATCAAGAGATATGATGCAGTTTTTTTTGGTATATGAAAGTGCACTTAAAATGATTTTGAAATACCCTGATATAGATAAAATAATAAAGGTTCCATTGGGGAACAATTCAATACATTGATGGATGTGTTTTTGTATAAAATTGGAGAAATTAACGATGGGGATTATTTGTTAATATGTGAAAATTTGAGTAGGCATTGATTTGTTTGGTATGCTATGTGCTCGGTGTTCTTCTTGGTGTAATCACTAAAATTTCAATTATCATAAATGGTAAGACTTCGTGTAGTGAAATTCCAGCGGTAAAGATGGGGTGTTTCTTTGGCGATTATGTGTGGCAGACTGTGACATCCACGGATGGGCGGGATGCCGTGCGCGTTCAATGCGCGTTCAATATGATGGGGTTGAAGCGGAGGTCTATGTGTCTCGATTATTTCACCTAAAAAAGCACATGGGGTAATTGATTTGTCTTTCGTGTGTTGTGAAGTTTTGTTTGGTTGAGATTTGGTTGAGACGGCTTGGCAAGCCTTTGTTGGTTTGCTGGAGTGAGGGAAAAGTCCTAACATTGCACTGGCAAGCCGGTCATCTGTGGAGTTCTTGAGGGATGCGGCTTCAATCTGCGTTTGTCCTGTGGGACGGGATGATTCCTGTAGGGATGGAATACCTGCGATACAAGATTCTGATAGATTTGTGTTAAACAGAGGGTTGGACCAACCAAGACCAACTTCGCTGCGGCGGGGCGGAATCCGCCCCGCTTAGGGAAGGGGGCCGGTTTCGGGACACCACGGCCTGCTTTGCCTGTGTTTGCGTTTCTTGGCAGAAAGGCATCATCGGGGACATGGACAAGCTCGTTCGGCAATATCTCCCAAGGACGTCGATTTCGGTTGGCAGGTGTTAGCGGAATCCCTTGTTTTTGTCTTGTCTTATACGTTGGGAAAGAAGGGTCTTTCACCATCGACAGGACCCCGTCGGCCAGCGTGGTGCTGCGCTACGAGGAGGAACCGGCGGCGTTTTCGTGGCAGTTGCTGTCGGATACGGGGACGGTGATGGGGTATGTGTGCCAGAAAGCGCGGACCGGGTTCAAAGGAAGGGTCTATGAAGCGTGGTATTGCCCGGTTCTACCGGTGGATGCCGGGCCGTACAAGTTCGGCGGCTTGCCGGGCTTGATATTGAAAGTGGCCGATACGGCGGGGGATTACAGCTGGGAGGCAACGGGGATAGAGGAGGGGGCATGGCCGATTTACGAGAAGAAGTTCATCGCGCGGAAATGCACCCGGGCGCAAGCACGGAAAACCATAGCCGACATGTTTTCCAATCCTTTTTATTTTTTTGTAAAGGTGGGAGGCAAGACCATGTTTGTTCCCGACAAATCGGCGCCGCGAGGGGTTCGGGAAGTAAACGAGAAGGAGTTTTCGATAAAGGATTACTTTTATTACGACCCGATAGAGCGGGAATGACGGGAAAAGCCTGGTTGTCTTTTCGTCTTTCCCGTTTCCCGGCCTCAGCTAGCCCGAATGTTTGCCCGGCGTTCCGAGGATGGGAACACGTCGCAGCCAATGCCGCCAAATACGCCATCGTCTCCGGTAGCTTCTCCTACAGGAACCCGTGCCACAAATATCCCCGCCACGATGCACGCATCGGACTTGAGGATGTCCGTCCCATATCATAACCCCAGTAGGCCTTCCAGCAGGCCGAACGGACACGGGCAATATCCAGGGAAATGCCTGTTTTGGTTTGTTTCGCAGCAGAGATTGGACCGCCCTACCTTTTTGCCCCGGATACAGGACGAAAGAGAAAAAGCACTTCAAGTTATGTTATACCCGATTGGAATCCAGAATTTTGAGAAAATCCGCGAAGGTGGTTACGTCTATGTGGACAAGACGGCATTGATTTACAGCATCGTCAAGACCGGTGGTTATTATTTTTTGAGCCGTCCGCGCCGTTTCGGCAAGAGTCTCTTGGTTTCGACTTTGGAAGCCTATTTCCAAGGCAAAAAGGAACTTTTCGAGGGGCTGGCTGTCGAGAATCTGGAACAGGATTGGAACACCTATCCGGTACTGCATCTGGATTTGAGCGGAAAAACTTACCGTAACGAAAAGACCTGGAAATCACCTTGGACCAGTATCTGAGCCAATAGGAAAAAGATTGCGGCATTGCAGCCCGATACCCCGAACCTGATGCCCGTTTTTCCGATATCATCGATGCGGCTTATGAAAAGACAGGCAAACCGGTCGTAATCCTGATTGACGAGTACGACAAGCCTTTGTTGGACTCCGTGGGCAACGAACCGCTGCGGGAAGCCTTCCGTAGCCGCCTGCAAGGCTTCTACAGCGTGATGAAAAGCCAGGACGGCAAGCTCCGCTTCGGCTTCCTGGCCGGCGTCACCAAGTTGGGCAAACTCAGCATCTTCAGCGGGCTCAACAACCTCAACGACATCTCCATGGACGAGGAGTTTTCCAGCCTTTGCGGGATTTTGGAAACCGACCTCGAGTATTCGTACAAGAAGTTCCGCTGGAGTTTTAGCTGCCGTAACCTTTTGGGCGTGCAGGATTATGTTTATTCCACGATTTCCCCGGTCAGCAGTTTCCAGACCCGTTACCGGATCCGGCCCCGGATGTTTTTCTTGAAGATGTCGGTGACATTGTAGGCAATGTGAAATTTTTCCGTAACTTCGCAAATTTGCGGTGCGTCGTAACGGGCAATTTGGCTTCGTTCCCGCTTTCAGCGCTTTGCCTCCCACCGTTCTGGCACATCGCAATATGTCATGGGAAGCTTTACACGGCTTCGTACAAGAAGAGAATGAAAAGATTTTTGCCTGCCATGGGGCTGTTGGCCCTGCTCTTGTGTGTTTCTTGCAAAGAGTCCGCTTCGGGTCCGGTGACGGCCTCGAACGAGGAAGAAATACAACATGTTTATTATTACGGGATTTGTGCCGACACGCTCGATTTGAACGAGTACCGCGTGAAGCGGGGTGAGACCCCGTCCTCCATTTTCTCCCGTTTCGGGTTTTCGGCCTCTGAAACCGGGCGCATTATCCAGATGGCGTCCGATGTGTTCAATCCCCGTCGCCTTCAGGCGGGGGCCTCTTATTTCACCTTGAACCGGCGTGACAGCGCGGCTACGGTCTGTGCCGTCATTTTCGCCAAATCCCGTTTAGATTACGCGGTGATTGACTGGAGCGGGGACAGCCTCCGGGCCTACGAGTTCAAGAAACCGGTGGTTTACAAGCGGCAGTATGCCGAGGGTACGATTACCTCCTCGCTTTGGGACGCGATGATTTCTTCGGGAGCCAACCCGGTTCTGGCGATGGACTTGGCCAATTTGTATGCTTGGCAAATCGATTTCTTCGATGTGCAGCCGGGAGATTCCTACCAGGTCTTGTACGATGTGGCTTATGTGGACGATACGGTGGCCTTGGGCATCAACGATATCCGTTCGGCCATCTTCACGCATCAGGGCAAGGTTTTTCCGGCCATTCCTTTTGTGCAGGATAGCGTGCGCATGTTTTTCGATACTTCGGGGAACAGCTTGCGCAAGGCTTTCTTGAAAGCTCCCTTGGATTATTACCGGATTTCGTCCAAATTCTCCAATGCCCGTTTCCATCCTATCCTGAAACGTTATCGTCCGCACCACGGGGTGGATTACGCGGCCCCGACGGGAACGCCGGTCAAGAGCATCGGCGATGGCAAGGTGATTGCCAGGAAATACGACCGGGGTGGTGGGAACACGGTGAAAATCAGGCATAATTCTACATACACGACGGTGTACATGCATTTGAGCCGGTTCGGAAAGGATATTGCGGTCGGGACCCGGGTTCATCAAGGCCAGGTGATTGGTTACGTGGGTTCCACCGGGCTTTCCACCGGGCCGCATTTGGATTTCCGGGTTTACAAGAACGGGAGGGCTATCAATCCCTTGACCATGGAGGCACCGCCGGATGTGCCGGTCAAGTCGGAATTGCGTCCCGCTTTCGACAGCGTGTGGCGGGAAGTGATGGCGGGAATGGACAGTCTGCACCGGGCTTGGGTGGCTTCCCGTCCGGATGCGGGCCCGGCGACGGAGCTGTAAGGTTTCCGGCGTGTGAACCTGCGACAAAGCTGGACAGGGCACATGCGGTTTCCCCCAACCATGCCATCTTTTGGGTCAGGAATAATATACAAAGGGGCAACAAACGGAAAATCCGGGTGTTGCCCCTTTGCATTTGCGAGGTTTCGCCGGAACTGGCAAAAGCCCCATCTCATGTTGTTGTGATTTTTACATCTTACATGCCGAAGGCCTTCATCATTTCTTCGATGTCTTTGGACATTTCTTCTTTGGTGGAAGGCTTGTAGCTCTTGTGGATTTCAAAATGCTTGGCATCCACTTCGCCGTAACTCATTTTGCTTACCGAAACCGTCATGGTATAAGCGGCTGTCTTGAGGCTGTATTCCAAGGGGAAGCCGTTCAGCTGGCCGATTGCCACTTGGGTCGCCCAATTGAAGACCGGGGAACAGAAGCCGGGAACGCACCAAAGGGTCATCTCCACATTGCCTTGGTCGGATGTGATGCTGCTGGTGTATTCAAAAGCCTTGTATCCGTGGATGTCTTTGCTTTGCCCGGTGGCAGTCAAGGCTTGGGCGGAAACTTCGGCCGTGTCGGCTGCCACGTCGGCCACATTCTGCACGATATGGTATTTTCCCAATCCCATCATGGAAAGGTTGGCCAAAGTATGGATTTCGCCCGTCGAGGCATCGACGATGGCCTTGTTCCCGTCTGCTTGTTCAAAGACCATCTTGTCGGCCGACATCTTGATGCTGGCTGAAACCGGCATTTGGGCCAGGTGCTCTGCCGGCAATACATCGCTTTGGTAGGTAATCTTGTACTGGATGTTTCCCGTGAACGGGAGTTGGGCTTCCTGGGCTTGGATTTGGGGCATGCAAAATGCCAACAGGGCTACGGCAAGCCCCAAAAAGGAGGTCTTTTTCATGGTTGAAAAGTTTTAAGTTTTTATGAATGGATATGTTTTATGTCCTTTATCCGGATGCCCGGTAGTTTCTTGTGTCTTTCGGGGCGTTCCTGTTTTTTTTCCAGGAACCGCTATTTTTTCGGGTTGTTCCGTCCACCGGTTGGATCCCGTCTGTCCGGGGCTTCTTATTCCATTTCCCATGCCGGGGCAGGTGTGAGGGGGAGGGCTTCAAAACCGGTTTCCGTCAGTTTGAAAAAACGGATGTTCTGGCTTTCAAAGCCTTTTAATCCGGGGCGTTCCTGCAAGTGGAAAGGATTTTCCCCATCCTCGATATGCCGCATGAAATCGGCATTGTGTTCCTCCAACATCGGGAGGAGCCAGGAAAATATCCGGTATCCTTGATAGGCCAAGGAGGAAGGTATGCTGTTGTAGAGGAGGTAGTATTTCCGGGCAAAATCCTTGAACTCCGGTGTGTCCTTGTCGGTCACGAACGTACTGTAAACGGTCAGGTTGTTTTGCAGGAAATAGTCCACATCGGTGGTGCTGTATTCGAGCCAGGTGGCCGGGGCGATCAGGGTGATGTTCCCTTTCCCTTGACGTAAAGGCAGGAAGGTTTTCACTGCGGTGATTTCTTCCTGGTAGAACGGGATGATGACCACCGGAGTGTCGGTGGGCAGGTCCTTGAGCAGGATTTCTGTGATTTCGTTGAACAACCAGCGTTTGCTTCCAGGAATCATTTCCTGCAAGCTTTTTGCTTTGGCGATTTCTTGGATCGAGGAGTCAGAAATGACGATTTTGCAGGCTTGGGCGAAGTTCGCTTTCACGAATCCGGCCACTTCTTGGATCTGGAAGAGCGTGGGAGCCGAGGTTTGCATGAACCAAGGGTTCCCCACCGCCATCGAATCGCGTTCGGAGAAAGGATGGAGCAAGGGAATCTCGTGCCGGCGGGAGAAACTGTCCAAAGCTGGGAATTGGTGGACAAAGGCTCCGGCCACGATGAGGTCCGAGGAAAGGAAAAACGGGTCGTGCAAAGTTTTTTCCAAGCTACTGTAGGTTTCCGCAATGTCGTAGAGTTTCAACTCCAGTTCCGTTTTGCGGGCTTTCTTGTGCGGCTTGTAGAGAGGAGAGGGGGTGGCCGTCCCGGGGGAGGGGTTGGCACTGTTCTGTTCCTTCATGCGGTTCCCCGGTCTTTGGGGAAAATCCGGGACGGGAAACAAGGAGGAATCCGGGAGGGCAACCTTTGATACGAGGCTTGTGTCTTGGTTAAGGAAAAAGGTCGAATCGGAGCGTTGGAGCCAAGCCACGCTGGCTCCCTCGAAGAAAGGCAGGTAAATATAGGCTCTCCGGCTTTCGGGCCTGTTGCTGTAAAGAGGCAGGAGCAGGGAAATCTGCAAGCGGTCTTGGGACGCTTTTCTGCGAAGGTGTGAAACCCGTTCTTCTTCGATGGGAAAATCGGTTTGGAGACTGTCGGCCTCGTTGGCAACCAGGACAGAGTCCGATACCGCCACGGTGTCTTGCGTTTCCTTTCCGGCTCTTGCCAAGGCTTTCTGCTTGCGGCGTTCCTTTCGGGCTTGAGCCCGGTTTTGGCTCCGGGTTGTTTTCTGTTCGTTTGCATCGCCCATGCCGGTTGCATAGCTGGCTTCACCTTGGTGGTCGCGTTCGTAAAAGACGACGGCCCAAGGCCGCTTTCCCTGGAAGATTTCAAATCCGCCCATTCCCGTGACAAGGCTTTCCTTGAAAGGGATGTACAGGAATTCCCCGAGTTGGACTTCGTTGCCTGGCGAGTCCTTCAAGATCTGGTCCGCTTCTACCTTGTACGCCTTGCAAATGGAGTAAAGGGTATGACCCTTTTGCACGGTATGCACGAAATAGGCTTTTCCAAGAACGGAATCGAGGGTATGGCTGATGACGACCGGGCTGGATTGGTAGGTCCCGGAGGGCGTTTGGGCATATCCTTGGATTGTCAAGGCAAGGAGGAAAGCCATGCTGAGGCTTGCCAGGAGCTTTTTCCAGTTCATGTGTTGTTGTTTTGGGGCTTGCGACCCGCGGCGGGTTGGTGCCAAGGGGGCGTCAAAAAATACAAGTTTTTATATGGCATCTTTTGCGGTGCGCCAGGATGGGGGATGCAAGGCCGGATTGCCCATTGTCACGCACCGCCCTTGCAATTACTCCCACTCGATGGTGGAAGGCGGTTTCGAGCTAATATCGTACACGACGCGGTTCACCCCCTTCACCTTGTTGATGATTTCGTTGCTCACTTTGCCGAGGAACTCGAAGGGCAGGCGGCTCCAGTCGGCGGTCATGCCGTCGGTGGAGTTGACCGCCCGCAAGGCGACCACCCGTTCATAAGTCCGTTCATCACCCATGACCCCGACCGATTGCACCGGCAGCAGGATGGCTCCGGCTTGCCAAACCTTGTCGTAGAGGCCTTCTTCGCGGAGCCCGTTGATATAGATGTCGTCCACTTCTTGCAGGATGTGCACTTTCTCGGCGGTGATTTCGCCCAAGATGCGGATCCCCAGACCGGGGCCGGGGAAAGGATGGCGGTTGAGCAAACGGTCGGGCAATTCCAAGCTCCGCCCCACACGGCGTACCTCGTCCTTGAACAAGGCCCGCAAGGGTTCCACCACCTTGAGGTTCATCTTTTCGGGCAAACCTCCCACGTTGTGGTGCGACTTGATGGTTTGCGAAGGCCCTTTTACCGGAGCGGATTCAATCACGTCCGGGTAAATCGTGCCTTGGGCCAGGAAACGCGCCGACTTGAATTTGCGGGCTTCGGCCTCGAAAACATCGATAAAGGTCTTCCCGATGGCTTTGCGTTTGGCTTCCGGCTCGGTAAGACCTTTCAAAGCCTTGTAAAACAGTTCCGAGGCTTGAACCCCTTTGACTTCGATGTCCATGCCTTGGAACGAATCCAAAACGTCTTGGAACTCGTTTTTGCGTAACAGGCCGTTGTCCACGAAGATACAATGTAGCTGCTTGCCGATGGCTTTGTGCAGCAGCACGGCGGCCACGCTCGAATCCACACCGCCCGAAAGTCCCAAAATGACTTCTTCCGTTCCGATTTGGCGGCGCAAGTCTTCCACGCAGGTCTTGACGAAATTGTCAGGAGTCCAGTCGGCTTTGCAATGGCAAACATCCATCAGGAAATTTTCCAAAATCTTGAACCCGTCGGTGGAGTGGTACACTTCCGGATGGAATTGGAGGGCGTAAGTGGGTTCACCCTCGATGCTGTAACCGCAGGCTTTGACCGAATCGGTGCTGCAAGTGATATGGAAGTGGGACGGGTATTCCAAAATCGTGTCCCCGTGCGACATCCAAACCTGGCTGTTTGCTGGCACATCCTTGAAAAGGGGGCAGTCGTGGTCGATATGGCTCAGGATGGCCCGCCCGTATTCGCGGCTTTTGGCCGAAGCCACCTTGCCTCCGCTTTGGGAAACGATGAGCTGGGCCCCGTAGCAGACGGCCAAGACCGGGTATTTGCCCCGGATACCGCTCAAATCGGGCTTGGGGGCATCCGGGTCGTTGACCGAATAGGGACTTCCCGAAAGGATGACTCCTTTGATGCCTTCTCCCAAGGCTGGGATATGGTTGTACGGATGGATTTCGCAGTAAACGTTGTTCTCGCGGACTTTACGGGCAATCAGCTGGGTGTATTGCGAACCGAAGTCCAAAATAAGGATGCACTCTTGCATGAAGCGATGTTTTAAGGGTTGAATCCTCTTCCGTTTTCCGGACGGATATTGATACCAAACTTCAAAAGTACAACAAAAAAACGGGATAGGCGTGTTTGCGGCTTTTGTTTATCCCAAATCGGTCATTAGACTTTGGGTAGATTGTCCGCTTATGTCATGCAGCATGCTTCTCGCCTAGCCGAAGGCGTAGCGGGCTACGTCGAGGCGTAGCGAGGAGCAAGATGCGGACAGAAGCGAACAAGATGCACAAAAGCATCCCTCTTCGAAAACAGGAAACACACTCGGCGAGTCTAATGACCGATTTGGGTTTATATGGCCGCACGTGCCGGGTCGCCCGGAAAAACCGGGAAAGATGTTTCCCGGGCGGATTCCTGCTTTTCCGGAAAGCCGGAAGAATCCTGCGGAATTTGTACCTTTGGAGGTTGAAACCGTATCCGGGCGGCGCGTGATAATGGGCAGTCAAGCCTTGTATCCCACCCATTCCGGCGCATCGCCAAAGGTGTCCTGGAAAACGCACCTGCTTTTGTAGTACGGGGGATTTTAAACGGTTCCTAACCGGGATTTTAGGGACTTTTCAAGCAGAAAGAGCGATGCCGCTGATAACCTTGTTGAGCGATTGGGGAACCAAAGACCATTACCTGGCCGAAGTCAAGCTCAAGCTTCATGCGCTTTTGCCCGATTGGCCGGTGTTGGATATTTCCCACGATTTGGACCGGGGCGACATCCTTTCGGCGGCCTACATGATGTATAACCTTTTGCCGTCTTTCCCGCCGGGAAGCCTGCATTTATTGGGGGTGGATGATATTGGTGAAGGAACTGTTTCCCAGATGGTTGCCCGGAGCGGGGAACAGTATTTCATCGGGGCGGACAATGGCTTTTTCCATCGTTTGCGCTGGTTCCTCGGCCAAGCCTGGGACGAGGTTTGGGAAATCGGAATCAAAGGTGAAACGGGAGCGGACGGGAATGAATGCTTGACCTTCCCTACCCGGGATTTGTATCCCAAGGTGGCATCCATTTTGGCGGGGGGGTACCGCTTGGAACAAGTGGGCATGCCGGGCGAACTCCATCTGGAAGGCGGAGTCGGTTCTTTGGCTTCGCGTCGGCAGGCTGTGAAAGACCGGAGCGGGACACCTGTCGGGATTTGGCTTTCGGGGGCGGTCCTGTACATGGACCGGTTCGGCAATGTGGTCAGCAGCATACGTCACGAGGATTTCGAGGAATGTCGCTGCCAATATCCTTATACCTATATGATGGTGAACGGTAAAAAGGATTCCAAGCTGCCGGGTCGTACTTACCGGGAAAGAGCCCCGGGCTTGATATCCTCCCTTTTTTTGAAAAATGGATTCCTGGAGGTGTCCATTTGTGACGACCATGCCGGGAACCTTTTGGGCTTGAACAAGAACAGCCAGATAAACATTCTTTTCGGCAGTGCCGGATAGAAGGGGCTCGGGGGTTGTGTCTTGGGGCCAGGAACCCGTTTCTTGCTTCTGGCAATCCACCGTCCAGGAAGGGAACGGTTTCAGTATTTGGACAGCTTCTCAAAAAAAATCTTGACCAGCATTATAGGGCTGGATAGATGAATGCGCTTATGATTTCGTTGTTGAAAAAAGAAATACGGCTCTTTTTTTCCGGTCCCTTGGCTTATCTGGCCTTGGTGGTGTTTTTTACGGCAAACGCATTGATGCTTTTCGTACTGCCTACCGGCTTTAATATTTTCGATGCCGGTTATGCCAGTTTGGACGCTTTTTTCGCTTGGATGCCCTTGGTTTTCCTTTTCTTGATTCCAGCCATCTGCATGCGCAGCTTCGCCGAGGAGAAGAAGACCGGCACCATGGAAGTGCTTTTGACCAGGCCCCTGAGCGACTTTTCTATCGTGATGGCGAAGTACGGGGCTTGTTTCCTATTGATGTTCCTCAGCCTTTTGCCCACGTTTGCCTATTTGCATACGGTTTCGGCTCTGGCGTTACCCCAAGGCAATATCGACTATGGGGCTTTCTGGGGAGCGTATGTGGGTTTGTTGCTCGTGGGTGCGGCTTTTACGGCAGTGTGCCTTTTCATGTCGGCCTTGACCGACAACCAAGTGGTGGCCTTTGTTCTTTCGGTGGTGGCTTGTGCTGTCTTGTACCAAGGTTTTGAGCTTTTTGGAGCTATGAGCCTGCAAGGACGGACCGGTTTGGCCCTTTCTTCCTTGGGCATGCACGCCCATTACCTTTCGTTGAGCCGTGGGGTGCTGGATTTGCGCGACCTGGTGTATTTCTTGTTCGTGACCGCCTTGTTCCTGGGCTTGGCGGTGTTGGTGGTGGGCAATCGCAAGGCTTTTTCTTGGAAACGGGTCCTTGGTCCGGCTTTGGTCTTGGTGGCGGTCCCTGTCTTGGTTTCTTTTTTCCCGCTTCGTTGGGATTTGACCTCCGACAAGCGCCACACTCTCTTGCCAGCCACCAAGGAAATCCTCCGGCAACACCGGCAGGCGGTGTACGTGAAGGTCTACCTGACGGGGGATTTGCCAGCGGGTTTCAAGCGCTTGGAGAAATCGGTACGTGAGGTCTTGGATGAATTCCGGGTTCATAATCCTTTGATTCGCTATGAGTTCGTTGATATCTACGCCATGGAGGACGCGGAAGGCCGCCAGGCGAGGATGCAGGATTTGGCCCGTCGGGGGATTGCACCTACCCAGCTGGAAGTCAAGACCAAGGAGGGTGTGACCCGGCGTTTGATTTTTCCGGCCGCCGAAATCCTGGCGGGGGACCGCAGTTTGGCCGTGGGCTTGTTGAGCGAACAGTTGGGGCGGGGTGCGGAAGAGACCTTGAACCATTCGATAAGCAATGTTGAAATCCAATTGGTTACGGCTATCCGGGCCTTGTTCGACCCCGAACCCGGAAAGGTGGCCTTTTTGGATGGCAACGGGGAGCTGACTTATACACAGACCCTTTCCTTGGGGACTTCCTTGGGCGCTTTTTACAACACGAGCCGGGTGGAGTTGACATCCGACCCTTCTTGCTTGCTGCAGCAGGACAGCAACGGGCGTTGGGAACCCCGTTACCGTTGCCTGATCGTGGCACATCCGACCCGGCGTTTCGAGGAGGCTCCCAAGGCGGTGCTGGACCAATATATCATGTACGGGGGACGGGTGCTTTGGCTTTTGGATCCTGGCGATGCTTCGCTGGATTCTTTGCGGGCCAAGGATTTGCACAATGCCATGCCCTACGATTTGAACCTGGAGGATGCTTTTTTCCGCTACGGTTTCCGTTTGCGCAACGAGATGCTGTTGGACCGGAACGCGGCGGCTTCGCCCATGGTGACGGGTTATATGGGGAACCAGCCCATGATTGAGTTCATCCCCAATTTTTATTGCCCGGTGGTGGAAGCCGGGGCTTTGCCTTTGCCGCCGGATTTGGCCGTCTTGGCCCAAGGGGTTGCTCCCTTGCGTTTGCAGGTGGCTGCCGGTTTGGATACGATAGAAAACCAGGTGCGCAAGACTGTCTTGTTGCAGACTTCTCCCTATTCGTTCCGGGTGAACCTGCCCCATGCCATGAGCGCCGACCTCATGCGCGAGAAGGTGGATTTGGCGCGTTTCAACCAGCCGCCCCAGACGGTGGGGCTGTGGTTGGAAGGCTCGTTCGCCTCGGCTTTCCCTTTGGTGAAGCCGGTTCTGGACGGAGAAGAGGATTTTCCGTTCCGCAAACAGGGCGAACCGACAGCGATGATGGTGGTGGGCGACGGGGATTTGGCTCGCAACGACTGGCTTCCAGACCAGCAATTGCCTTTGCCTTTGGGTTTTGACCGCTATACGCGGCAGATGTACGGTAACGGGGATTTTTTGTTGAACGCGGTACATCTTCTGTGCGGGCATCCTCTTTGGGCCGAGCTCAAACCCAGAACTTTGCCCATGCGGCTTTTGGACAAGGCAAAACTGGAAAAGGAACGCCGTTATTATACGATATTCAATTTTGCTTTGCCTTTAGGCTGCGTGTTGGTTTTCGGGTTGGCGTTTACCGCTTATCGTCGGCGCAAGTACGGGAATGCGGTCCGTGTCGAGGACGTTGAGGTCGGTTCCCGGAACGATACTCCAAACGGCACTCAAAACGAGGAAAAATAATGGACAAGCGAAAGAAAAGGTGGGTTTGGAGCCTGGCCGTATTGGTCCTGGCGGTGGTTTTTGTTTTGGCGCTGCGTTATCGTTCCGGTGGCTTGGTGGCGGAAACCGCCTTGTCGTCCGAGGATTTGGCCCGTATCGACCGGATTGTCCTGGAATACGGGAATGGTTCGCTTTTGCGTTTCCACAAGGACGAAAGGGGGCTTTGGAGTTTGCGTTTCCGCTTGGTTTCCGGTGGAGCCGGGGCGGCTGTGCCTGCCGGGGCTCCTGGTTCCGTTCCGGATTCGGTTCCGGTTCGGGGAACCTTTCCGGCTTTCCCCGGGGAGGGCGGATCCGGGGAAATGCAGGCCGATGCCACCCGGATAGAAGAATTCCTCTACGTGTTCAATCTGTGGGAGATCTCCCGTTTGCCTTCGGAAGAGGAGGCGGAGGAGTGGATGTCCTTGCTTGACCGCGAGGGTGGTTCGCTCAAACTCAAATCGGGCTGGAAGACCTTGCTGAAGTTCCGTTTCGCTTTCCACAAGGGCTTGTTCCTGATTGAAACGGGAGGGCAGTGCTATGCCATGCAGTCGGCTTGGCAGTCTTCGACTTGGATGGAGTTCTTCAAAGGAGGGCCGGAACCATGGCGGAACCGTGTCCTGATGGATTTTCCCTACGACCGGATTCGTTCGGTGGAAGTCCGGTATGCGGGTTTCCCGGAGGGAAGTCCGCAGGACAGTTTGTCTTACAAGTTGAGCCGGGTGGATGTGCCGGTGGAGGCGGCTGGGAAGAATAGTCCGGTGGAGGTTTCCCGGGACTTCGCTTCGGAGGAAACGGCGATGGCAAGCCATCGTTATTCCTTGTTGACGGCGCAGGGGTGTGTCCCGTTGCCGGACAAGCTGGCGGAGCGCTATCTTTCGGCTTTCCGGCAGGTTTTTTTCGATCCCTTGGGCAAGGCTCGTCCGGGCAAGCTCCTCTATACCTTGACCTTGGTTCCTGTCAAAGGAGGGGAAATCCGTTTGGAAGTCTTTGAAAAGCTGGCTTCTTCCGGAAATCCTGCCGCTTCTGCCATGCTGGGTGCTGCGGCATCCGCTTCTCCCGATTCCTTGGCCTTGGAACCCCTTGCTGCGGACATTTTCAAGGCTGTGGTCATGTTTCGACGGGACGGAAATCGTGCCGATACCGTCCAGATGCCTTACGTGGTTTTGGACAAGATGGTCAAGCGGGCTTCTTGGTTCGGGCAAGATTGGTGAACGTGGAAAGGGGAATCCGCCTCGGCCATGTGCAAGCGAGGAAACCGCTTGCCATGGCACTCGGCTTCATCGGGGATTGGGTTTTACGCTCGACTTTTAGTATATTTGCCTTTTTGGGACACATATACGGTGGCGCCTCGGCAAAACAAGTGAACTTGTTTTGCTCTCGGCTTCTGTGTATAATTGGCCTGACGGCGAATATAGCTTGGTCTCGGCAAAGCTCAAGCAGGGGAGTGCTTGGCTTTGCGCTCGACTTTCGCTATATTTGCCTCCTCTTTTATCAAGCATCCATGCCCGGGCGGAATCCCCAATGGTCTCGAATAGTGGGCTGCAGACGTGATTCCCCGTCCGGGAGGTTGTTTTTGTCCGGCCAAGGTTCCGCCGGTTTGCCCGAAAAAGAAAGGAAACAGATATGAGATTCATCATCAATAGCCAATTGCTTTTGGAAAACCTCCAGAGCATCAGTAGCCTTTTGACGGAAAACAAGGCACTGCCCATTTTGGAGAAATGCCTTTTCAAGATAGAGGGTAACAAGCTCACCTTGGTCGCTTCCGACTCGGAATCGGTGGCCGTGGTGGACATTTTCCTGGAGGAGGTGAACGGGGAAGGATCCATTGCCGTTCCGGCCCGCCAGCTTATGGATACCCTCAAGACGATTGCCAATATGCCCATGGTCTTCGATATCGATTTGGCGACCTCTGCCATCGATTTTTCTGCCGGCACCGGCCAGTTCAAGCTCGTGGGGGAACCGGCAGAGACATATCCTGAAGTTCCGGGGATGGACAGCGGGGAAGTGAGCATGACGATTCCTTCGGATGTTTTGGTCCGGGCCATTTCCAAGACTATTTTCGCGACTGGTAACGACCCCTTGCGTGCAGCCATGTGCGGGGTTTATTTCGAAATGAAACCCGAGGGAGTCACGTTCGTGGCCACCGATGCCCATAAGTTGGTCCGCTATCGTCGCAACGATGTGACGCCGCTCAAGGAACGTTCGTTCGTGGTGCCGAAGAAGGCTTTGATGTTGATGAAGAACATGCTGGCGTTGTGCAAGGAGGCCGTTGACGTGAATGTGGATGCCAACGAGAAGAACGTGTTCTTCCAGTTTGGCAACGTGCATGTCAGCTGCCGCTTGATTGACGGGCGCTATCCCAATTACGAGGCGGTCATCCCCAAGGACAATCCCAACAAATTGGTCATCGAGAGGGCTTCGTTCCTCGGGTGTATCCGCCGTGCCTGCATCTTTTCGAGCAAGGCGATGCCCCAGATTCGTCTGAGCCTCGGCGGTTCGACCGAAATGGTGGTTTTGGCTGAGGATATCGACAGTTCGAGCGCGGCCAAGGAAAGGTTGGCTTGCCAGTACGACGGGGAAAGCATGGAAATCGGCTTCAACGCCAAATATTTCCTGGAAATGCTCAACAATGTGGAAACCGAGGAGGTTTGCGTGGAAATGTCTTCGCCCAGCCGGGCAGGCTTGATTTTGCCGCTCGACAACGGGGAAGGCAGCGAGGACGTGCTGATGCTGGTCATGCCGGTCATGTTGAGCTAAGCCTTTGGATTCAGAAACCTGTAAAATAAAATAATATGGCAAAGTTTCAAGGTGCTATCGTGGTGGATAGGGAAAAATGCAAGGGTTGCGGAATCTGCGCATCCATCTGTCCCACCAAGTCAATCGGAATGTCGAAAGAAGTGAACGGCAAGGGTTATCACTTCGCGCTTCTGGCCAACGAGGAAACCTGTGTGGGGTGTGCCTCGTGCGGTCGCATTTGCCCCGACGGTGTCATCACCGTTTACAGGGCCAAGGTAGAATAGTCCGGCCTGCTGGCATTCGCAGCCAGGACTTCAGTAATCAAGAATCAAACCTAAAAAAAGAAAAACAAAATGGAAGACTTGCGGTTAATGAAAGGAAACGAGGCTTTCGCTGAAGCAGCCATCCGTGCCGGATGCGACGGCTACTTCGGTTATCCCATCACGCCCCAATCGGAAGTGATGGAATACCTCATGAAGGAAAAGCCCGAGGATCGCACCGGGATGGTCGTTCTCCAGGCCGAGAGTGAAGTTTCGTCAATCAATATGGTCTACGCGGGTGCTGCTTGCGGCAAGCGTGTGATGACCTCCACTTCCAGTCCGGGATACAGCTTGATGCAGGAAGGTATTTCCTATATAGCCGGGGCGGAACTGCCCTGCGTGGTTTTGAACGTCGTACGTGGAGGTCCGGGATTGGGTACGATCCAGCCTTCGCAGAGCGACTACTTCCAGGCTACCAAGGGAGGTGGACACGGGGATTACCGCCTGATTGTCCTGGCTCCTTCTTCGGTACAGGAAATGGCCGATTTCGTGCCTCTGGGATTCGACTTGGCTTTCAAATACCGCAACCCGGTATTGGTGTTGGCCGACGGGGTTATCGGACAGACGATGGAAAAGGTGGTCATGCCGCCCCAACGTCCCCGTTTCACCGAAGAGGAAATCCGCAAGAACACGCCTTGGGCCACGGTGGGCAAAAGCATCGACCGTGAGCACAACATCGTGACTTCCTTGGATTTGCAGGCTGACAGCCAGGAACGCCATGTGTTGCACTTGCAGGAAAAATACAACGAAATCGAAGCTAACGAAGTCCGTTGCGAGCAAATCAAGTGCGAGGATGCCGAATATGTTCTGGTAGCCTACGGTTCTTCGGCTCGTATCTGCCAGAAGGCCGTGGATTTGCTGCGTGCCAAAGGCATCAAGGTGGGCTTGGTTCGTCCCATCACGCTCTGGCCTTTCCCGACCAAGGAAATCCAGGCTTTGGTTCCGCACGTGAAAGGTTTCATGTCGGTGGAAATGAGCCTTGGCCAGATGGTGGAAGACGTGAAGCTTGCTGTGGACGGCAAGGTAAAAGTGGAATTCTTCGGACGTTGCGGTGGTATCGTCCCGGCTCCCGAAGAAGTTGTCCACGCTGTAGAAACCAAATTATTATAGGAGGAAGTTTCGATGACGCTGAATGAGATTTGCAAACCTGAAAATTTAGTTTACAAGAAGACCTCCCTGCTTACCGACAAGGTAATGCACTACTGCCCAGGATGCGGTCACGGAACCATCCACCGCGCTTTGATGGAAGTGGTGGACGAGATGGGGCTTCAAGACAAGACCATCGGGGTGGCTCCTGTAGGTTGCTCCGTATTGGCATACGATTATATGAACGTGGATATGCAGGAAGCTGCCCACGGGCGTGCGCCTGCCTTGGCTACGGCTATCAAGCGCCTCATGCCGGAAAAATTCGTGTTCACCTACCAGGGTGACGGCGACTTGGCTGCCATCGGTACGGCGGAAACGATCCATTGCTGCAACCGTGGCGAACCGATTTTGATGGTGTTCGTGAACAACGCCATTTACGGGATGACCGGGGGACAGATGGCTCCTACGACTTTGGAAGGCATGAAGACCGCTACCTCGCCTTACGGGCGTGATGTCCACAAGGTGGGTTGGCCTTTGCGCATTACCGAAATGATTGCTCCCCTGAACGGGGTTTGGAGCGTGTCGCGTCATACGGTTCATACACCGGCTGCGGTGCAGAAGCTCAAGAAAGCCTTGAAGAAGGGTATCGAGGATTCGATGGCCGGCAAGGGAACTTGCTTCATCGAAGTCTGCTCGTCCTGCAACTCGGGCTGGAAGATGAGTCCGGTGGATGCCAACAAGTGGATGGCCGACCACGTTTTGGAATACTTCGTGCCTGGTGACATCAAGGTTGACGGGCAAATGGTTAGATAATTCGATGCGTGATAAGGGGCAATCTGCGTCGTTGCGAGCCTTGGCCAGGTCGGTCATGTACGGAAGTACACTCCCTCCCTGGCCGGCGGCTCGGCGCCTCGCATCTTACCCATTCTGACGCATCGACGGGGTGTTCTGGCACATCGATGGAGCGTTCAGGCTTTCCTGTCGGTGTGCCAGGCACCGTAGTACAAGCTCTTCAATGGGGGACCTGGGAAGTAGAGGTCGGAACCTTGGAGGGTTTTAATCATTAAATTTTTACAACAATGACAGAAGAAATCATTATCGCCGGTTTCGGGGGCCAAGGGGTTTTGTCGATGGGCAAGATTCTGGCTTATTCCGGGGTTATGGAAAACAAGGAAGTGAGCTGGATGCCTTCCTATGGTCCTGAAATGCGCGGGGGTACCGCCAACGTGACGGTCATCATCAGCGATGAGCGTATCTCCTCGCCGGTCATCACCAAATACGACACGGCTATCATCCTCAACCAACAGTCTTTGGACAAGTTCGAAAGCCGCGTGCAGCCGGGTGGCACCTTGATTTACGACCCCAACGGCATCACGCACAAGCCCACGCGTAAGGATATCAACATCTACACGATCGAGGCCAACGATGCGGCCAACAAGATGGGCATGAACAAGGTGTTCAACATGATTGTTTTGGGCGGTTTCTTGAAAATCAAGCCCTTGGTTCAACCTGAGTTCATCCACAAAGGCTTGGAAAAATCCTTGCCTCCGCGTCACCACAATTTGATTCCCGAAAACGAAAAGGCTATCGAATTGGGTCGGACCTTGATTAAATTGGAACACAAGGCCGAATAGTCCGCAATGGCCGGAAACTCCGGTTATGTTTTGTGGTCAAGTTCGCGTTCGAAAAGAGGAATGCTGGATTTTCTCCGGCCATTCCTCTTTTTCGTTTCGCTGGATACAAAAGGTTTTCGTTGTTATTGCTTATTGCTGTTTTATGATTTCGAGAATGATTTTGTTGTAGGGGGAAAGGTACTCGATGGCAAAACCTTCCGTTCCATATCGGGCAGCCTGTGCATCCACATTGGCAAGCCAATCGTAATATGCTTTTGTTTCATAATGCCTGTCGTTTACCATGGTTTCGAACCGCAAAGTCAGTGCGCTTAATTGATATCCTTCTTGGTACGCGATTAGATTGTACAGGAACATCACGTCCCCGACATTCATCGGTTGACTTTGTTTTGTGAATGGGATTTGCTTGTACATGAACGGTTGTAATATAGTAATATTTTAAGTAGAAAAATATATTGAATATACTTTGATATTAAAATAATAACTATTTTTGTGCCGTGAATAATCCATTGCGGCAATTAGGAAATATCCCTGTTACAGCTTCCGTATTGGAGTCCCTGTTCCCTCATATCAGGGGCGGAAGCCAGAAGCTTAGGTTGCTTGAGCGTGACAAGCAGATAATACGTCTCAAGAAGGGACTTTATGTGTGCAATCCTGGAATAACAGGGAAAACCCTTTCGACAGAATTGATAGCCAATCATCTGTATGCCCCCTCGTATGTTTCCATGTCGTCGGCTCTGCGTTATTATGGGCTGATACCGGAAGAGGTTTACACCAAACAGTCCATGACTTTGAAGTATGCCAAGAACTTTGATACGCCGTTTGGCAGGTTTGAATATACGCATATCTCGAAGGCCGCATTTTCTATTGGGCTGACAAGCATCAAGAAAGATGGCTATGCATTTGTGATGGCTACGCCGGAAAAAGCTCTGTGCGATCTTATTGCCAATTCTTCAAAAGTAACTCTGCGCTATTTGAAAGAAGCTGAAAGTTATTTAGAAGAGGACATTCGGATGGAACGGGAGGATTTTATGCAGATGGATGCCCGGTTATTTGAGGAATATATCAAGGTCGGCAAAAAGGCCTCTTCAATCTGTACTTTACTTAAGTTGCTGAAGAAATGAAGAATGAGATTTATGACAATATGCTCTCTGCATATAGTATGACAACGGAACAAGAAAGGCGTAATGCCATATTTGAAGTAAACCAGCAAGTGATACTTGCCGGGCTCTACAATGGCGGTTTCTTCGATGTGGCAGCTTTCTATGGTGGTACCTGCCTTAGAATTTTTCATGGTCTCCAACGCTTCAGCGAGGATATGGATTTTTCCCTCCTGGCTCCCGGTGATAAGTTCGATTTTACGAAATACTTTCAGCCGATAATGGATGAATTTGCCATTGTTGGTCGTGAGGTGGAGATTAAAAGGAAGGACAAAAAGAGTTTTGGCAAGGTGGAGTCCGCATTCCTGAAGGACAATACGGATGTATATGATGTGTCTTTCCAGACTGATAAATCCATAAAAATCAAAATTGAGGTTGATACCCAGCCACCGTTGAATTTCCAGACTGAGCAGAAACTGCTTTTACAGCCTCATTCTTTCATGACACGATGTTTCACTTTGCCGGATTTGTTTGCCGGGAAGATGCACGCATTGGTGTACAGGGGTTGGAAAAACAGGGTGAAAGGCCGTGACTGGTATGATTTCGAATGGTATGTCCGTCACAATGTACCTCTTGATTTTTCCCATCTCGCAGAGCGTGTCCGCCAGTTCAATAATGAAGAAATCAGGCAGGAGGCGTTCATGGCTCAATTGAAAGATAGATTGGCTTCAGCGGACATCAATCAGGTAAAGAATGATGTCCTTCCGTTTGTCAGGAATCCTAAAGAGCTCAATATCTGGTCAAACGATTATTTTGTCCAACTGGCAGATATGGTGAAATTTGAATAGTTACTGTTTATGTTACTGATTATGGCGAAACAGATTCTGGTTGATATTAAAGGAGAAAATTTGAGTGAAGTAGCGCATTATCTTATGAGATATTTCCATTACAATGAGGAAATGTGCAGCTATACAGATATATGGATGGGTGAACTGTATGAAAATAAATATCCATTGGTCGTCAAAGTCCTGTGGTCAGGAATAGCCGATTTGAAAACACATAAGCCTCTGAATTGTATTTCTTGGAATGTCTTTGATTCATTTGTACAAAAAAAGTGTTTAAAGGGACTCTGATTCGTTGGAAACGTGTGATGAATCCGATTTATTCGTTTGAAAAAGAGTAGAACCGCATAAATGCCGTATTTTCTGTTCTTGCGATTTTTATCTGTAATGCATCATTAAATAGATAAGAAGAGGTATATTTGCATATTATATGATAAGTTGATATGTCGAAAACTACAATGGGGACTAAGTTGCCCCGAAAGTTGGAGCAGAAAATGTCGGTTGTGGGAGAGCAGATTAAACTGGCTCGCTTGCGCAGGAATCTGAGTGTGACCCAGGTGGCTGAACGTGCCACCTGTTCTCCGTTGACCGTGTCCCGGATAGAAAAAGGTGTGCCGACAGTAGCAATCGGAATCTATTTGCGAGTGCTGTATGCTTTACAGCTTGACGATGATATTCTGTGGCTGGCCAAAGAAGATAAGTTGGGAAAAACTTTGCAGGATTTGAGTTTGAAGAATAGGAAACGGGCCTCAAAAAAAGAGTAAATGATGAAGACGCTATATGTTTATGCCGATTTTGATTGGCTCAAGAAAACAGAATTTGTTGGCGAGTTAGGCTATGAATCTCTTCGTGGCTCGGATAGCTATTGCTTTACCTTCAGCGATGAATGGTTGAAGAAACACGGAGATTTGTTTTTGAGTGATGACCTCAATAATTATCCGGGACAGCAATATACGCAACCGGAGAAAGATATATTCGGATGTTTCTCGGATGCTTTGCCGGATCGTTGGGGGCGAACGCTGTTGTTGCGACGTGAACAGATTGCAGCGATGGAAGAGAGGCGACCGGTACGTAGATTGTCTTCCTTTGATTTTTTGAGCGGTATTGATGACTTTTCCCGAATGGGAGCTTTCCGTTTCAAGGAGTCAAAAGACGGAGGATTTATAAATGTAAGTGAGTCGTTGAAAATCCCACCTCTGACGGATATAGGGGAGTTGATTGCAGCCAGTGCGGAAATTGAGAAAAGCGAAGAGGGGCATGTCCTGCCCGACAGGAAATGGGTTGCCCAACTCGTGCAGCCCGGTTCTTCGTTGGGAGGTGCAAGACCTAAAGCAAGTGTGATAGACACGGATAAAACGCTTTGTATAGCCAAGTTCCCTTCTCGCAAAGATGATTACGATGCAGGACTTTGGGAGCATTTCAGCCATCTTCTTGCTGCAAAAGCCGGTATAAATGCCGCAAAGACCAAAGTGCTGGCAACAGGAGAGAAATATCACACGTTGCTATCGCAACGCTTCGACAGAACCCAAGAAGGGAAACGGATTCATTTTGCTTCTGCCATGACTTTATTGGGACTTAATGACGGCGATGATGCAACTACAGGGCACGGTTATCTGGATATAGTCGATTTCATGATCCGGAACTGCACGAATGTAGAAGAGAATTTGTGGGAACTTTATCGCCGTGTGGCTTTTAATATCTGCATTGGTAATAGCGATGATCATTTCCACAATCATGGTTTTCTTTTGACTGCAAAAGGTTGGACCCTTTCTCCGGCATACGATATGAATCCTACTTTGGATGAGTATCAGAGTCTGCTTGTCTCATCAACCTCCAATAAGGCAGAACTGGGTATTTTGCTTGATACTTGCGAAGATTATATGCTCAAGCGCAAAATAGCGGAAAAGATTATTTCCGAGGTGATAGAAGTTGTAAAAGGATGGCGGGAAATGGCAACGCGATTGAGTATTTCCAAGAGGGAGATGGAACTATTTGCTGGTGTGTTGGATGCAAGGTGGAAAGATTGCCTTTGATTTACAAAACTTTTTCTCGCTTTGGCGAAGGGCCGGAAGGCAGGTTTGCGGCTCTTTTGGTTCCATCCGATACAGGGAAGTGTAAAACGATGTAGAAAAGCATTTTTATGAGAGCGGGTAATTTGCTTTGCACTATCTTTGCAAAACCATGTGCAACATAAGGGCCTCTTGAGGGTTTGGGGCGGAATCCCGAAAAGGAGAGGAATCCCGAAAAAACGGAGGTCCGGGGAATCACAGGAGAGGATTAGGAGAAATGAAGAACATACGGAATTTTTGCATCATCGCCCATATCGACCATGGGAAGAGCACTTTGGCAGACCGCCTTTTGGAAATCACCGGGACGGTTCCCAAGCGGGAATTGCAAGCCCAAGTCCTGGACGACATGGATTTGGAGCGCGAACGCGGCATCACGATCAAGAGCCACGCAATCCAGATGAAATACAATTACCAAGGGCAGGAGTACGTCTTGAACCTGATTGACACCCCGGGGCATGTGGACTTTTCCTACGAGGTCTCGCGATCCATTGCCGCCTGCGAAGGCGCCATTTTGGTGGTGGATGCGACCCAAGGGATTCAGGCTCAGACGATTTCGAACCTGTATCTGGCCATGGAACACGACTTGACCATCATCCCGGTACTCAACAAGATGGATTTGGCCAACGCGATGCCCGAGGAAGTGAAAGACCAGATTGTGGACTTGGTGGGTTGCAAGCGGGAGGAAATCCTCGCGGCCAGCGGCAAGACCGGCTTGGGCGTGGAAGAACTGCTGCAAGCCATCGTGGAACGGGTTCCGGCGCCCCAAGGCGACCCGGAAGCCCCCTTGCAGGCCTTGATTTTCGACTCGGTGTTCAACTCTTTCCGGGGCATCATTTCCTATTTCCGCATTTTGAACGGGACGCTCCGCAAGGGCGACAAGGTGAAATTCTTCCATACCGGGAAGGAATACGACGCCGAGGAAGTGGGGGTATTAGGCTACAAACCCATTCCTTGCACCGAGGTTTCGGCAGGCAACGTGGGCTATATCATTTCCGGTATCAAGACTTCGGTGGAAGTCAAGGTGGGGGATACGATTACCCATGTGGACCGGCCTTGCGACCAAGCGATTGAAGGGTTTGAGAACGTGAAGCCGATGGTGTTCGCCGGGGTTTATCCCGTAACCCCCGACGATTACGAGGACTTGCGGGCCTCCATCGAGAAATTGCAGCTCAACGATGCCTCTTTGACTTACGAACCGGAATCCTCCATTGCCTTGGGCTTTGGCTTCCGTTGCGGCTTCTTGGGGCTTTTGCATATGGAAATCATCCAGGAACGTTTGGAACGCGAGTTCAACATGGATGTGATTACCACGGTTCCCAACGTGTCTTACCGGGTCACGACCACCAAGGGAGAGGTCATGGAGATCCACAACCCCTCCGGCTTGCCGGCTCCCAACTACGTGGACCATATCGACGAACCTTATATCCGGGCCCAGATTATCACCAAGGCCGATTTCGTGGGACCGATCATGAAGCTTTGCATCGACAAGCGGGGCATTTTGAAGAACCAGATTTACATCACGACCGACCGGACCGAGCTGACATTCGAGATGCCGCTGTCCGAAATCGTGTTCGATTTCTACGATCGGCTCAAAAGCATTTCCAAAGGTTACGCTTCGTTCGATTACTATCCTTGCGGCTACCAGGTTTCCAAATTGGTCAAATTGGAAATCCTGCTCAACGGGGACACCGTGGACGCGCTTTCCACTTTGATATACCAGGACAACGCCTATGCTTTCGGGCGGCGCATGTGCGAGAAACTCAAGGATCTGATTCCGCGTCAACAATTCGATATCGCCATCCAGGCGGCCATCGGTTCCAAAATCATCGCCCGCGAGACCATCAAGGCGGTCCGCAAGGATGTGACGGCCAAATGTTATGGAGGGGATATTACCCGTAAGCGGAAACTGCTTGAAAAACAGAAGGAAGGTAAGAAGCGTATGCGGCAGGTGGGAAGCGTGCAGGTGCCGCAGTCGGCTTTCTTGGCAGTCTTGAAGTTGGATTAAGGCTTACGACGGCCGGGGACGGCTTGATTGAGGTGGGTTTGCCTGTGCCCGCTGAGGTGACCCGCTTCGGAATTTTCGCAAAAGAAAATTCGCAAAAGAGAAGAAGATGTTGCCGCTTGTAGAAAAAGACCCATGGTTGAGGCCGGTGGCGGAAACGATAGAAAAACGCCATGCCGATTACTTGCGCACTCGTTCCTGGATTGAACAGGAATGGGGGAGTCTTTACGCCTTTGCCTCCGCCCATCTTTATTTCGGCCTGCATTACGAGGCTTCCGAGGCGGAGAAGAAGGGGGCGGATGTGCCGCGCCAAGGGGAATGGGTGTTCCGGGAATGGCTTCCCCATGCCCGCCATGTCTTCCTTTTGGGGGATTTCAACGCCTGGGACCAGACCTCCCATGCCTTGCAGCCGGTAGGTGGGGGCGTTTGGGAAATCCGGATCCGGGCCGGGGAGTATCCGGGACTTTGCCATCTTTCGCGCTACAAGCTTTATATACACGATAGCAACGGCCAATGGGCCATGCGGATGCCCGCTTATGCTTTCTATGCCTTGCAGGAAGCGGGCAACAAGGATTTTTCGGCGGTGGTTTGGAACCCTTCTCCGGCGGAAAGTTTTGCATGGGGCGAGGACGAAAAACGTTTCCAGAGCCCGGATTTTTCGCAGGAAACGCCCTTCATCTACGAGGCCCATGTCGGTATGGCCCAGGACAAGGAAGGAGTGGGAACCTATGATGAATTCCGTCGGAACGTCTTGCCCCGTGTCAAGCAGGCAGGGTATAACGTCTTGCAATTGATGGGAATTGCCGAACATCCTTATTACGGGAGTTTCGGCTACCATGTCTCCAATTTCTTCGCGCCATCCTCGCGTTTTGGTTCGCCTGATGATTTGAAAGCCTTGATCCGGGAAGCCCATAAGATGGGAATTTCGGTGGTGATGGACGTGGTCCATGCGCATTTCGTGGAAAACAAGAACGAGGGGTTGAACGCTTTGGACGGTGCGGATGACCTGTACAGCTATGCCGGGGACAGGGGAACGCATCCCTATTGGGGTTCGCGCATGTTCAATTTTTCGCGCAACGAGGTGCGGCGTTTCCTGCTTTCCAATTTGCGCTATTGGGTGGAGGAATTCCATTTCGATGGCTTCCGTTTCGATGGGGTGACCGCCATGATTTACTGGCACCGGGGCTATGTGGAGCATTTCGGGACGTATGAGAACTATTTCGGTTCCCAGGTGGACGAGGATGCTTTGATTTATCTTCGTTTGGCGAACGATTTGTTGGAGGAACTGAGGCCGGGGAACCCTTTGAGCATTGCCGAGGAGGTGAGCGGGATGCCGGGCATGACGGCTCCGACCCGGGACGGAGGCATGGGCTTCAATTTCCGTTTGTCGATGGGAATCCCGGATTTCTGGATTCGTCTGCTCAAGGAAAAGCGGGACGAGGAGTGGAGGATGGAAGAGCTTTGGCGTACGGTGAACGACCGTTTGGACGGTGTGCCGCAAATCGCCTATGTGGAGAGCCATGACCAGGCCTTGGTGGGCGACCAGACCTTGGCCTTCCGTTTGATGGGGGCCTGGATGTACAAGGGTATGGCAACGGGTTTCTCGAACCCGGTGGTGGACCGGGGTATGGCCTTGCACAAGATGATCCGCCTGTTCACGCTCTTTGCGGGGGCGGAAGGGGGTGGATACCTGAATTTCATGGGCAACGAGTTCGGGCATCCGGAATGGATTGATTTTCCCCGGCCCGGGAACGGGGATTCGTACCGTTATGCCCGTCGCCAATGGCATTTGGTAGATGACCCCGGCTTGAAATACCGTTTTTTGGCTTCTTTCGACCGAGCCATGCTGGCTTTGGCCTCCCGGATCGGGCTTCGTCGCCAAGGCTTCGCCCATTTGCTTTACTTGGACGAGGGAGACCAAACCTTGGCGTTCGAATTGGCGGAACGCTATGTGTTCGTGTTCAATTGGCATCCGGAAAAAGGCAGGGCTTCCTACCGGGTCCCGGTTCGCCGAAGAGGAAAATACCGTTTGGTTTTGTGTACGGATTCCGTTGAATTTGGCGGTTTTGGACGGGTGGAGGCGGAAACGGGATTTTTTACCGAAGAGGAGTATTTGCAAATTTACAATATCAACCGGGCTGCGCAAGTCTTTGCTTTGGAGCAATCTTGAGGGCTGCTTCCGGATTCGCTCCCGGTTCCATGCCGGGCGTATTTTCGGGAAAGGGTTCCGGGATGCTCTTTGGGCGAGGTCTTCCGGAGGGAATCCGGGAGTAAACATTCCGGGCGGAAAGCTCTGGAAGAGGCTTGGCGGCCATAAAAACGAAGATGACATGACGACAATGAAAGCGACGTATTTGGGTGGTTTGCGCGTGGAGTGCGAACACATGGACAGTGGAACCAAAATCATTACCGATGCCCCGGTGGACAACCATGGCCAGGGGCGTTCTTTTTCCCCGACCGATTTGGCGACGGTGGCCTTGCCGGCCTGCATGCTGACCATCATGGGAATCTATGCGGAAAATGCGGGCTTGGACATCACGGGGGCTTCGGCGGAAGTGAACAAGGTCATGGAGTCCTCGCCCCGGCGGATTGCCAAGATGGAAGTTCGGCTGGAGATGCCGCCCAAGGGTTATAGCGCGGAGGAAAAACTGAAAATCGAGCGGGCAGCCAAGACTTGCCCCGTCCACAACACCTTGAAGGATGTGGTCGAACTTGATTTGCAGTTTATTTGGAAATAAATTCAAACAGATTCCAATCCCCTCACGGAAAAAGGTATGTCAGGTTCATCTTCATCGGAGAATGCGGAAAGCAAGGCCAAGGGGCGTCACCCCTTGTTCCCGTCCAAGTCCGATGGGCGTTTCGGCCAGGGCTTGGTGTTGAGTTTCGCCTTGGTGTTCCTCATCTCGGTGGTAGGAGGGATTGTGATTTACCGTCAGCTGCGCGATAGCATTTCTCCCCAGCCGCTTCAAATCGAGGTGGCTCGGGAGAATATCTATGATGTGAGCCAGATTCTTACCGACCTCTACCAGAGCGAGGCTTATGCCCGCTCGTATATGCAGACTTTCGAGCAGGAGTATTACTACGGGTACAGGGCCAGCTTGGATTCCGTGGGGGGACGTTTGGGCTTGATGCGCGACCGCCAACTGGCCTACGGTTCGGGCATGTCGGAAAAAATAGACACCATCTCGCAGATTCTCAGGCTTAAGAATCGTAACATGGAGCGGCTTTTCTCCTCCATGCGGGAACTGCGGCTCCAAGGTTTGGAAGAGGCTTCCCGGCGCATGATTGATTCGCTCCGGATAGAATTGCCATGGGTCCCGCCCCGTGTCGAGGTGGGAGAATACAAGGACACGGTTATCCGGGTGGAGCGGACGGTGGAAGACAAAGACGGTTTTTTCAAGCGTCTGTCGAAGGCTTTCAAGAAGGAACGGACGGACACGGTGTATTACGTGCACCAGATGGACCGGGTTTTGGAGGAAAACCTGCTGCCGTTGGAAGACTTGCACGACAGTTTACGTCAAGCGGTGGCGCGGACCGTGATGGAGTTCGAAGATTTGCGGCAAGAGGCCAACGCCCGGGTATCCCGGCAAATGGACCGGGTCTTGGTCTTGGACAATGCTTTGAACCGCCAAATCATGGATGTTTTGGAAGAGTGGCAGAAGACCGAGGTGGAGGGCTCCTTGGCGGTATTCCGCGAACGGGCCGAGGATTTGCGCCGTTTATCCAAGACCATTGCTTGGATTGGAGTCCTTTCTTTTTTGGTGACGGTTTTTTCTTTGTTCTTTTTGTTGCGTTCGACCTGGCGTTCCCAAAGGCGGAGCCGTGCCTTGGCAATCTCGGAAGCGGAAAAGGCGGCGCTTTTGGCCAATCGCGACCAATTGATGAAAAGCATCGCCCACGATATCAAATCGCCTTTGGGTACGATTATCGGGAGTACCGATTTGTTGGACCGTTCCGGTCTTTCGGACGAAAACCGGCACTATTTGTCTTATACCAAGGCTGCTTCCTCTTATTTGCTGGAGTTGGTCAATAATTTGCTCGATTACGTGAAGTGGCAGAGCGGGGAGTTGAAGTCGGAGCAAACTTTGTTCGAACCTTTCAAATTGTTCGATGAGATTCAGGCGGTTTACCGCTTGCAGGCCGAAGAGAAAGGCTTGATTTTCCGCTTTTTCGTTCAAGGGAAGTTCGTGGAGGGGCCGGAGACGCGTGAACCGGGATGGTTCAAGGCGGATGCCTTGCGGATCCGGCAAATTGCGGGAAACCTTTTGTCGAACGCCATCAAGTACACGGATACGGGCCATGTGGATTTCAGGGTCGATTGGACGGATTCCATGTTGGAATTGCGGGTGCAGGACTCGGGCCAAGGTATCGCCAAGGAAGACCAGGAGAAGATTTTCGAGGAATTTGTCAGGGTGGGCGAGGACAAGGCGGGTGTGGAAGGTACGGGAATCGGTTTGTCCGTGACCTTGAAATGGGTGGAATTGCTGCATGGGAAGTTGTCCTTGGAGAGCGAACCGGGCAAGGGTTCCCTTTTTACGGCTTTCTTGCCTGTGCAACCGGTAGACGAAACAGAAGTGGAAAAATTGGCTTTGGACAACCGGGAGCAGCAGGATGCCTTGCCGGGAGATTCCTTGCGTAACCTACGGGTGGCCTTGATTGACGACGACCGGATGTTGCAACATATTGTCTGCGCTTATTTGGAACGCTTGGGCATGGAGGTCCGGGCAACTTCGAACCCGGATGAACTTTTTGCCTGGGCTACGGAATCTTGGCCGCAGATTGTCATTACCGATTTGCAGATGCCGCAAATGTCGGGATACGAGATTTTGAAGCGTTTGAACGCCATCAAGGCGGATTTGCCGGTGGTTTTGTTGACGGGCAAGCATTTTGTGGAGGCGTGGGAAGACAGTCCGGACGAGGAAGTCCGTTTTGCGGCCGTTCTCCAAAAACCGGTGGCTTTTCCGGATTTGATGTCCGTGATGGAACGGGTCCTGATTGGGCGGGAGGAACCGGGAATCGTGGCCCGGCTTTCCGTTCAGGATGCCGTCCCGGATGTTGTCCCGGCTTCCGCCTCGGATTCGCTGCCGCCTTATGATTTGCATTCGGTGCGGACTTTCATGGGGGATGATCCGGCACAGTTGAACGATTTCCTGCAAGAATTCTTCGATACGGCCTACGACCAAGTGGAGGATTTGAAAATCCAAGTGGAAGAGGAAGATTGGACCCGGCTTTCGGCTTTGGCGCATAAGATGGCTTCGATGCTGGGGCAGTTGGGTATCATGGATTTGCATGATTTGCTCCGGACTTGGGAAAAGGGAGTACGGCCTTCGCAGGCGGATGTGTCGGGTTTGGAATCCCGTTTGAAGGCGGTGGAGGCTTGCATGCGGGTGAATGGGGATTTGCGGAAAGGAAGTGATAGTTGATTCTTGGAATCCTTGTCCCCGGAATTCCCCGGAATTCCACAATTTTCCCCGGTTTTCCCCGTTTCCCTTGTTTTCTCCTGTTTTCTCCTGAGATTTGATGTTTTTGTTTTTGTCTTGTTTGTCAATTAGTTGTAAAGTATTTGAGTCTTTTTCCGTGTTTTCCCCGGTTTTGGTACGCTTTTCCTAATAAGATGGAAATACAAAAATTGAGAAGACAATGAAACGTGAAATTTTGTTAGGAAGTTCTTTGGTGGTTTTGGCCGGCCTCTCCGCTTTGCAAGCCCAAGTGGCTGATACAACCCGCACCGAATTGGCTTACTTCGCAGAGCCTGACACGGCCCGCACCGAATTGGCTTACTTCGCAGAGCCTGACACGGCCCGCACCGAATTGGCTTATTTCGAAGAACCTGACACGGCCCGCACCGAACTGGCTTATTTCGAAGAACCTGACACGGCCCGCACCGAA
>CALUNB010000031.1 GCA_944321885.1 uncultured Bacteroidales bacterium | reverse complement strand
TGTGACTTTCGTCGAAGATAGCTTGGTCTCGGCAAAGCTCAAACTTCGTTTGGCTTTGCGCTCGACTTTCGCTATCTTTGCACTTATATGGATACGAATAGGCAACAGAAGATAAACCGGCTCCTGCAACGGGAGTTGGGTGAGATATTCCGCTGCGAGATGCAGCCTTATTTCCCCGGCATCATGATGACGGTCACCTTTGTGCGGATTACGCCCGATTTGTCGGTGGCCCGGGTCAATTTGAGCTTTTTCCCTGATCAGGACAAGGCGGGAACTTTGAAGAAAGTCAAGGAAAGGACCGGGGAAATCCGGGGCTTGCTGGGACAGAGGGTCAAGAGCCAGTTGCGGATTATCCCGCGTTTGGAGTTTTTCATCGACGATACCCTCGACCGGGTCGAACGCATCGAGCAGCTGCTTCAATAACAAACTTGTGAATCTGCCATTTTTCATAGCCATACGGTATTTCAGGGCCAAGAAAACGCCCTTGGTGACGCTCATCGGCAGGGTCGCAGTCTTGAGCATCGCGGTCAGCACGGCGGCCATGATGCTGATATTGTCCGTGATGAACGGGATGAACGAGTTTGTGGCGGAGCGTTTCTGGAAGGTGGATCCCGATTTGAAAATCGTGGGAGCGCAGGGCAAGTTCTTTGATGAGAAGGATTGGTTGGAACGGGTTTCAACGGTGGAAGGGGTCGCTTCGGCTTCGGCGGTCGTGGAAGACCAGGCCCTTCTGGCTTGCGGGGAACAGAACGCGATGGTGAAGCTTAAAGGTGTGGATTCCTCTTTTGCCAAGGTTTCGGGCATCCTAGGGCAGATTTATTCGGGAAGCTACGATTTGCAGTCCTTGGGCGAGGCGTCCTTGGTCCTGATGGGTGGAGGGGTGTACAACCAGATGCAAATGCCGTCGGGAGGAGGTTGCCGGCTGTATGCGGTGGACGCCGCTCTTTTGTCCGGGCCGTTTGCCATGCAGCAGGCTATTTCTTCTTATCCGGTTTACCCCTCGGGACTGTTCAGCAGCATACCTGAATACGACAACCAATACATCTTTTGCGATTTGGATTTCGCCCGCCGGGTCTTCGACATCGAAGGACGGCTTTCGGCCATCGAACTCAAGTTGGAAGACGGGGCGGATTTGGAACAGGTGAGGGAAGATTTGCAGGCTTTGCTGGGCGAGACCTTTTTGGTCAAGGACCGGGTGGAACAACAGCAGACGATGTTCAAGAGCATGCGGGTGGAAAAACTGATTGTGGTGGCGGTTTTCGCTTTCGTGATGCTGATTGCCACTTTCACCATGGTAGCGAACCAGATGTTGCTCATGTACGAGAAACGTCGCGACATGGCGATTTTGTCGAGTATGGGAATGGAAAACAAGGCCTTGCGCCGGGTTTTCTTTTTCCATGGATTGATAGTGGGTACGATAGGAACGGTCGCCGGGGCGGTGGCAGGCAGTTTGCTCACCTTCGGGCAACAATATTTCGGTTGGGTGAAATTGGGAGGCGGTTCGGGCAACTATATCACGGATGTGTACCCGGTAAGCTGGCATGCGGGGGATTTGGCCGCCGTGCTGTTGATCGGGGTTTGCATCGGGGTGTTCGCATCGGTTTTGCCGCTTCGCCAGGTTTCGTCCTTTGCCGGAAAAATCTCGCGTTCGTGAAACAATGATTCAATAATAGCGCAATGAAGACAAATAATTTGTGCATAACCAACACTTTGACCCGTAAGAAAGAGGCTTTTGAACCCTTGCATGCCCCCTTGGTGGGCATGTATGTCTGCGGGCCGACCGTTTATGGGGACCCGCATTTGGGCCACGCCCGTTCCGCGGTCACTTTCGACATCCTTTTCCGGTATTTGAAACACCTTGGCTACAAGGTCCGTTATATCCGCAATATCACCGATGTGGGGCATTTGGAACACGATGCCGACGAGGGTGAGGACAAGATTGCCAAGAAAGCTCGTCTGGAGCAGTTGGAACCGATGGAAGTGGCCCAATATTATACGAACCGCTACCATGCGTTCATGGACCGGATGGGGGTCTTGAGGCCTTCCATCGAGCCTTTGGCTTCGGGACATATCTTGGAGCAAATCGAGTTGGTAAAACGGATTTTGGAGGCGGGCTTCGCCTACGAGGTGAACGGTTCGGTTTATTTCGATGTCCCCAAGTACAATGCCTCTTACCCTTACGGCAAGCTTTCGGGCCGGGTCTTGGACGAGCTTTTGGCCACCACGCGCGAGAACTTGGCTTCGCAGGATGAAAAACACAATCCGGCCGATTTCGCGCTTTGGAAGAAGGCGATGCCGGAACATATCATGCGTTGGCCTTCGCCTTGGAGCGAGGGGTTCCCCGGTTGGCATACCGAATGTACGGCCATGTCGCACAAGTATTTGGGTCAGCCTTTCGATATACATGGGGGTGGAATGGACTTGATGTTCCCGCACCATGAGGCAGAAATCGCCCAGTCTTGTGCTGCCTACGGGCAGGAACCTTGCCGTTATTGGGTTCACAATAACATGATTACGATTAATGGCAAGAAGATGGGCAAGTCCTTGGGCAATTTCATCACCTTGGAAGAGTTCTTTAGCGGGAAGCATGCGGCTTTGACCCAGGCTTACGACCCGATGACGATTCGTTTCTTCATTTTGCAGGCCCATTACCGTAGCACGCTCGATTTCAGCAATGAAGCTTTGCAGTCGGCGGAAAAGGGCTTGCAACGTTTGTTGCAGATGAAGCCAGCCTTGGAGAGGGTGAAGGCTTCGGGGAACGGGAGCTTGTCTCCGGCCCTGCAACAGCTGTCGGTGGATTGCTATGCGGCCATGGACGACGATTTCAATACGCCGGTTTTGATTGCCCATTTGTTCGATTTGGCCAAGATGGTCAATTCGGCAGCTGACAATAAGGCAGTGTTTTCGGAAGAGGATTTGGCGATGGCAAGGAAATTGTACCAGGATTTCGTGGAAGAGGTTCTGGGCTTGTCATCCTCGGCTTCGGAAGGGAAATCCCAGGAGGTTTTGGAGGGTGTGATGGACATCCTGCTTGAAATCCGGGCCCAGGCGAAGTCGAAAAAGGATTTTGCCACTTCCGATTTGATTCGTGACAAGCTCAAGACGGTGGGTATCGCGGTCATGGATGGCAAGGATGGGGCCAGTTGGAAGCAGGAATAGTTTGGTTTTGAAGGTTTTGGAGAGGATAAACTGCTGATGGTCGCCCGAAAGTCCGGCTTCGGGAATGGAAAGGTGCCCGTGCCGGACAAGTGGACAGGGATGCATGTGCTTTAAGTAATTTAAAAGAAAACAAAATGATACTTCAAATTGCCGCCAACACGGGATCCGCGAGTAGCGGGATTCCTCTGATTTGGTTGATTTTCGGTGTGCTGATGATTTTGAGCTTCGTGGTCCAGGCCAGGCTCCAGAAAAAGTTCAAGAAGTACGCCAAGGTGCCGCTGCCTTACGGCATGACAGGCAAGGACGTGGCCGAGAAGATGCTGCGGGATCATGGCATTACCGATGTTTCGGTGGTCAGCGTGCAAGGGATGTTGACCGACCATTACAATCCGGCCCGGCGTACCGTGAACCTCAGCCATGATGTGTATTATGGAAACAGTATTGCCGCGGCTGCCGTGGCTGCCCATGAATGCGGTCATGCCGTGCAGCATGCCACTTCTTACGCTTGGCTCAAAATGCGTTCGGCCTTGGTGCCTTTCGTGAGTTTTAGCGACCGCATCGTGATGTGGGTCTTGCTGGCGGGCATCCTGATGGTGCAGACATTCCCCCAGCTTTTGTTGCTGGGTATCTTGCTGTTCGCCGTATCCACCTTGTTCAGTTTCGTCACCTTGCCGGTTGAAATCAATGCCAGCCAGCGGGCTGTCGCTTGGCTCGACACGGCCGGTATCACGACCGCCGAAACGCGGCCCATGGCGGTCAGCGCCTTGCGTAATGCCGCTTATACCTATGTGATTGCGGCATTGACTTCCTTGGCGACCCTGCTGTATTACATCCTCATTTACATGGGGCGTCGGGAATAATAGGCTTTGGCGTGCTTCCCTGTTTTACAGGGCGGGGGATGCCGGACTTGGGTTGTTGCCGGGTTTGGCTCCCCGGAAAGTTTTAGTTGTTTATTTTAAACTTCGTTTCCGATAAACGCTGCGCCTCGGCAAAAGCAGTGCAAACCGAATGCAGAGCAAAGCTTGCTTGGATCTGCTGAGGTGCAGCCTGCTTTCGATGGAACATCAAAGCTCGAACTTCGTTCGGCTCTGCGCTCGGCTTGCAGTTTATTTTAAACTTCGTTTCCGATAAACGCTGCGCCTCGGCATAGCTCGAATTTCGTTCGGCTCTGCGCTCGGCTTGCAGTTTATTTTAAACTTCGTTTCCGATAAACGCTGCGCCTCGGCATAGCTCGAATTTCGTTCGGCTCTGCGCTCGGCTTGCAGTTTATTTTAGGAAGTTGGTTTTCAGGTTTTCTTCTTGGGAACTGGGACTACTTCCTCAATCCTGAGACGGGAGAGGGTTCCCTTGGCCGGTTTCAGGATTTTTTTGTTCCGTGCAGAAGACAATGTGCGGCATGACGGCCCCCCGGTAATGTTTGACAAGGGTGCCGACGGGCTGCATCCCGTTGCGGAGAGCCACTTTCTGGGAGGCGAGGTTGGTGTCGCGGATGATGGAGTACAATTTGTCGAAGTGCAGCGTGTGGAACCCGTATTCCCGGCAGGCTTTTGCCGCTTCGATGGCGTATCCTTGGTGCCAGTATTTCCGGGCCAGCAGGTATCCGATTTCCGGGACCAGCCGGTCTTGGTATTCCTGCATCGTGATGCCGCATTGCCCGATCATCTGCCGGGTGTCTTTGAGGAACATGCCCCATAATCCCAAACCGGATTCTTGGTAGCGTTGCCGCTGTTTTTCCATCCAGGCAAGGGTTTCTGCATCGTTGAAAGCCCCGTTGTAGGCATACATCACCTTGGGGTCTTGCAAGATAGCGGCCAAGGCGGGCAAGTCCGCGAGTTCCATTTCGAATAATTGCAAGCGGTCCGTTTCCAAAATCATCCGTTTCATGGGGCAGGGGATTTGAGGCAAGAGGCAAATGTACGATTTTTGGCCGGGTGGGATCCGATGGATTGACAGGTATATGTGAGTAACTTAGAAGCTGTTTAAATTTATTTGTTTAGGCCATCAGAAGCTGTTTAAATTTATTTGTTTAGGCCATCGGGAGGGGATTTCGAGGGATGGCGCCGCGTTTTTCAAAGGAGGATAGCCCAGCTATCTGACGTGAAAAACGCAAGCAAGACCCGAAATAGTCCCCGATGGGCAAACAAAATCCTGAAACCGGTCCCTGAAAATTCAGTCTTTTCAGGATTGCAAGAAATTTTAAACAGCTTCTCAATTTTAAACAGCTTCTTAAAACTGTTTATTGCTCAAATTATTGTTCCCCTAACATGGATCTCACCTCTTTGTCAAAGTCGGAGTCGATGCGCTGTGTGCGGTTGAAAACATCATACTCGTTTTCAGCCTTGGCTTGGGCTTGGGCGGCGGAGATACGTCCTTTGTCGGGCAGTATCTGATAGCGGCGGAACGTAAGGAACTCGTTGATGCTTGCTGCGAATTGCTCCATGCTGAATGTGTTCTCGCGTTCGATAAGATCTTCAATATAGTCGAAATACCCGCTCACGGCTCGTTCCAATTGCCTGATTTGTTTTTCATCGAGATAGTTTTTCGCTATCGACACATCCGATTTGAGTATCCGTCCGTCCGGAGCGTTTTTCCATGTGGTCAACCCCATGTGTTCCTGGGTGTGGTCGGCCTTGGTATAGACGATTTCAGCAGCGGTCTGCCCGGTGATGGCATAGTGGAAGCGGTTTTGCACCATGGCATAAAACTCTTTCGTCGTGGGGGAATTGCGGTCGTAATCGGTACAGCATTCGGCGTAAATGTCCGTGATTTGCTGCCAGATACGGCGTTCGCTCGCACGGATGGAACGCACCCTTTCCAGCAACTCGCGGAAATAATCCTTGCCGAACACAGCTGTTCCTTGTTTCAGCCTCTCGTCATCCAGCACGAAACCTTTGCGAATGTATTCGTTAAGTATCTTGGTCGCCCATTGGCGGAAACGGGTCGCCCTTGCCGAGTTGACCCGGTAACCGACGGAAATAATGGCATCAAGATGATAGAATTCAACTTGCGAGGTTTGGGTTTTATCGTCTATGGCGCCATGACGGGTGGTTATTTCCATTTTGGAAACAACCACTTCTTTTTGAAGTTCACCTTCTTCAAAGATATTCTTCAAATGTTTGCTGATGGCCGGAATTCCAACTCCGAACAGCTGTGCCATGGCCTTTTGGCTGCACCAAATCGTTTCGTCCTTGACGACAACTTGGACCTTGCCTTCCTCGTCAGGCATGTTGTAAAGCATGAATCGTAGGTCTTTTGCCATGGGGATGTCCTTTAACGGATTGCTTTGAACGCAAATTTAGAAACTGTTTAAATTTCTTGCAATCCTGAAAAGAATGGATTTTCAGGGATCGGTTTCAGGATTTTGTTTGCCCATCGGGGGCTATTTCGGCTCTTTTTTGCGTTTTTCACGTCCGATAGCTTGGCTATCCTCCTTTGAAAAACGCGGCAAAAGGCAGTGCAAGCCGAGCGCAATGCAAACCGAGCATGTTCGAGTTTGCATTGCCGAGGCGCAGCCTGTCTTCGGGAAGCCCCCAATCCCTCGAAATCCCCTCCCAATGGCCTAAACAAATAAATTAAAACAGCTTCTTAGCGATTCCCATCGAGTAAATGGTATTGATGACGGCCAGGGGCGGGATATTTCCGGATGTGGCAAGTTTTTTGGGATAGGGCTTCTGTAATATGGGTAGGTCCTTGTTGCCTTTCCTGCGTACTTTTGGATGCCGGAAAGGGCTGGGGCCGACCCCTGTGCCGATTAAAGGAGGTGCTTGGCAGGAACCCCGGTCAAGTCGGCCTTGGGCTGGCATGGTTGCTGGCAGATGAGGCCGATTCTCGGCCAAACTCAGGTCGAAACGGTTTGGCCGGACCTTCGGTTTGCGCTATTTTGGGCTCGCTGGAAAAGCGGGAAAAGATTGGTTCCGGACCAACCCGGTTCGCCGCTTTGGTCTTTGCGTCCTCGGGCAAGACGGTCCGGGGCGCTGTTTGGATGGTTGATTGGATAATTTTTGAATAGAATGGAAAAAGGAATAAGCCGGAGGGAAGCCCTCAAACGGATGGGCTTTTTGGTGGCGGGCGCCACCGTGGCCACGACGGGCCTGTCCACGCTCTCTTCTTGTGGCTCCCGTAAGAAAAAACGTATCATTCTGTATTTTACCGCCACAGGGAACTGCCTCCATATCGCCCGGGAGTTGGCGGACCCGGAAGATACCCTTCTGAGCATTCCCCAATTGGTCAAGGAAGGCCGTTACGAGTTGGAAGCCGACGAAATCGGCATCGTGTATCCCATTTACGGCCATATGCCGCCCAACATGGTCCGGGAATACATGAAGAAAGCCAAGCTCAAGGCCGGCTACCGCTTTGCAGTCCTTACTTACGGCAACCGCAAATGCAATGCCGTGGAAATCTGGGACGGGTTCACACGCGGCATCGGAATGCCCTTCCATTATATAAGCACGTTGATCATGGTCGATAACTGGCTCCCCAATTTCGACATGAACGAGCAGATGAAAATCGACAAGCATATCCCTGAAAACGTGGAACGGATCCGGGGGGATTTGGCGCAGGACCGCCATTGGGTGGAGCCGGTCAGCGATTTGGAGCGCGAGCAGCATGCCGGTTTCATGCAGGCTACGGGCCTGGATCCCGAGAAAGGTTTCCTTTTGCGCAGCGAAAGCCAGTTCCGGGTGACGGAGGATTGTGTGGGCTGTGGGATTTGTACAAGTGTATGCCCGCGTGGGAACTATGAAATGACCTCTTCGGGAGTGAAGACCGAGGGGGATTGCGACTATTGTTTCGCCTGCATCCAGAACTGTCCGCAGAAGGCGATTCTCTTTGCCCGGAAAGAAGGCGAGTTCTTCGGGCAGGGCGAGGTGAACCCCAAAGCCCGGTACCGCAACGAACATGTTTCCTTGGCAAGCATCAAATTGGCGAACAACCAATGGTGATTCGAGAGAAACGTTCGGAGGTATGAATCCGGATGAGTGGTGGATAGGCTGGATAAATCGAGGGTAAGGGGAATTGGTGGAACCCGGGCAGGTAGAAGAGGTTGGTGGATAGGCTGGATAAATCGAGGACAAGGGGAATTCCGTCTTGTCTGGCTGTTGGGGGTGGTTTAATGGGTCGCAGGACAACGGTTTTGAATCAATGGCTCCCGGCTTCCCCGGGCAAGGCTTGGCTTTGCCTGAATTTGAGGGGCGTGGTTCCCGTGTGCAATTTAAAGAATTGGATGAAAGCCGAGGGATTGGGGAAGTTGAGGCCTTCGGAAATTTGCAGCACGCTGAGGTCGGTTGTGATGAGCTGTATCTTTATTTCGCTGATCACTACTTCGTTGATCCATTCCTGCATGGAACGTCCGGTCAGTTTCTTGATGGCCGAGGAAAGGTAGCGCCGGGTCCGGTTCATTTTGTCGGCGTAGAATGCCACGCTGCGTTCCTGCCGGAAATAGCGTGAAAGCAAGAGGAAAAAATCATCCACTAATTTTTCCTGTCTGAGCAAGGTGGGGGGCCTTTGCCCCGCATGTTCCTGGTAAAGCCGGTAAATCTCAAGCAAAAGGGCGTAGAACAGGGCTTTGATGATTTCTTGACGGAAGGGGTTCCCCTCGTTTTGGTATTGTTTTTCGATAAAAGAGTAGTAATCAAGCAAGCGGGTCATGTCGGACTCGGATATTCCCAAGGTGGGCTGGCGGCGGGCCATGTTGATGAAATCCACGTCGAGCGGGGAAGGAAATGCCAGAATCATGTCCAAGGTCGTGGCTATGTAGCGTCCCATGGCCTTCTCCGGCTTTTCCTCGTCTTCAACAAGCTGGTTGGGAACCAAAATCATGAGTGTGCCGGGTCCTATTTTGTGGAGCCTGCCGTTTATCTTGACGGAAAGGTTTCCTTGGGGATAAAACGCGATGAGGAAACCTTCGAAAACGAAGGTGTTGCTGCCTCCGTGGATCTTCTGCCAGTACGGGGATTTGTCCAAGGAAATGTAAAAATTCTTGACGGGGTGGGCGTCGCTCAGGATTTCCAAATCCTCGATGGGTATCCGCTTGTAAGGTTTGGTGTCCATGGGACCGAAGAAAAAGTACTTTTTCGATATTTTTTATGCCGTAAAAATAACGGTTTTTTGTGAGCCCTTGCCGAATTTTGCAGCGTTTTCGAGAGAAAAGATGGGGGATGCGGATTGCGGAAGCGCTTAGGGTGCCGGCAGAGGGAAGGTTTGCGGATGGGACGCGAAAACGAATTGCAGGAGCGTTCGTCGGCATAGGGGATTCGTAAAAACACAAAAAAATGCCAATAAATTACTACCAGCTTCCCGTGGAAGAAGCCGGGAAGCAGTGCAAGACGAACCTGGAGACGGGTTTGAGCACAGCGGAAGCCGAGGCCCGTTTGAAGGTCGAAGGCTTCAACGAGTTTGAAAAGAAGAAGCACAAAAGCTTGTTCGTGAAGTTTTTGGAACAATTCAAGAGCTTCATGATCATCGTGCTGTTGGTGGCGGCGCTCATTTCGGGTATCGTGGGCGCGATGAACGGGGAGGGCTTTGCCGACGCGATTATCATCTTGGCTATCGTGATTTTGAACGCCATTGTCGGGGTCGCCCAGGAAGCCAAGGCCGAAAGGTCCCTGGATGCTTTGGAAAAGATGTCCGCTCCCCATTGCAAGGTGCTCCGCGACGGGCGTTTGCAAGTCATCGAGTCGCGCAACCTGGTCGTGGGCGATGTGGTGGAGCTGGAAACCGGCGATTCGGTTCCTGCCGACTTGCGTTTGACCGAGGCGGTGAACCTGAAGGTGCAGGAAGCGGCCCTGACCGGGGAATCGGTTCCGGAAGAGAAGTTTACCGAGCCGATTGAGGGTGAAGTTTCGGTGGGCGACCGCGATAACATGGCTTTTGCTTCTTGCAGTGTTACTTATGGGCGTGGAAGAGGTATCGTGGTAGCGACCGGGACCCGTTCGGAAGTGGGCAAGATTGCCACGATGATACAATCGGTGGGGGATGTGAAGACCCCTTTGCAGCAGCGTTTGGACCAATTGGGCAAGATGTTGGCTTTGATTGCTTTGGGTGCCTGCGTCTTGATTTTCGTGGTCGGCCTGATTTACGGGCATGAAGTCCTGGCCATGTTCATGACGGCAGTGAGCTTGGCTGCTGCTGCCATTCCGGAAGGTTTGCCTGCCGTTTCCACGATTGTGTTGGCTGTGGGCGTGCAACGTCTGGCCAAGCAGCATGCCATTGTCCGGAACATGCCGGCGGTGGAAGCCTTGGGCAGCACCTCGGTGATTTGTTCGGACAAGACCGGTACCCTGACCCAGAACAAGATGACCGTGGTCCGGACGTATGTGGACGGGCAGAGGATGGAGAGTACCAGCGGCGGAGAATCGGAACAAGCCTTGATGCGGATTGCCGTTTTGGCCAATGACGGTAAATTGAGCCGGGAAGGCGGGGAGCCTAAAGGAATCGGCGACCCGACCGAGACGGCTTTGCTGGATTTGGGTTTGAAGATAGGCGTGGACAAGGAAGCCTTGGAAGCCGAAAAACCGAGGGTGGCGGAAATTCCTTTCGATTCGGAACGCAAGCGCATGGCGACCGTCCATCAGTCTAAGCAGGGCGGGACCTTGAGTGTAGCGGTAAAAGGTGGTTTGGACGAAATCCTGTCTTGTTGCAGCCGGATTCAGGAAAAAGGGGAAATCCGTCCGATGACGGATGCCGACAGGAAACGTTTGCAAGAGGTCAATATCGGCATGGCCGGGGAGGCTTTGCGGGTCTTGGCGATGGCTTGGAAACCTTTGGAAACGCTTCCCGCGGAAGTGACTCCGGAAACCCTCGAAAACGACTTGATTTTTGTGGGCATGGTGGGGATGATCGACCCGCCGCGTGTGGAAGTCAAGGCGGCGGTTGCCGAATGCCGTCGGGCCGGTATCAAGCCGGTCATGATTACGGGTGACCACAAAGTGACGGCGGTGGCGATTGCCAAGTCATTGGGTATCATGGCCGAAGACAATGTGGCCCTGACGGGGGCGGAAGTGGAGAAGATGAGCGAGGCGGAGTTGAAGGAAATCGCCCCGAAGGCTGCCGTGTTCGCACGGGTTTCGCCCGAACATAAAGTTCGGATTGTGAAGGCTTTCCAGCAGAACGGCCAGATTGTGGCCATGACAGGTGACGGGGTCAACGACGCTCCGGCCTTGAAGCTGGCCAATATCGGGGTGGCCATGGGGATTACCGGTACGGATGTGTCGAAAGAGGCGGCCGACGTGGTGCTGGCCGATGACAACTTCGCCACGATTGTTTCTTCGGTACAGGAAGGACGCAGGATTTACAACAACATTGTCAAGGCGATACAGTTCATGCTTTCGACCAATTTGGGCGAAATCCTGGTGCTGTTCATTGCCGTGCTGGCCAACCTGCCTACGCCTCTCCTTCCGATACATATCCTTTGGATCAACTTGGTGACCGACAGCCTTCCGGCTTTGGCCTTGAGCGTGGACCCGGCGGAGAAGGATGTGATGGATCGGCCTCCTTTGGATCCCAAACAGGGCATCATGACCAAGCCGTTTACTTTCCGGCTCTGTGTCCAAGGTCTTTTGATTGCCGCTTTTACCCTCTGGGCCTATTTCGTGGGCTTGCAAACCTCGATTGATGCGGCCGAGACCATGACTTTCGCCGTTTTGGCTTTTTCGCAAGTATTGTTGATATTTGCCATCCGCAGCGGGCGGCATCCGGCTTTCAGCGGCCTGTTCTCCAACAAATATCTTTGGGGGGCTTTGGGCGTGGTAGCCTTGTTGATGTTGGGCGTGCTGCTGGTTCCGGCGGTGCAAGGCGTGTTCCATGTGGTACCTTTGAGTGCGACCCAGTGGTGGTGGACGGTGGCTTTGTCGTTCGGACCTCTGGTGGTTTGCGAAATCGTGAAGATTTTCGAACGCATGTACCATCGCCGCAAGGCCGGACGTTAAGTGCCTCGCCGATTGGATTCTGGGAAAATCGGCTGGATTCTGGAAAACGGACCTTTCGATTAAGCCGAGCGCCATGCCAAGCTTGCTTGAGCATGGCCGAGGCGGAGAAAGCTGCGCGAAAGCGAACCTTTCGATTAAGCCGAGCGCCATGCCAAGCTTGCTTGAGCATGGCCGAGGCGGAGAAAGCTGCGCGAAAGCGAACCTTTCGATTAAGCCGAGTGCAGAGGCCAAACAAGCTTGGCTCTGCATTCGGCGGAGAACCGAGCGGAGCGAGTTCATGATATTTGTGTCGTGAATAAAGATGCCCGAAAGCAAAGACAAAAATGGGGATATTGCATAGGAAAAGCCTGAGGAAAAGACGGACGGGAGACCTTTCCGGTCTCCTGCCTTTCTGTGTTTTGGCCGGTATGGGATTCTGCCGGGCCCAGGGAAATGCGGCCTTTTTCCAATTGCCTAATCCGGGATTCGAGACTTATAAGAATCAGGGAACGGATTCCTTGATTCCTGTGGGTTGGAATTCATACATGAACGCCCATTTTGCCAAACCGGTCTTCGAGAAATGCCGTTCGCTTCATCTTCAAGCCGAAAGGGGCGGGAGACCGGGCAGCAACGGGTTGTATTGTCTCAAATTGTATTCTACCAAAATTTTGGGTGTCAATGCCAATGGTGTGTTGACCACGGGGCGGGTCCATGTGGGTTCGCCGGTTCTGGACAGCCCGGAAAATTTCAACTACACGGATTGCGAGGATTCCCGGTTCCATTGCCGTTTCGCTTCGGGAAAGCTTCCGGATTCTTTGGTGGTCTGGGTAAGGTACGAGCCGAAGAACCCTCGTGACCAGGGATTGGTCAAGGTCTTGATTCACGAGGAATGTCGGTTCCGGGATCCGGGCGTGGATGTCGGGAAGTTGGTCGCTTATGCGGCGGTTCCTGTGAACCAAGCGTATGCGGGTTGGGTCCGTTACAGCGTGCCTTTTGAACGGAGCGGTTGCGAAGGGCAGGTTCCGGCTTATGTTCTGGCTACCATTACCACCAACAAGGTTCCCGGTGGCGGGGCTGCTACCATGTGGGTGGATGATATTTCGTTTGTTTACAATGAAATAGATTTTTGTTTATAGGCGTGGGACGAATGTCTTTATTTGCCTGCGAACCATAATCCGGTCCGGTTTCCTGCAAAAGCCGTCGCGATGCCGATAAGGAGGCTCGACACAAGATAGAAGAAAAATATTCCGTAATTCCCGTTCTTGAGCAGGTTCATGCCTTCATGACTGAAAGTGGAGAAAGTCGTGAAGCCGCCACACAGGCCGGTGGTCAGGAAAAACCGTGTCTCCTCGGACCATCCGAAGCGTGCGGAGAGGACGGAAAACAGCCCGATCAAGAAGCTGCCGATGATGTTGACCCCAAAGGTGGCATAGGGGAAAAGGCTCGGGGAAACATTTCCCTGTAAAAGGGTTTGTGCCCCGTAGCGCAGCAAACTGCCGAACCCGCCTCCGAGGAAAACGGCTATCCAGATTTTCAGCATAAAAGTTGAGTTTTCCGTGTGTTAGGGGAAACTATGTCCCGCTGGATGGAATCCTTGGCAAAAGTACGAAATTCACCGGGTGGCATGGGGAAAGTCCCGGCAAATAAAATCCTGAAACCTCATGGGGCAGCTTCTGAAAATATTCGTATCTTCGCAAGGTTTTTCGGGCGTCCCTTGCTTCGGAAACGAGCTTTGTTTCTTGCCAAGGTGTTGAAAACGAGGCTTTCGTCCTTTGGCGGGAATGCGAGTAGAGTTCAATTAAAAAATCCGATAATATGAGCCAGATTGATTGGAAAAATTTGCCTTTCGGTTATTTCAAGACCGATTACAATGTCCGCGCTTACTACAAGGACGGCAAATGGAGCGATCTCGAAGTTCGCGACGATGAAATGATTAACTTGCATATGGCGGCGACCTGCCTCCATTACGGCCAGGAAGCCTTCGAAGGCATGAAAGCTTTCCGGGGCAAGGACGGCAAGATCCGTATGTTCCGTCCGGATGAAAACGCCAAGCGTTTGGTTCTTTCCGCCAACGGTATCCTGATGCAGCCGGTTCCTACCGAACTCTTCATCGAGGCTTGCAAGAAGGTAGTGAAACTGAATGAAAAATACATCCCGCCTTATGGGGAAGGGGCTTCGTTCTACCTCCGTCCCTTGTTGATCGGTTCGGGTGCCGAAGTAGGGGTGAAACCGGCCAAGGAATACATGTTCATCGTGTTCGGTGGTCCTGTAGGCCCTTACTTCAAGAGCGGTTTCAAACCCGTTCCCATGCAAATCGTGAAGGACTACGACCGTGTGGCTCCTCTCGGTACCGGTCTGTTCAAGGTGGGCGGGAACTACGCGGCATCCTTGCGTGCCAGCGAACGTGCCCACGAAGAAGGCTATTCGACTGTGTTGTTCCTCGATTCGAAAGAACACAAGTACATCGATGAGGCCGGTCCTGCCAACTTCTTCGCCATCAAGGGCAATAAGTACATTACTCCGGATTCGCATTCCATCCTGCGTTCCATCACCAACATGAGCTTGCAGCAGATTGCTGCCGACATGGGCATGGAAGTGGAACGTCGTCCTATCGAAGAGGAAGAATTGGCTTCGTTCGACGAAATCGGGGCTTGCGGTACGGCTGCGGTCATTTCGCCGATCAGCAAGATCGTGGACCGCTCCACGGGCAAGGAATACGTGGTCAGCAAGGACGGCCAGGCCGGTCCGGTTTCGACCAAGTTGTACCATGCTTTGAAAGCTATCCAGGAAGGGGAAGCCGAGGATAGGCATGGTTGGAATTTGATAGTGGAGTAGTTTTTTTGCGGCGCGTGATAATGGGCAATCTGCTGCGTTGCTTTCGAGACTCGAACTCAGTCACGTACTAGAGTACGCTCCTTCGTTCTCGCTCTCAGCGCCTTGCATCTCACCCATTCTGACGCGCCGCCGAATAGGTTAAAAAAGACACAAATGCAAAGAGGGAATCCGGTTGACGGGTTCCCTTTTTTGTTGTCTCGGAATCGGAGCTGCCAAATTGTCGGATTTCATGAAAATTTGCCTTGGAAAACGGGGTTGCATGCTTTTTGGTAATGGATTCTGATTATGAACAAACCTGTTCTTGCCGGAAGGCGGGAGGCTTCCGCTGCCGTTTGCCGGTAGGACGGGGACAAAACCAGAAAACATGGATTCTTATTTTGAACAAATCATCCGCAAGGCGGGGAAGGTCGTCAAGCATTGGTGGCTTCTGTTGGTGACAGGAATTTTGGCTATCGTGGCTGGTATCGTGGTATTTTGCAGTCCGGGGGAAAGTTACGTGGCCTTGAGCGTGCTGTTTGCCGTCCTGATGCTGGTGAGCGGAATCGTGGGCTTGGTGGTCTCGCTTGGCAGCCGGAATTTCTTTGCGATGCGGACCTACTCCATTGTGGGTAGTGTTTTCGACTTGATTCTCGGGATTCTTCTGATTGCTTATCCCCAAGTTACTTTGCTTGCCTTGCCGGTTTACATGGGGGTCTGGATGTTGACCCACAGCATCATGATGATCAGTTTCGGCAGCGACATGGGGGCCTTGGGCGTGCCTGGCAATGGCTGGACCACGGCTTCCGGTATCTTGTTGTTGCTGCTTTCGCTTTGCATTCTTGTCAAGCCTTTCCAGTTGGGGATTCCGGCGGTTATCGTGCTGACGGGTGTAGGCTGCTTGGTGATGGGTTGTTGGATGATTGATATTTCTTTCCGTTTGCGTAAGATTCACCAGCGGTTCAAACCGCAGGAAGCCGAAGTGGTGGAGTAGGGGCTGTTGCGCGCCGTGGATGGGTGGTTTTAAAGGCGATGTGTGATAATGGGCAATCTGGCTTCGCCGAAGACTGGCTGTACCTCGGCAGGGTTCAGGCAAGCTTGGCATGGTGCTCGGCTTAATCGAATGGTTCGGTACACTCAATGAAAAACCCGCAAGACGGGGCCTTTCAAGGCTCGGTCTTGCGGGTTTTCTAAGGAAGGAACTCCGAATAGGAACCCCGGACGCTATCCTTCCGACAGGGAAACCACGATAGGATACCCTTTGGCGTGGATCCCCTGTCGAAAAGCTGGCTTTAGAGTCGCCCTCCTTGTTCCCGGGTTCTATTCATCACTCTCAGCGCCTGCCTACCAGAATCTTGTAGATGGCAGATTCCCCGTTCTGGCTGGCCCGGATCAGGTAGAGGCCGGGCGCGGGAACCGGGATGTAGGCGGTGGAGAAGGCCGCGAGGCGGGAACGGCCCTGCAACGAAGCCTTGGCATCGAGAATTTCGATATCCACATCCTGGGAGAGACGGTTGGCGGCCACAATCATGCCATCGCGGACATAGAGGTCGAGCCAAGCGGCGAGACGGGACTCATTGCCCGTTTCTTCCTTGAACGTGGCGTGGATGGTATGGTCGGCGATGACGGTGTTGAAAGTGTAGGTCGAAGCCGCTTCCACCGGCACCCCGTCGATAAGCAGGTTTTCTACTTTGTAACCCTCGTCGGGCGTAATCGTGTAGGTGAGGCTTTGCCCGTATTCCACCGTACTTTCTCCCGAGGGCGAGATGCTGCCGTGTTCATCGCAGGAAGCCGTAATCGTGAAGCTGAGCGGCGAGAAGACGGCCCGGATGCTGTGGTCGGCTTCCACATGGGTGAAAGTGTAGGTATTCCGGACTTCGGCCGCTTCGCCGTCCACAATCAAGGAATCGGTCTTGTAGCCGTCCTGGGGCATGAGCGTGAAGGTCTGGCTGGCACCGTATTCCACCGCGATTTCACCCGAAGGCGTGATGCTGCCGCCTTCATTGGCCGAGGCCGTGATAGTGAAGCTGTATTTGGCAAAGCTGGCCGAAACCGTCTTGTCCTCGTCCATGATCAGGAGTTTGCGGGAAGCCGTGTCCCCGTCGAACCATCGGGAGAAGTAGTATCCGGTTTCCGGCTGGGTGCTGAGCCATACGCTGTCGTTGGGGGTCAGTTCCACACCGCTGTTCAAACTTTCCCCTTGGGTGTTGGTGGCCAAGATGGAACCACCTTCGCTGTTTTGGATCAGGAGACGGTAGCGCAAGGGCGAAACCAGGATCCTGTATTCCTTCCGGAAATCGCCCAAGGTGGCGGCCACAAGGCAGGTATCGACATCTGCCAGCGGGTTCACGCGGAGAATGCCCCCTTCTACTTGAAGGGTCGTTCCTTTTTCGACCGCCCATTGCACGCCGGATTGGGTGAAAATCCTCATGTCGCGGCTTACATCTTCCGGGGTTTCATAGATGCTGTCGTTGGTGGCATGCAGTTGCAAGGCAGCGGTTTGCAGTTTGAGGAAATCCGAAGCCGGGAGGCCTTTCAGGACGGGATATTGGCCTTTGACGTGCTGCCAGGCCGTGGTGTCGAAGCCGGTGGGCAGGGAGTCTGTGAACTGCCCGGTCAACAAGGCCCGTTCGGCCCGGTTCGCTTGGTTCCCGACCGCCAAGGCATGAGGCCTGATTTGCTTGTCGAAATACGTGTTGCGCAGGCTACCGTAGGTGAAAGAACCGAGGATTTCTCCCGCGTAGCCGTTTTGATCGGCAAGGATTTCCCCCAAATTGTATACATTGGCGAGAAGGTTGGACGCGTTGCCACTGTTGGCAGCAATGCCTCCGGCATCGTTCAGGCCATAGATGCTGCCGATATTGAGGCAGTCGCTGATGTTTCCGCCGGGCAGGGCGCTGATGCCTCCGGCGGATTCGCCGGAGATGTTCCCTTCATTGAGGCAGCGTTCGAGACTGGCGCCACCCATACTTGGATCACCTGAGAACATGGCAGTTATTCCTCCTGCCAAATCATCGGAATGGACGTTGGCCCGGTTGAGGCAGTCCGTTATGTCGGAACGGCTTCCGGTACCGCAGATACCTCCGGCGCTTGAACTGGCCACGATACTGTCGGCGAGGTTGGAACAATGGCTGAGGGTGGCTACAAAGGCAGTTCCGGCAATGCCTCCGGCATAACTACCTTGGTTGATGACGGTGGCGTAGTTGGTGCAGTGGTTGATTCGGAGGCGGGCATAGCCGACCAAGCCTCCAGCATGTTGTACGTTTCCTTCTACACGTCCGGAAACACTGCAATTGGTTAAAGTCGCGCCGGAATTGGCGGCAAGCAAACCCGCTTGCCCCAATTCTTCACCTCGTTCGACATGGATGAACGAACTGTCCACCGAAAGGTTGGAAATGCTACCACTGGCATCGGTTCCTCCGAAAAGACCGGCATAAGCGAGGCTGTTGTCGGTGATGCGCATGTTCTTGATTGATTTGTTGTTGCCTTCGAAATGTCCGGCAAAAGCATAGGTGGTGGATTCCGAACCGCTGTATATGCCGATGGGCGTCCATTCCTGATGGTTCAAATCCAGATTGAATACCAAGAGGAAATAGGTATTGGGATAAGTTTGGCCCGCATTGACTTGTTGGGCCAGATAGGCCAATTCCGCCGGGGTCCGGATTTGGTAGGGAGCCGAGACCGAACCGGTACCACCCCCGAAGGAGGTGGCGATGCTGCCGTCCCAAGGTTCGGGATCCCTGTCAGGCATGAAAATAGCGGAAATCTCGGTTTGCCCGTTCACATTGAAAGTAGGTTCATCTTGCCGCTCTCCATTGACAAGGAAATGGTCCAGCAACCAACCCTCTTCGGGAAGGGCTTCCAGGCGGAGCAGGGTATTGTCTTCTACCGAAGTTCCGTCCAACACTTCGGTTTCCCCGTTCCATACGCGGATGGTACCGTGTTCGACTTGGGCAATCGAGAGGGGAACAGCCTGCATCAGGACGATGAGGTTGAACTGACGGGTCTGGCCGCCGCGTTCCACTTGCAGGGAGACACTATCCGTCTTGTCTGCCAAACGGGTCACCGTGGCGGTCGTGCCGGAAATGCTAACGGTGGAGCCTTTGGTTACCGTCCAGACGGCATTGCCGATGGCAGGCAGTTCAAAGTCGCGTTTGACGGCTTTGTAGGTATCGTAATCGGTTTCAGACGCGTAATAAAGCAAGGGCACGGAGGCACCGATGGCCACTTGTGGCTCGTCTTCAAAGGCTTTCAGCATAGGGTAGGCCCCTTCTTCAAAGGACCAGATTTCCGCATCCCAGCCTTCGATGCCGGAAGCTGAGGTGAGAAAAGAGGTGGATACGCTATGGGAACCGCTTTGGCCCGAAATCTGGAGGTCGTTGTAGCAGTGGTCAATCGAGTCGTTGTTGTAATTGGAAGCGAGGTCGTTGATAGAGAGGTTCCCAGCCAGGACAGGTGCCGCCGAGAAGCTGTTTTGAAGGAGACACGATGCCGTGTTGATTTGTCCCACGAGACAGCTCAAATATTGTGTGTTTCCCTCAAAATCGTTGAGGTCGAGTATTCCGAAATTGGCACAGTTGCGGATGATGGCCATATTGTCAGGGGCGGAGCTGATGGAACCTGCAAGGCCTCCGATGCTGGCATAGGCACTCCCTTCGGTGATACGGATGGTGCCGAAATTGATGCATCGTTCCATCAAGCCGGTGGTGAGTTTGTTCACATGCAGGTCGCCCACGATACCCCCGATGCGGCTTTCCCCGGTCACGGTGCCGAAGTTGACGCAGTTGCGGATTGTCCCCATATTGTCCCCGACAATGCCCCCGGCGTATGCGAAGCGCCCTCCGGTCTGCATGGACGTGATATCGGCGAAGTTGTAGCAGTTTTCAATAAGGCCTTCATTCTTGGCACTGATGCCGCCCACGTAATCCTTGCCCACCAAGGTCCCGCTGGCCACCGTCAGGTTCTTGACCGACCCCGAGGAACCGATGCTTCCAAAAAAGCCTACATTGGATTGGTCTGCCGCGTTGCGGTAGATATTGAGGATTTGTTTGTGGTTACCATCGAAATTCCCTTGGAAATAGAATACGCCACGTCCGATGGGAAGGCTCCATTCGCTCGGGCTCTCCAAATCCCCTCCCAAGTCGATGTCGTTTTGGAGGCGGAAATACTCACCTTCGTAATCGTCTACCCGGTTGAAGACTTGCTGGGCGAGGAATGCCAGTTCATCCCCGGTGGTAATCAGCCACGGGTCGTCTTCCGTTCCACTTCCGCCGGAGAAACCGGTCGCGATGCCTCCGGTCCAAGGTGCGCTCCCCTGTGCTTGCAACGCAAGGCCCAGGAAAGCCAGCAAAATCGTAAGTGCAATAATCCTTTTTTTCATATCCGTTTGTTTTTGTGTTTGTATTTTTCTCTTTTCAACGCTTGTTCAAGCAGGAGGGTGTGTCAAAATAAAACCCGTTATGACACACCCTTGTTTTAACCCGAATCGGTCTTAGACACGCCGTGTCCGTTTCTGATTGGGAAAAATGAGGCTTCCGGGCATCTTGCCCGCTTCTGTCCGCATCCTGTTTCTCGCTACGCCTCGACGTAGCCCGCTACGCCTTCGGCTAGGCGAGAAGCATGCTGCATGACACAAGCGGGCAATCTCCCCAAAGTCTAATGACCGATTTGGGTTTATCTCAGGATAATCTTGCTCCTGTAAACCCCGGCTTCCGTCTGCACTTCTATCAGATAGAATCCGGCAGGTGCCGAGGTCCAGGCTTCGACTGCCGTTCCACCGGCATCGAAGGCAACTTCCTCATACCGACCTCCGGCATCCATGAGGCGGATGCGTTGGATGGGTTCCGGGCAGCGCACATGGAAGGTTTTCCCGGGAACCGGGTTTGGCCAAATCTGCATGCCAGCCAGCCCGGCGGCTTCGTTGGCGACGTCCTCCACCTTGAATTCCACTTCCGAAAGCGGGGAATACAGGTTACCTTGGCGGGCGCGGATACCCAAGGTGTGCTGCCCCTTTTGCAAACCGGAAAGCAGGAAGAAGGTTTCGGCGGTTTGACCGCAGCGTTCCCCGTCCAGATAAAGCTGGTAGATGAGCAGGCCGTCTTTGGTTTGTTCTCCAAGCGGGATGTAATCCGCGAGGGAAGCCGTTTTTCCGGCAACCGTCGTTTCCTTGCTGGAACCGGCAGCCTGCCAGCGGGCAATCCGGTTGCCGGGTGCCGTCCCTTCTTCCACTTGGAGGCCGGTCGGGGCCGGGATGGGGTCGCCCAAGCAATACGGCCCTACCGAATAGGTGCTGCTGAGCGAAAAGTCAAGATCGTAGAGCAGGAAATCTGCCATGCCTTCCTTGGTGATGCCGAGGGTGTAAATCCCCGTCGGGATATTTTCAAAGGAAGCCTTGCCGTCGGCACCGCTGAGGGCTTCGAAGCTTTCCCCCGAAGCCAGGGAAAGGCTTACTTTGGCATCGGCAAGCGGCTGGTTCGCCGCATCATGCACCTCGACAACCGCCTGGGTTTCCATATCCTTGCCGATAAGGTTGGAATAAGCCATTTCGGAACTGTCGCCATTGGCATAAACGCTGCGGACCGCGTATTGGTAGTATCCTTTGTCCAGTTTGATCCATTGGTCGTCCTGATAGGAAGTCCCGGCGATGGCTTGGGGCGTGAGGCAGGTCCACTGAGCCGGGCTTTCGCCCGTGGCGGGCATGGAACGGTAAACCTTGTAACCGGAAACCGCCTTGGTCGCGGACTTGGCCATGAAAGCCTCCGTGCTGCCTTCGGCCCGGATCATCAAGTTGCGGGTAAATTGCTGGTCGAGCAAGGAGAACTCCATTTCCGTGTCGGTGTAATCCGAAATCAGGTAGTTGGTCCGGGGAATGAACGGCCAGATGGAATCCCGCCCGCTATCGGCACCCAGGCCGACATTGCCGAATCCGGTCCCGCTGACGCCCAGCATGAAACCATTGGGGCATTCCAAGGGCTCTTCCAGATAGTAGGTGTTCCATTGCAGGCCGATATTGTCGACCCCGTGCTGTTCATACAAAATCCGTTTGATAGGCATCCCGTTTTCATCCAAATCGAAGACGAAGAGGTTGATTTGGTTGGTCCCCTGGGTGGCAGTCATCCAAGAGATTTGGTAAAGGATGGCGGCTTCTTCATGCACGGCTCCGACCACGGTCTTTTCCGTGCCGCTGTTGCTGCCAAGCCCCCCTTCGATACGGCCATCGTCCTTGCGGAAAAGCTTGTAGTCGGACGGGGCCCGCCAGCTGAGTTCGGCGTAACGGCCTTGTTCATCCGCTTCGACGAAGAGGGTGCCGGGAGGGGTAGGCTGGTCTTGGAGCACGAGGGTTCCCAGGTCGAGCGTGTCTTGTTCGAAACGGACTTCCTGGCTAAGTGTCTTGTAATCTTCGGCCTGCAATTCCAAGGTATAGGTTTCCATGCCTTGAACCGGTGCGATCAGGATGTTGCCCTCGGCATCGCTGGTGCTTTGGTAGCTGAAGTTCCCCTCCAGGTTCACCTGTACACCCGCCAAGGCTTGCTGTTCGGAGCTGACCACTTTGGCTTTCAAGGCCACCGGGTAATCTTCCACTTCGAACTGGAGGCTGGTTTTCCCGGCGTTCCCGGTCCGGAACAAGGCGGTCACCTCGGCGGTATGCGGACCTTGGCTCAGAATCCCGGTTTCCATCCCGGTTCCCTCAACGGTATCTACTATCTTTCCGTCCACGGCTACTTCGAAGCCGAGGGGAACCGCCTGGCTGGGGGTCTCCACGAAAAGCAGGTCGTCGACCATGAAAATGAATTGGTCTTGCGATACATAGTTGATGGCAACGTAAACGGCTTCTTGGGGAACCTCGTAGGTATAGCAAGTCCAAGAGTCGGGAGCCGTGACCGGGCCGTTGGTCAGTTCATGCGTGAAATCCTGCAATTCCTTGCCGTTGGTGGAATACCATACCCGGAATTGTTCGGGGTATTGGTTGTCGTAGGACTTGGCGTAGAAAGAGAAAGTAAAGTCGGACCCCATGTCCATGGCCGGGGATATGAGGAAATCGTTGTTGGCGGGTGCCGGTGAAGAGGAAGAGGCTGGCATGTTGGCGAAGGCGGCGAAGTATTTTTCCCCGCCATGCGGAATGGCTTGGGGCAGGTTGGAAAGGACCGGGGTGGTTCTTCCGGGATTGAAAACCATGAAAGCCAATGGCTTCCCGGAGTTGGGGAAGGTACAGTTGTTGATACCGTAAGGCGTGCCTCCATCCCCGTCGATATAGGACCAGCCCGCTTCACCGGGAGAATTGATGGCGAAGTCTTCATGGCTTTCCACGTCTTCCACAAGGGTTTTGGCGGGATTCCAGCTCAGATGGCGGACGTTGGGGATTTTGGTTTTCCCGGCTGCCAGCCCGTAGGCTTGCTCGATATATTCTTCCAAGTTGAAACTGCCCAGATCGTAAGCGTTTTCCTGGCTCAGGTCGATTTCTTGTTCAATCGGTTTGAAACCGGCCCATTCGATGCTCAGCTTGTACACACCTTTCAGGACCGAGGCGAAAGCTACCTTACCTTCAGCATCGGCGGTCTGGGTATAGACCGGCATCCGGACCGGGCCTTCCAGGCCTTCCAGACTGACGCTCGCACCTTCGGGGATAACCGTGCTGGAAAGGGTCTTGAGGCTCAGCTGGACGGAGGTGGACATGTCCTTGTAAACCGGGTGGGACAAGGTCGGCAGGCTTTCGTTTTCCGCGCAGGCGGTGTCCACGGCGTAATAGTACACGTTCGAGGGGAGTTGCGGGTAGGCCGCATCGGCATAGGTATTGGTTTCCATATGGGTGTCGGAAAGCAACTCCCAGTTTTGGGGGTTGTCTATCTGCTTGGCTTCAAAGCGGTAGATACGGTAACGCCCCGGGACTTCTTGGGGCGCGTCCGCTTTTTTCCCATGGCAGCGGACCATCAGACCGCAGTCCAGACCTTGGCGGTCGGCAGCCACGAAAGAGGAGGAAAGGTAATCGGTATTGGACCAGGAAACGCCCCGCTGGAAAGGCCAGGTGTCGTTGCCTCCGTCGTCCAATCCCAACGAAAGGGTCCTGTCGTCGGCGGAGGAAAAGGCAATGAAACAGCCGTTGGGGGTTTGCAGCGGGTAGGGCATGTTATGGTTGCACAAGACCCGGCTCTGGCATTCCACGCTGGCCGAGTAAAGGATAGGCAGGACGGGCGTGCCTTCCTCATCCAAGCCGAAAACAAGGATGTTCACTTTCCGCTCCCGGATGGTGTCGCCGTACAAGGCCCAGTTGATGCGTTCCAGGCTGCGGACTTCAGTGAAGGAGTTCCCGATAATGCCTCTCGGGCCGGCGTTGGTGAGGCTGATACCGTCCACCAAATTCCCATCGTCGTAACGGAAAAGCTTGGTTGCGGAAGCCGGTGTCCATTGGAGGTTCAGGCTCTCAGGGGAGCTGGTGTCGGTATAGACGGCGGTGATATGGAAGACCGCGTCGGAGATTTCAACGTTTTCTTTGGCGGTGGAACCCAGCTCCAAGGTCTTGGTGCGCTCGAAGCTCGCGTTTTGCGGTGCTTGAGCTTGGGTCAAGGCAAGGGATGCCGGGAAAAGAAGGACGAAAGGATACATCCGGAATTTCTTCATGGAAAATGTTTTTTTCGTTTTGTTTCAATGGCTTTTTAGTTTGTCCGACCACGGTCTTGTGGTTTGTTCCGGCACCCGTTCCGCACGCCTTTTCTTTTGGGATGTTTTGCGACCCCATGGGGAACCCGGCTATGGGGGCAGGGATTGCGGTCCGGGGTGTAGGCGAAAGCAAGTATGCGACAAGTTTTGAAGAAATGAAATTCCTACCGGGCTTAAAGATTACGCCAATGTGGAAAAACGTACTATTAAAAATTGCGTACGGTGTGTTATACCTCTGATTGTTTTTATTTTGTAATACGGAAGGTGAAACAGGTACATCGGAAAACCGTAGGGATGGGTTCCACCGCATGGAGGGATGTAAAAAAGTGTTATCTTTGTCTGGCGGAACGGACATCCTTTGTCCAAGCTGCTGGCTTCGCTGGTGTATCGGGATAGGGGCGGGCTTGGAATCTGCGATTTTGACTCCCTCGTTTCGACAGCTTTTGAAACAGTTTCGTAAAATGCAATGGAAAAATCGGGTATTAGGTTCCATCACCTCTCTCCCTCCCTCTCTCTCTCTCTCTCTCTCTCTCTTAATTATTAGCAGCCTGATAGTCATTGGGGTATGCGGCGGATGCTGCCATGCTACAGGCATTATCCCCCAATCGGTTGCCGACCGTTATGGAGATTCTTCCAGAGTGGATAGTTTCGACATGCGGGAAATCGAGAAGCTGGACTCTCTTTTGCTCAATCCGGATCTTTCCCCTTTGGACAAAAGCCGTCTCTTGGGCGGAAAAGCCTCCGTTTATGCGGACCAGCATGCCTATTCCACGGCGGTCAGCCTGTACGATTATGCCTTGGAACTCTTGCAAGCCATTCCCGGCACGGAAAAGGAGCAGATAGGCATCCTGATGGAACAGAGCCGTTTGTACAAGATTTACGAGGATTACGGAGCCGGGATGGAAAAGTTGTACTCGGTTTTGCGCCTTGCCGAGGAAAGGTATTTTCCGGAAGCGGTCAAAGCCCATATCGAATTGGGCAATTATTGCATGCTCTTGAACAACTATTCTTTGGCCAAGGAACATTTGGAGTCGGCTTCGGTCCTGTTGGATTCCTGCATGCGGGACTCGACCGGAATGGATGATTTGTGTTATTCCTTGCACAACGTTTATGCCGGGTATTGGGGACCCTTGGATGCCGATTCCGCCTTTTACCATTTGGATTTGGCCGAACATTATGCCCACCGGAACTTGGACAAGATGTGCGTGCTTTATCAGAACCGGGCGGTCTTGTACACGTATTTGGAAGATTACGCTCAAGCGGAAAACTTTTTCCAAAAGGCATTGCTGTTGATGGAGGATGAAAGCAAGAGGTTGTATGTGGCTTGCAACATCGCCGAGCTGGAAAGGTTGAAAGGCAATTATGACAAATCCTTGGCTTTGTATTCGGAAATATTGGAAAAGGATGGAAAATCGGCTTCCGGCTTGGTACGGATGCATATCGGGATTGCCATGTCGGACTTGTATGCGGTCAAGGGGAATTATGAGGATGCCTACCGGCTTTTGTCGGATTCCTGGGAGTTGTCCAAGTTGGGTAATTGGTCGGAAAACGGAGAGAAAATCATCGAGTTGCAGCGGGATTTCGAGCGTTTCCGGATGGAGAACGAGAAACGTTTGTATGACTATCAAAGCGAGGTGGCCCATTTGGCCTTGTTCAAGAAGAACATGTTGATTGTTTTGATTTCAACGGGTTTGGCCGTTTGCATCTTCGTGGTGGTAGTCTTGTGGCGGAAATTCATGCGCATGCGGGTCCGCAGCCGCCAACTTTCCGAGATGTTGGAACGAAAGATTTCGGAGGATCAGGATGCTTTGTTGGCCTTGCAGGGTCAGACCGAGAAGAAAGATAGGGAATTGTTGTCGAACACGCTTTCGATGGCCAAGACCGCCGACGCGATTCCGGGAATCCTCTCTTCGGTGGAAGCTTTGCAGAAACAGGCCAAAGATGCCCGGGAAGCAGCAGAGCTGGCCTCCATTGCCGCCCGTATCCGGGCTTTGGACAACGGGGCTTGGGGCAAGGACCAATGGGCGGCTTTCAAGCTCTATTTCGAACAGGTCCATCCGGCATTCTTCTCCAATCTGAACAAGGCCTATCCCACTTTGACCGCCGGGGAGAACCGGATTTGCGCGCTTATTGTCATGAATTTGAATACCAAGGATATCGCGACCCTGTTGAACCGCTCCACCCGGACCATCGACACCATCAAATTCCGGATTCGCCGCAAGATGGGTATCCCCAAAGAGGTTTCCACACTTTCGTTCCTCCTGCCCTTCACGCAGGAACAGGTTGGGAAATAGGGCAAAGCCTCGTCCGGGACAGGGGACTGAGGTGTTTTTGGGGCCATAGACGTATAGATAAAAATAAGCCACCTTTTTAGGGTGGCGAGCCTTAGAAGCTGTTTAAAATTTCTTGCAATCCTGAAAAGACTGAATTTTCAGGAACCGGTTTCAGGATTTTGTTTGCCCATCGAGGGCTATTTCGGGTCTTTTTTGCGTTTTTCACGTCCGATAGCTTGGCTATCCTCCTTTGAAAAACGCCGCAAAATCCCTCGAAATTTCCTCCCGATGCCTCAAACAAATAAATTTAAACAGCTTCTTAGTATTTTCCACCTAAGGGCGATGATATTCTTTGCAAAAGAGAATCGTTTTATCCCGAAGCGGTCATTAGACTTTGGGGAGATTGCCCGCTTGTGTCATGCAGCATGCTTCTGGCCTAGCCGAAGGCGTAGCGGGCTACGTCGAGGCGTAGCGAGAAACAGGATGCGGACAAAAGCGGGCAAGATGCCCGAAAGCCTCATTTTCCCAATCAGAAACGGACATGGCGTGTCTAATGACCGATTTGGATTTATTGGAGATACCAAAGGATGGTGTAATGTAGGATCCGTCTATCGATATCTGGGAACTACAACACCGCTGCGTATTTTCGGATTTGGTTCAGCCGTTCCATGAAGGATTTGTTCTCTTCCGCTTTACCGAAGTACCGCAGAAGTCTTTGGACATCAGGCGTACTAATCATGATGTCAATCAACGGATATACTTGCGTATGATTTGTGGCTGATAACGGTGTTTTTTGTCCGTTTGCCCCGTGCAGTACATTTTTTGTAAATAAGCTTCGTTGAATAAGACTTCCACCCACTCATCTTTCATTTTTATACTCGGTGAAAGTAATAAAATCCTTAAAAGTCCGCAAAAAATGAGGACTTTTGTTGGGCGGATGAAGGTTATCACTTGGAGGGGATGCGATTCGTGCTTCGAAACTTTTGGCTCAACGGCTCTGCGTCATGCCTGTCTGGTAGAAAATGAAGGCCCAGATAGCGTTTTCCGTGAGCCCGTTGGTAAGAAGGAAGGGTTTTGGACCGCAAACCCGACCCGCTTGTTCCTGGATGTAGGCGGCCAAGGCCGCGTATTCCGGGCTGGCTTGGCACAAGACCGCCGGGAAGGGGAAGTCTTTTTTCTTTTCAGGTCCTTTTTCTTCCGGGCTTTGGGACGCGAGGCTTTCCGCCAAGGACTTCCAAAGCTCATCCAAGGCCGGTTCCGGAGCCGCTTCCATGACGACCGTCCGGAACAAATCCCTCCTTTGGAAGACCATGTTTTCCGCCAAGGCGTTTTGGGGATGCAAGGCCAGCAATGCCATTTTTGAGGGCGTTGAAAACATCTTTGAAATCAGGTAGTTGGCGGTCTCTATCAGGTCTTTGGACTGGATACGGGCTGGAATCTCCTTGACTTTGGATTCGATGAGGCTGGCAATCTGGATGCTGTCGCTTAGGAAGCGTTGGTAGAGAATCCGGCGCCAAGCGATGTTCGCCCGGATGGTATCGGTGTAAATTCTGCGGCGCAGCGAATCGGCTTTGGCCCGGAAGCGGCTGCTATCCTGTACGATGATGCTCGTGTTTTCGCCTAGCACGGCGAAAATGCCGCCTTTCTCAAAAAACAAGGCCGGGATTTGCAGGCTTTCCATGGGGCTCGCATTTTGAGGATGTCCGTTTTTGGTGCCGGATGCTGTTGTATCCTCGTGTTCATGCATGTTTACCGCAGGACAGGGCAAGAGTACCAAAGGATTCTTTCCGTTCCGGTATAGTTCGCCTTGGTAGAAAATTTGGAGTTTTTGCGACCCGGTTTGGTAGGTTTGCCGACGGGTTCCTTCCGGAAAGTGCAACTGCAAGGAACCGGCCACCCTTTGCAAGGACTCGGCATCGCCTTGGGTTCCCCTTTGGGATTCAGATTCCTTGTGGCTGGTTCCCCCGCGTTCCTGCGTTCCCGCTTCGGAATCCATCTTCAAAGGGGCCGGGATTCCTGCCAAATAGGCTCGGGACACCTCTTCCTGCTTCCTTGCCCAATAATCCCGGTCTTCGGGGAAAGCCGGGCTTTGGAGCCAAAGGAAAGGCTTGGTGAACTCCCATTCCGGTCTTGGCTGGAACGCGGAATCGAGAGCATAGGCCAAGAGGCTGTAATCGGGGAAAGCCGTATCCGGGCAAACAGTCGTTCCGGCGGGAAGCGTGTCCGGACGGGATTCTGTCCGCTGCCAGAAACCGGTATCGAACTTCTTCTTTCCGTAAGGGAACGCGAGCCTTTCCACGTTTTGTTCCTGGCAGGAAACAGACAGGCAGGCAAGAAAGAGACCCGAAACGAGCCGACAGGCCGGGGATGCAAGGAACTTTTTTGAATTCAAGGCGATACGGTTCATGGTTTTATGTCGAGGCAGCTTTTGTGCCGGATAGGCTGGGAGAATTTTTCCGGTTTGCGGAAAACGCGGCAAAGAAAACAGACCGGTTGATGCCTTGCTACGAACGGCAAATGCCGTTGGATTTCATGAAAGACACCAACCGGCCTGCACTCGGACCGGATTTTCGAACATTTCTTCTGGTCCGTTTGGGTATACCTTACAGCTCACGACCCTGTCTTTCGAAGAGGTCGGGAATCGTAAGGTTTTCGATAGCTCGCCTCGGGCATGTCCAAACAAGGAATGCTTGCCAGGCAAGCCAAGAAAGATTTGCGCAGTGTTCTCCGCTTCGGCTTATTCGGCAGGAGCGAATTCAATCAACAAAGCGTGTTTCGGAATGCTTTGGCCTTCTTCCACGCAAATGGATTTCACGGTGCCATCCACAGGGGAAAGCAGTTCGTTGTCCATCTTCATCGCATCCAGGATCAAGACTTTGTCGCCTTTTTTCACCGAGTCGCCAACCTTCACGCAAATCTGGCGGATGGTTCCCGGCATGAAAGCCTCCATGTTATAGGGGCTTACATGGCGGTAAGGGGCTTTGTGTTCGTATTTGGTCGAAAGCCGGGTTTCGTACTGCCCGGAAGGCAGGTTCAGGCTTCCAAGATTTTCTGTTGTGTCCATATTTGAGGTTATTTGACGGAATCAAACTTTCGGGAATGCGGGTCTTTGCGCCAAGCTGTTCTCTTCTTGTCTTGCACAAAGACCCACATTGAGACTGAAAGGAGAATGTGGCTTCAAATAAAATTTCGACCACAGTCCTGCGCTGCGTCAGAAAGGGCAAGTTGCGAGGCCGGATTGCCCATTATCACGCGCCGCTGTTAGCCGCTTTTAGAACGGGGGCAGACCATGCTTCCGACACGGTGTCTCCACATGCTTGTTTTCAGAAAGCTTGAGGGCGCGGGCCACCGCATGACGGGTTTCCGAAGGTTCGATGACGGAATCCACGTAGCCGTAACCGGCTGCCACGTAAGGATTGGCGAACTTCTCGCTGTATTCGGCCACTTTCTCCTTGCGTGTCTCTTCCGGGTTCTCCGATTCCTTGATTTCCTTGCGGAAAATGATGTTGGCGGCACCTGCCGAACCCATGACAGCGATTTCAGCCGTGGGCCAAGCGAACACGAAGTCGGCATGCAAGTGGTTGGAGCACATGGCAATGTAACCGCCGCCGTAAGCCTTGCGCAGGATGACGGTAATCTTGGGAACCGTGGCTTCCGAATAAGCGTACAGGATTTTCGCCCCGTGGCGGATTACACCGGCGTGTTCCTGGTCCACGCCTGGCAGGTATCCCGGAAGGTCCACGAAAGTGACCAAAGGAATGTTGAAAGCGTCGCAGTAGCGGATGAAACGGGCGCATTTGTCCGAGCTGTCCACGTCCAGCACCCCGGCCATGACCAGCGGTTGGTTGGCCACGAACCCCACGGTCTGTCCGTCGATACGGCCGAAGCCCACCACGATGTTCGGAGCGAAAAGCTCCTGCACTTCCAAGAAGCAGGAATCGTCCGAGATGGCACGGATCACATGGCGCACGTCATAAGGCTTGCGCACGTCGTCTGGGATGATGTTGTCGATTTTATACGTCTTTTGGGGTTCCTTGGGCGCCACGGCTTCCGCTTTCTGGCGGTTGTTGCGCGGGATATAGGAAAGCAGTTCCTTGATTTGGGTGAAGCATTCCTGTTCGGTCTTGGCGTAGAAATGGGCGTTGCCCGTGATTTCGGCATGGGTGCGGGCTCCGCCGAGGTCTTCTTGGGAAATTTCTTCTCCCAGTACGGATTTGATGACTTCCGGTCCCGTGATGAACATTTTGGAGACTTTGTCCACCACGAACACGAAGTCGGTCAAGGCCGGGGAGTACACCGCGCCGCCGGCACAGGGCCCCAGGATGACCGAAAGCTGGGGAATGACGCCCGAAGCCTTGGTGTTGCGGTAGAAGATTTCACCGTACCCGGCCAAGGCACGGACCCCTTCCTGGATGCGGGCTCCCCCCGAGTCGTTGATGCCGATGAGCGGCATCTGCATATTGATGGCATGGTCCATGACCTTGCAGATTTTCATGGCGTGCATGAAGCCGAGCGAACCACCGGTCACGGTGAAATCTTGGGCGTAGATGCAGACCGGACGCCCGTTGACCGAACCGGTCCCGGCAACCACGCCGTCACCGGCCAAGTATTTCTTTTCCATGCCGAAGTCCCGGGCCGAATGCTGGATGAACAGGTCCAGCTCTTGGAAAGAACCCGGATCGAGGATGCTGTCGATACGTTCGCGGGCCGTAAGTTTACCGCTTTCTTTTTGTTTGGCAATGGCTTTCTCACCACCGCCGGCCATGGCCGTTTGCTTGCGTTGTTGCAAGTCGGCGCATTTTTCTTGGTTTGTTGACATTGTAGTGAAGTTTAGTTGCAACTTGGAATGGGCGTTCCATGCAAACGCTGTGGCTGCACCGGGGATGGGCCTCGAAAAATTCCCGTCCTTGGCGCAGTCTTCCTGGAAAGGATAAGTGCAAAAATAAGGAAAGTCGGGCGCAGTGCCAAGCCTTTCATTCATGATGGAACCATGATGGAGCCTGGTTCGTGGCGAAGGCAGGTCGCTTTCCGGCGAGATGAGGCAATCCTGTCCTTGCTTTGAACCTGCAGGGAGGATGCGCGGATCCACCGTTCAAGGTCGAACCCGGTGAAGCTACGGAATATTGACGTACTTTGGGAACACTTGCCGCTTTTCCTTCGAGACAAAACCCACCGGTGGTCCGGAATCCCATCCCGATGTCCTGAACGAACCTTTCGATTAAGCCGAGCGCCATGCCAAGCTTGCTTGAGCATGGCCGAGGCGGAGAAAGTTCGGCGAAGCCAGCCTTTCGATTAAGCCGAGCGCCATGCCAAGCTTGCTTGAGCATGGCCGAGGCGGAGAAAGTTCGGCGAAGCCAGCCT
>CALUNB010000030.1 GCA_944321885.1 uncultured Bacteroidales bacterium | reverse complement strand
TCTTGCTAAGAACCCTACCGTCCCTCGCACCCTCCTCCGGGAGAATGCCTGCACAGGCTTCCGGTGTTCCCTTTCCCCCTACTGTCCGATACGTAATTCAATGCAGATACCGACATGAAACGAATCATCTTGGGTCTTTTTATCTTACTTGGCATACAGGCTTCGGCATCCAGCCAAGGAGTCGCGATAAAAACAAATCTGCTTTACGATATCACTGCCACGGTCAATTTGGGTTTCGAATTCGGACTTGCCCCCCGTTGGACGTTGGACATCAACGGGAATCTCAATTTCTGGGACATGTCGCAAATGCGCAAATGGCGTCATTGGTTCGCCCAACCCGAAGCCCGGTATTGGTTTTGCGATAAATTCAACGGCCATTTTTTGGGCTTCCACCTCCTTGGAGGCCAATACAACATAGGAGGAACCAAACTGGTTTTCAATGCCTTTCCTGAAACCCAGACCCGTCGTTTCGAAGGCTGGGGGGCCGGTTTTGGCATTGCCTACGGATACCAATGGATTCTGAGCCGCCGCTGGAGCATCGAAGCCTCCCTCGGTATTGGATATATCTATTCAGAATACAGGAAATATCCCTGTGCCAACTGCGGTACCCTGCTCCAAGAAGGGAAAAAACACTATTTCGGCCCTACAAAAGCCGCTATCAGTTTGATTTACGTTATCAAGTAAACAGCCATGAAAGGGACGAAAACATTCATAGGCGCTGCCTTGTTGCTTGCCGTGTTCCAGGTCCACGGACAAAAGCCCCCTTACGACTACCTTTTCCGTCCGGGGATGGCCGATACCTTGGCTTCAAGGGGCACCTTGGCTTCAGCAGATACTTTAAACGTACGGAATATCGTAACGCCATCGGACACCCTCTCCGCTGCCGATACCCTCATCATGCGGAACGCGCTACCCTCGTCGGACAGCCTGATGGCACAGCATACGCCAGCCACAACGGATACGCTGGCTTCAACGGACACCTTGGTTTCACCGAACGGCGCAACAGACAGCCTCGCCCAAGCTTTTTACTTCAAAATCAAGGACGGTTCCGTGCAAGTGGACTTTTTCCTGCATACCGGTGAAAAGAAAATGCGCCAACAGCACAAACGCGCCTTGACTCCCTTGATTATCTCGCATGATACCCTGCACATGACCGAGCTGGCTCCTGTTTATACCTATGGCAGGACCCGGTATCTCAAAGACGAGCGGGAAAACATGCTGCCTGCCGATGCCGACACCATCTTGTACGGCAAAAAGGCCAGGGAAGTTGAAATCCACTTCATCGCCCAAGTGCCTTACGAAACCTGGATGGACACGGCGAGCTTGGAAATCCGCCAAGAAGTGAGCGGATGTGCCTCCTGCGCGATTTCCAGTTCCGATTCCACCCGCATGCCCCAGCTTCTGTACCGCCCCGACATCTGGCTGCCTGAAGAAGTGGAGTGCCCTGTGGAATATGTTCCACGAGACGGTTATTGCGACGCTTTCCTGAATTTCGAACTCGACCGCGCTGTCCTGAAAACGGGTTTAGGTTCGAACGAAAAGGAATTGGCAAAAATCGACAGCGTGCTGCTTTACGTCAAAGGGAATCCGGCTTACACCATATTGTCGATGGAAATCCGGGGTTTCGCCTCGCCCGAAGCTCCCTATGCCTACAACATAAGACTGGCCGAACGTCGTGCCATGGCGCTCAAACAATACATCCTGCGCAACCACCATGTAGAGGACAGTCTGCTGGAAGTCTTTCCCGGCGAAGAAAACTGGGAGGATCTGATTTCCATGATCCGGCAAACCGACCTGCCCTACAAGACCGAAATCCTAGACATCATCGCCCAGGAAACCGATCCGGATCTCCGGGAACGGAAAATCAAAAAAATCGATGAAGGACGGCCCTACCACTTGATGTACCGGGTCTTCTACCCCTCTTTGCGGAAAAACGCCTTCCATATTTCCTATATCAGCAAGGAACGTAGCCTTGAGGAAGCCAAGGAGTTGGTTTCCACGGCACCTTCGGAACTGAACGTTTATGAATTTTACCGCGTGGCAAAGCATTTTTACAGCCAGGACAGCCTGACTTACAGCCAAATCATCCAACGGGCCGCCGACACCTACCCCACCCATTCCATCGCCAACACCAACGCGGCAAGGGAAGCGCTCCGGGAAGGTGACTTGGAAAAAGCCAGGGAATACCTGCTCCGCACCCGCTATGAGGACTTCACGCTCGGCCACAGGGCCTATATGGCATGGAAAGAAGGCCGCACGGCGGACGCACTCTTCCTTTGGCGGCAAGCCGCAGAAAAAGGCGACACAAGCGCGCTCCACAACCTCGCCGAAATCGAGAAAAGAGGATACTAATCAAGCTTCCAAAAAATAACGAACAAATACAAACAAAAAACAAACTGTCATGAAATTCAACAAGATTGTGTTAGGCTCCTTGCTGGTATTGGGTTTAGGAGCTTGCAACAACGAAAACGGAACCAGGACGGAAGATGTAAAAGACATCGTGAATCCGGCACATGCCCAGTTTTCGCTGATTCTGGGAAACAGCAACGGGGCGAAATCCTCCACCACGGTACGCGATACCGCCGATGACGCGGGAACGTCTGCGGAACAGAACGTCACCAACATCACCATTTGGTTCGTAAGCCAAGAGGACGGCAGCCTTGCCCATCAGGAAGTCATCCAAAGGAACCAGCTTACGCCTGGAACGGCCACACCGGACGCGGATCTCCAATTGGCTTACACCACCCCCGTTTTCCAAGTCCCGGCGGGTTCATACGATGTCTATGCCGGTATCAATATGGGAAATTACAATCCGTTCACCCTAGGCAAAAACTTCGACTCCCTGGCAGTCTATACCGGAACTGCCAATGACATTGCTACCGATGGTAAGTTCATGATGTCGAACTACTACGATTCGCGGGTTGCCGTATCGTTGGACAGCAGCGTCCATACGGCCAACAACCCCTTGCGCATGAGCATCGACGTGGAACGTGTGGTAGCCAAAGTGGAATACAATCCCCAACGTCCCAACCGTTCGTTCCAATTCGCCCTCCGCAACTCCAGCGGCCAAGTGGTGGACAGCGTGCCGACCACGCTCGTAGCCATGGAAGTGGCCAACACCAATACCCAATGCTATATCTTCGGCCGTCGGAATGGAAACTATGTGGTAGACCCCAATTTCGGACAAGCCGCCGTCAACCCGGCCCTCTCGCCCAACAATACCCAAGAGCCGACCCTCTCCTTGGGGTCACAGGGCGCTCCTGCTTATCCGGTAAGCTACTGCCTGGAAAATACGGATGAAGCTCAAATCGGCGGTACGAATACGAGTGCAGACCATTTCACAGGCGTTTTCTTCCAAGCTTTCCATCGCCCCAATCCGGATTGTTTCCTTCGTGGCAACGGTGTTGTCGTGGATTCGACCCGGGAAGCAGACGGAACGTTCTATGCCTACAACAACTACCTCTTTGCCAACCGGACGGAATTCCTGAAATATTACGGGCAGAACAACCCCGATCAAGATTCTCTCGCGGTTATGAATCTGCTTGACGATATCGCATCCGCTGGCGACGACCATAGCCGGTTCGGTTATATCAGCACCCTGTCTTCCTCGTATTTCGTTTCCGTTTACCACGAGGGACACAGCTACTACCTTCCTATCATCGGTCATTCGCCCCTCAACAACCCCACAGACGGTGTGATGGATCCGATGGAGTACGCTGTGGTACGCAACTACTGGTACAAAGTGGCCGTTACCAACATCAGCGGGTTCGGAGACGTGACCCCGACCATCCCTTCAGAACCGGTGGAAGATGCCGATGCCAATATCCAAGTGGAAATCTCCATCCAACCCTGGCATGTGGTAATCAACGACTTCGAACTGTAAAATCTCATCGAGACCCCGGAAGTGCGCCCAAGAAAGCCTTCCGGGGCCCATCGCCCCATGTAACAAGGTTTCAACGGCGTGTCAGAAAGGCGGAATGCGATTTGTTTGCCAACGACACACAACCACACAGCAGATGCCCGTTCTGGCACACCGTTGATACGACAAAAGATGGAACGCGGCGCGAAGACAGGGCGCAAACGACAAAAGGAAGATACCATGGAACGTTTACATAGGATTTTGCTTGCATCGGCTCTATGTGGATTGGGCTGTTCTTGCAGTGCCGTTTACGAGGATTTGGCCCCCTGCGAGTACAGCGTCAGTTTCGTGTACGACTACAACATGGCTTTCGCCGATGCATTCCCTTCGACCTCCGTCGATGTTTCCCTCTATGTTTTCGACGCCGACAGCACGTTCCTCACAACCTATACAGGACAAGCCGAAGACTATGGCGGGGATGGATACTACACACTGCCCGTCCCCCTTCCGGCAGGAACTTACCACCTGGTAGCCTGGGGCGGACACACACCTGAATCCTTTGAAACCACGGAACTGATGCCCGGAACCTCCAAATTGGAGGATTTATCCGTACGATTGCGAGGCATGCAAAGAGCAAGCGACGGGCAAACCTATTGGAACAAACCGCTGAATCCCCTTTTACACGGGCAATCGATATTCGTCATCGATTCTTTCGCCCATTCCCATGCCACCGTGCACTTGATGAACAACACCAAAACCTTGGGGTTCCTGATTCAAACCGAAGGTGGTGACACCCTTTCCCCGGAACAATTCCATTTCGACATTTCCGTGGAAAACGCCTGGATGAACCACGGCAACGAACTCCTGGAAGGCGGCACGATGGTGTATGGCGAACATTTCAAATCCCATCTTACACCCGGGGAAGGTGTGGACGTACTCAAAGCCGAAGTCCATACCCTCCGCTTGATGGCAGACCAGCCAGCCCGGCTCCGGATTTCCTCCGGCATGGCCAAAAACGAACTGCTGGACATAGACCTGGTTTCCTACCTGATCATGTTCAAAAGCATTTATTACCAAAATATGGAAGACCAAGAGTGGTTGGACCGCAACAACTCTTTCAACATAGTATTCTTCATGAACCAGAACACAGGGAGAATCAGTTCCCTGCAAATAGGTCCTTGGAAGGTCCGCCTCGAAGACATGCAGCTCTGAAACAGCAGCCCGGACTAAGCAAAACGGATTGACCCCATGTTTGGCAACAAGAATTACCGCATACCACGCATCCTGTTGGCAGCCGCCTTCGCCCTTTCGGGCGGGGTTGGCTGTACAAGGGAGCCTTTGCAGGAAGGCTCCAGACCGGAAGGTTCGCCCAAAAGCGGAGGTGTCTCGGTAAAATTCGCCGTCTCCTTGCCCCACACGGACCAGACTCCGGGTACTCCTGCCGAACGAGCCATCTATAACTTGGATTTGTTTTTCGTCCCCTTGGACGGGAACGGGGATGAAAACACCGGCTCCGATGCGGACGGCAATCCCCTGACCCGCACTGTCCGCCTGAGAGGACAGGACGCGACTTATCAAGGAGATGCCATCCTCTTTTCCGACACGACCCGTCTGGCAGCAGGCCGCTACCATGTCTATCTGGCAGCCAACCTCACCGACAACCAGCGCGACCATATAGAAAAGCAGGGACCGCATATCCCCTACGTCTCGGCAGGAGCCAATGGTTCCAACCTGACAACCTATAGCGAAATCATTACCGATTTTGCCCATTATGCCGGGAACCCCGGCAACGATATCGATGAGCAGGACCCGTTGGAGAGCCTTGCCATGTCGGGCAGAGGAATCGACAGCCAGGACGGGGATTTCGTTTTCGACGTCCAAGAAGAGAGTACATCCGGCGAAGCCCAAATCAGCATCCGCAGCGAACTCATCCGGGTCTTGGCAAAAATACATCTGACATCCCTTGTGGAAGAGAACGGAGGAATTTCCTATATTCCCTTGACAGGAAGCTTGCTCGGCCCAAGCCAGGAGCCTAACGGATGGATACGCCTGGAAGATTTGCAATACATGGCCAATGCCACCAACAAAAAACTCTTCTTCTATCCTCAAACCGGTTCTTCCCAGGAGGTTGTCGACCCGAATTACTTGGTAAGCCACTCTATCCGTTACCAAGGATCGGAATACCAAGAACGGACGGAAGGTTGCATCTTGGAAAACTTCGCTTATTATTCCATCGACTTCCTGCGTACTTGCCAACACAGGGGACTACGTCAAGCCGAAGTTTACGATGAAAGCCGGCTCCCGACCCCCGAAGGCAGGGCCAACGAATACACGCGGGGATTCTATTGCCTCGAAAACACTTTGGAATACGACCCCGCAGCCATCGGGGCTGAATTTTCCGAAAGCGAAGAATACATCATCCCCCGGGTCTTCACGACCCATGTCATGATGGTGGCGAAATTCACCCCTGCCTACGTGGTCGCCACCCGCGCCGAAGCGGAGGCTTACAATGCAAACCATCCCGACCAAAGCTTGGATCTCGGCTTCAGCGACCCTTCCGACCCCATGAATGACGTTTTCGAAGCTTCCGGCTTGAAGAAATTCCATTGCACCAACGAGGAGCAAGCCCGAAGTTTACTGACCGCCAGTCTGGAAAGGAACAACGTATACGCCGGTGCGGGCAACGATTTTCCTGCCAATGGAAGGTATTCCGAAGGCACTTTCTTCACCAACAACACTTCCACCCACTATTACACGAGGGAAGCCGTGAACGAACTGGTCCGCCTGTACACAGACACGCCCAACGCGCACGGGAGCCTGATGCGCGAGGAAGATTTCAGCACTTTCAACAAAGGGTGGAGCTACTACTACACTTACATCGACGGAAAGGGGCAGCACACGGATCACGGGCAAGCTATCCGCTTTACCGAAAGCAACATATACCGTAACCATTATTATATCCTGCGCTTGAACAGCATCTCACGCCTGGGTTCCGTCAACACCCCGGCTTTCATCCGCGTTTATACCGTTACCGATGGCTGGGTGGATGGAGGACAAGGCGAGAGCATCATTTTCTGAAGCGGCCCACCGCCTGAGAAAGAAGGAATCAAGCACTTGGTTTTAATATTTTCAGAAGCGATTTGACATGAAAAACCCTTCATTTTCCCCGCTTTTCCTGCTGCCGGTTTTCCTGCTTTGCTTCCCGGCCTGCGAAACGGATCATGAACATACATCCAAAGGAAATCCGGGTACCATGTCGGTCAATCTCCTCGCCGAAGGTGCCGGAAATTCCAAAGCCCGGCTTATCTTCTGGCGGGATGAAACCTACCACGGGCTTGCGACCGCAAGCGGCACGCCCGTGCCTTATTGTGTCTGCCTGCCCGGATCGGACATCGATTCCTACCAAGCCTCGACCCAAGTTCCCTACAACACCGGAATCCCCTATCCCAACACCTACGAGAAGCTTCACCTATGCGGATATGCACCACAAGACATGATTCCCCGAGGTGGTTCGAGCGAAGACCCGATGACGGGCGACTACCGCTGGATTCCCGTACCGGAATCCTATCAGAACGGACGCACGGATTTCTTAGGCTGCGAAAGCAATCAGACGGGAAGTGCCGAACAACCTTTCGTGGACGAGGATGAACAAGGCAAAAACCATGTTTTCAAACACCTCTGTTCCAGGCTCACCTTCCGGATCCGGCGTGACATGGCTACCTACCAACGGCTACAATTCCGCAACGTCCGCATCCTGCTGCCCGATGCTTATGCTCCCGTCAACTTGGAATGGGATGCGGCTTCGGACAACTACCAAGTCTTGGGTCAGGCAAGCATGTTGAGCCAAGACCCGGAAATTCCAAGCTTTTACGGGGAGGACAGCCTGTCCACGCAGAATTACGGGAATTCCATCCGCTACGACGAGGTAGTGGAACTGGACACCCTTTACGTAGCCCCCTTTTATAGCGACGGAACGGGTGTCCAGTCCAGAAGCGGGACTCTTAGCATGAGGGTCTTTGCAGACCGTTCGCCCGACAACTTCGCCTCCTATTCCGAATCCCGGCAATGGGACATCCTGGTCCCGCTCCACGATGAACAAGGCGAAGTGGCCTACCTCCGTCCCGGATATAGCTACGAGATAACCATCACGTTCAATTTGAACTCGTTCCAAATCCAAGCCCTCGAAGAAGATTGGGAAGACCACGTGTTCATCGACATCCAAGTCATTCAGGAAATCCCTTAATCCCAGGAGAAAATGACCATGCATCGAACCATAAGCCTTGTCCTTGCCTGTTCCCTCATCCTCCTTGCTGCGGGAACCTCATGCCGGAACGAGGACGACAAGCTCAAGCAAGGAGACCTTCCTTTCCAAATGAAAGCTGCTTCCCTCCCGATGGAAGGGGGAGATGACGCACAGGCCAAGGATTTCGCCCCTGCGACCACCTATGCCTTGTTCGCCGTAGCCTCCCCTTCGGGCGGTAGCCGGAATTGGGCTTCGCCCGCCCTGAACACGGTAGGCGTGGAAGGGGAAAACGGCTACATCGAATATGTGGGGCGCAATTCCTTCCTCGACAACACCCTTGATTTTTACGGGCTGACCTTGGGCGAAGCCCGGACCGATTCCATCTATACGCCTTCGAACCCGGACAGGGATGCCATCGAATATGACCCGGCCCTGAACGCAGCCCCCGTCTACCATATCGAGGGAGAGGTCCGGAGCGGACAAAACGGAAACTTTTACACGTTCCCCGACCTGAGACGGGCCGAATTGCTGGGCCGGAATGCCGACAATTCTTCCTATATCCTGCAAATGCCTTTCAAACACTGCCTTTCCAAGCTCATCATCGAAATCTCGCGCCAAGAGCATGAAAGCCTGGAAGACTTGCGAATCTCGCATATCGAGTTGCTCGATGTACCGGTGGAAAGCCGCTTGAACGTGGAAACCAACACCTTCGAACATGCCTCCGACCGGCAAAACATCCTGCTTTACGAAAATCCCGGCAGCGAATTCGTACCGACACGGAACCCGGATTCCTTGACCGAAACCTTGATTCTGCCCTACGATCCGGCGGAAAACAACAACCAAGCCCTCCAACTGAGGATACATACCAACAAACCCGGCATCGGGGAGAACGGGGTGGAAACCTGCCGTATCGAAACCGCCTACGTGGACGACAACGGCCAAGTCACGTATCCTCCTTTGGCGCTGGAATCCAATGTAATCTATACGATACGCCTCACAGTCACCACCGATGAAGTCCGTATCCTCACCGTGGTCCCGTCCTATTACGAATGGATCGATGAAGACTTGTCCTTGATCGACATGGGGACTCCGGTGAATTTCAACGGAGTTTTTTGGAGCGACCGGAACCTGGGAGCCTCCAATGCAAACCCCTTGGCCTCGGCGGATGCCTGGAACCAAAGCGTAGGCTATTTCTACCAATTCGGACGCAATATTCCTTATTTCCCGAACGATTACAACGCACGCACGCGGACCGTGGACCTGAACACCCCGCTTTCGGAAGCCCTCAGCTCCACGTCAAGCCGTACCGCCTATCCGGTAGTGGACCTGGCATCCTGGGATTTAGGCAATGTGAGCTCCAACAACATCCTTTGGCCCCCAAGCAACAGCTACGGGAACAACGCAATCTGGCAAATCGGGGAAATTCCAAACAATAGGTATAACAATTACAAACTCTTGGGATACTATAACAATGCTTCCAGCATACCCGACGCCAACGCCCATTGGAGCAACAAGGAAAACCATCCCTGCCCGGCCGGGTGGCGCCTGCCCACAGCGGAGGATTGGCGGAGTATCATGCCCTATTCGCCCATTTCGGGAAATTTCGCCTTGCGGGTCTTCACTCAAGCCAATGCTGACGGTTCCTGGTACACCAATAACACCTATGCCGAACCCGATTTCGAATCGGAATACGCTTCCTGGAACCTATGGAACATCCAGACTCCGACCGGAGGCAATTCGCCCTACAATTCCGCCACCCAAGCCTATACGGGAGGCTTCCCCTACCTGCAAAGGGTGGAAAGCAATGACCCGAGAAGCGGCCGGACGTCCACTTACGTGATTTCCTTTGATGAGGAAGACCGGACCCGTTACACTTGCACGAACCCCAGACGGACTCCCTACCAAAGCAATGCTTATACCTACAATTGGGGAATCATCTATTGTATCAAGAACCAAGGAACCAGCGAGGCTTACCGCCTGCGCTGGCGCATCGAACTGGTCGGCACGGAAGCCGAAAAGCGGCAGGATCCCCGGAGCGTCATCGTGGTTGAACGTTTCCCGGCCACGGCCCAGGACCAACTGACGTACCAGAATGTCAAGACGGACTTCGACTGGAGCCATCCCGTGGAAGTCCTCTATCTGCCCATCACCGGGATGCTTTCTCCCAGCTGGCCCGCAAACCAAGGCGGCAACCTCTTCAATATCGGAGGAGAAGCGGCCTACGCTTCTTCCGACCCGCATCCGAGCTTCGCCTCCCTCTGCTACGGCTGTTGGGTAAAGACCGTGGGCGACAACATGACCAACATGCAAATCAGCGCCTCAAGTACCACAAAAGGGTTTGGAATGCAAGTCCGTTGTGTGCGCGACTTGGAATATTAGCACGATTGGAACCCTATGAGCACGCTTGGCACCTTAGAAACAATTCCCATGGAAAAAATCATGGCAACACGATTCCTCCGCTTGGTCCTGGCCGCCAGCATGATCCTGACGGCAGGATGCCGGCCCGAAGCGGGGAAAGAAAAACAAAAACCGGAAGGCATGGTGGAAATACGTCTGGAACTTCCGGGAATGTACAACCCGGCCCCCGGACCATCCACCGCCACATCCAAAACGGAAAGCAAAGCCTATTACGACAGCCGGACCTACCAGGATTCCGTCCCCCGCCCTTTGCCCGAAGGCTCCACGCTCTGGCTCATCTACGAACTCCAGACCTATAACAGCCCCTGGGACGACCAATACGACCGGTACGGAGAGGCTCAATACAAATCTTACGTGGTCCTGAATTCCGCTGAGGGCATGCGTTCGCTCTACCCTTGCGCCGTAGATGAAAACGGGGTTCCCGACATGGGCAGTGTGGAACCCTCCCTTTTCCTTGAACCGGGAACCTACCGCTTCCGGGCAGTTTCCCCGGCAAGAGCCTGGAACGATGAAACGGCTTTAGGGCTACAGGTAGACAACGGGGAGCAACTTCTCGCTTCCGATTTCCGATATACGCAAACCCAACCGTTGGTGGATGAAATCAATCTGGCAGGCAGCGGCATCCAGGTGATTACCCTCAACCCGCTCGTCAACCAAACCGCCCGCATCCAGTTCACGCTGCGTCCCGATGTTTCCATCCACCAATTGGACATGATGCCAGCCGGAATCGAACTTTCCGGTCTACAGGATATTGTAAATGAAGCAGAAGGAAATTACAACTGGAGTTCCGTGGGCTTGGACGGCATGGGAGACACCATCCGGGCCTATGCCGGAAACAAACGGAGCCGGACCGTCCTGCACGATTATGTCCGTGCCGAAGAAGACTCCGTCATGATTGTCAACAACCAAAGGTTGACCTTGCCGCAAGGCAGCCTCATCACCTCCACCGGCATACTGCCCACCGATGCCAGCTCGAACAGCCTCATTGTCATGTTCAACCTCCAAGTCAACGGGATCCCCACCCAATACAGCATGCATGTCAACCGGAAAGTTTTCCGGGCAGGCCGTTCCTACCACTATGTGGGCGATGTATCCATCGAAAACGGGATAACGGTTTTCTCCTGGCAAAGCATCTCCTGGACGGAAGACGTTGAAATTTGAGTCCTGAAACCTTGATTTCCAAAAGAAATACGCCATGAACCCATCCGCAAAATACCTGATACCCTTCCTGGCCTTGGCCTTGGCCTTGGCCTTGGCCGGGTGTTCGGAGCCCGAAAACCAAGAGTTCCCGGACGAACCGAGGCTTGTCAAGGCAAGCATCCGGGTCGGAACTTCTCCCATGGAAAACTTACCCTTGCTTCCTGCCGGCAAATCCAACACCCAGATGCGACCGGAAGACCTCAATCCTATCAAGACCTTGGCGGTGTTCCAATACGACCCCGAAGGCAACTTCGTTCTCTCCGATTACCACGACTACACCAACAACGGACAAAGTACCGGGGAAATGAACGTGCAGCTCGAAACCCGACTGGCCGCATATAACGACAACTCCACCGTATGCCTGGTAGCCAACATGCCTCGGGAAGAATGCGATTCCGTTGCCGCTTCCTGCCTGTTCCTGCGCGATTTCCAAGATTATACCACCGAAGTTCCTTATTCGGGCCGTTCGGAAACCAGCTTAGGCTACGGACTGATGGAAAGCAGCTATATGTCGGGCTATTACGAAGGTCCGATTACGGAAGGGATGGATATCTCGGCGGCTCTGGGGCGCATCATCTCGAACGTGAGCATCGGAATTTCCCTCGGAGAAGGCTGGTCGTACTACAACATGCCCCGTTCGGCAAGCATCCAATTGCAAAACATCCCCCGAAAGACCTTCCTCTTCCCGCCCGATGAATCCGATTACGAGAACATCCGCATCGAACGCGGGCACTTCAACGAGGAGGACATCAACACGCTCAGCGATTCCGAATACGCCTACCGTTATTACTACGTGGCCGGTTTTGCGGCCTTGGATTCCTCAGATGCCTGCAACCTGCATATCCAGGTGACGATGAACAATGGTTCGATCCGCTCCACGGACATCCCGCTCGGCAACGATGCCCCCGGTACGGAAAACCGCAACTACACCATTTACCGCAATAGCAATTACACCTTCAACCTGCGCTTGGTTCCCGCCATGAAAGACTCCGGCAAAGCGATCAGGAAAGGTTCGCAAGGCATGGAAATCGAAATTCCCTTATAGCATGGCCGCGTTTTTCCGCCGCATGAACCGGTACCTGGGCCTGTCAGCCCCGGGAATCCGTTCCGCGCTCCTTCTCTGCCTTTGCCTCTGCTTCTGTCAATGCGCCGGCATGAGGAAACCGGACAAGGACGCAAGCAAGGATGCCAACTCGGTCTCCGGCTACGGTTTCCCTTTCCCCGAAATTCCCCGGAAAATCCAAAAACCGGAGGAACGGCTCGCCTACTTGGCGCTCCATTATTGGGAAAATTTCGATTTCGGCGATACCGCCTTTTTGCTCAAGGCGGAAATTGCCGAACAAGGTTTTGCCGATTTTGCCGCCTTGTTGCCTTCCTGCCCGCCCCCGGTCAAGGCCGAAGCGCTCGCCAATTTCTGTCAAAAGGCAGGGAAAAAGCTTGTTTCGGAGCGTTACTTCCATACCTTGACGGAAAAATACTGGTACGACCCCAATTCCCCTTTCCGGGACGAAGCCAATTTCCGGACTTTCCTGCAGCATTTCCTCCAAAATCCGATAGTACCGGAAGTAGAAAAATTCCGCCCACGCCACTTGGAAGCATTGCTGGGGCGGAACTGCCCCGGGGATACGGCAACGGATTTCCGTTTCCATTTCTCAGCCCGAAAAACCGCCCGCCTGCACGAAATACAAGCTGAATACCTTATCCTCTACTTCAACAATCCGGGATGTCAAACCTGTGCCACTTCGCGGGCCGAACTGCTTTGCGCTCCGACCATCAACACCCTGATACAACAGGAACGGCTCAAAATCCTGTCCGTCTATCCCGACGGCATTCCGGATTCCGGCATCCTGCCTACCCAGGAAATTCCCGGCTGGATGGAGGTCTACGATGCCAATCGGAACGTGCTGGAAAAGGATCTCTACGATTTGAAGGCCATCCCCACGCTTTACCTTTTGGACAAAGACAAGAAAGTCTTGCTCAAAGACGTGCCAGTCCGGCAGATCGAAGGGTATCTGGAAAGCGATACCTCAAGCACCTCCGATTCGTAATCCCCTCGATACGGGGTACCAAGCCCGATTTTTCAAAAGTCCGGAAGGGGTTCCCGGATTGCAGAATTTCAAAACACTTTCTAAATTTGCCAGCGGTTTGCCGGGTCCGCCTACGGATTGACCTGGCAAAGGAATACCCTGCCAAAATTTCTTCTTATGGAAAAGAATGCCATCCTGGAGTCCTTGCTCCAACACCGCAGCATACGCAAATACCAAGACAAAGACATTCCCCAAGAGGTGCTGGAACGCATCCTCGAAGCCGGAACCCGCGCCTCGAACACCGGCAACATGCAAGTTTACAGCGTCGTGGTAACGCAGAGCGCGGAAATGAAAGCCAAGCTCTCCCCTCTCCATTTCAACCAGCCGATGATCAAGCAGGCACCGGTCGTGCTGACGGTGGCCGCCGATGTGGCCCGTTTCCAGCATTGGTGCGAAATCAACGGGGCGGAACGCTCCTACGACAATTTCCTGTGGTTTGTCTGCGGTTGCATCGATTCGATGCTCTTTGCCCAGAACATGGCCGTGGCGGCGGAAGCCGAAGGCTTGGGTCTCTGCTTCTTGGGCACCACGCTGTACATGGCCAAGGAAATCGCCGAAGTATTGGAAATGCCCAAAGGGGTGATTCCCATCACGACCCTCACCCTCGGGTATCCCGCCGAAAAACCAGCCCTGACCGACCGCTTGCCGCTCCAAGCCGTGGTCCACTACGAGAAATACCGCAAGGAAAGCGACGGGGACATACGCCAGCTCTATTACGATACCGACCACAGCGAACTGACCAAACGGCTCCTGGAAGAAAACCAATTGCCCAACCTGGCCCAAGTGTTCACCCGAAAACGCTATACCAAGAAGGACAACGAGGCCATTTCCGCCAGATTGCTGGATTTCCTGAAGGAAAACGGATTTTTGGAATAAGAATAAGAAGCTGCGGCAAAACAAAACTTTTGACAACATCTCCGGCGGTGTATCCACCCTCTTCAGCGGCGTGTCAGAATGGGTAGATTGCCCATTATCACACACCGCCCTACCAACGAACAAAAAACAACCCTATATCATGGATCAAGCTTTAGTAAAAACCCATTTCCAATTCCCCGGCCAAAAGAGCCTTTACGTGGGAAAGGTACGCGACGTGTACAACATAGATGACAAATATCTGGCCATGGTCGTTTCCGACCGTATCTCGGCCTTCGATGTGGTGCTGCCCAAGGGAATTCCTTTCAAAGGGCAGGTCCTGAACCAGATTGCCACCTATTTCCTCGATGCCACGACCGACATCCTGCCCAACTGGAAAATCGCTTCGCCCGACCCCATGGTGACCATCGGCAAGCTCTGCGAGCCTTTCAAGGTGGAAATGGTTGTCCGGGGCTACCTCTCCGGCCACGCTTGGCGGGAATACAAAGCCGGGAAACGCGAACTCTGCGGTGAGAAACTGCCCGACGGGCTCAAGGAAAGCGATCCCCTGCCCCATCCCATCATCACGCCCACGACCAAGGCCGATGTGGGACATGACGAGGACATCTCCAAGGAGCGTATCCTGGAAATAGGTCTCGTAAGCCGCGAAGACTACGAAAAATTGGAACAATACGCCTTGGCCCTCTTTGCCCGTGGACAGCAGATGGCCCGCGAAAAAGGCTTGATCTTGGTCGATACCAAATACGAGTTCGGCAAGCACGAAGGGGAAATCACCTTGATTGATGAAATCCATACGCCCGATTCTTCCCGTTACTTCTATGCCGAAGGTTACGAAGAACGCCAGGCCAAGGGGGAACCCCAACGCCAGCTTTCCAAGGAATTCGTCCGGGAATGGCTGATCAACCAGGGATTCCAAGGCCAAGCAGGCCGGCCGGTCCCCGAAATGAGCCCGGAATTCGTGCAGCAGGTATCCGACCGCTACATCGAACTCTACGAACATATCACGGGCCTCAAATTCCAGAAAGCCGATACTTCCAAGTTGGAAGAACGTATCGAAAAGAACGTGACGGACTTCCTGAACCGGCAATAACAGGCCTGCGTGCAGGCTGCAAGAAAGCTTAATACCAACTTTGGCGGTGCGCCAGAACAGGTGGGATGAAGCCGGTCTCCGGCGGAACCTGGTTTCCTGTCATGGCCCACCGCCTTCTTTTATCCTCTATCCACGGAACCCATGCCCTTGAACCGAACTACCCATCGCGAAATCCTGCATCTGGCGCTTCCCAACCTGATCAGCAATGTAACGGTCCCCCTCCTAGGTTCCATCGACTTGGCCATGGTAGGCCGTTCGGGCAAACTCGAGGCCATGGGTGCCATTTCTTTGGGGGCCATGATTTTCAACTTCCTCTATTGGAGCTTGGGCTTCCTGCGGATGGGGACTTGCGGGTTCACCTCCCAGGCGTTCGGGGCCGGCAAACAAGAGGAAACCGTCCTGAACCTATACCGTTCCCTCTTCTTGGCCTTGTGCGGGGCTTTGTTGCTCCTGGTCCTGCAAGGCCCGATCTTGAAAGTGGCCCTGCTGTGGGCAAAGCCCGAACCCGGATTGACCACGGCCACGGCCGAGTATTTCCGGATCCGGATTTGGGAGGCTCCCGCCACGATTTCGGCCTTCGCCTTTGCCGGTTGGTTCATCGGGATGCAAAATTCCCGCATTCCCATGTATGTGGCAATCAGCATCAACTTGATTAATATCCTGGCCAACTATTTCTTCATCTTCGTTTCCGGTTTCGGCTCCAACGGCGCGGCCATGGGAACGGTCGTGGCCCAATACTCCGGCTTGTTGCTCAACATAGGTTTCGCCGCCCATCTCTTGCGCAAGCTCCGGAAAGAAAGACAGGGAATACGGGAAGATTCCAACGCCAAGCCCCGGTACCGTATCCGCTACCGCGATATCTGGCAAGCCTCGGCCTTGAAACGTTTCCTGGACATCAACTCGGAAATCTTTCTGCGGACCTTGGTCATCATTTTCGTGTTCAGCTTCTTCACGGCCCAATCCACGCATTTCGGAAGTGAATACCTGGTACTGAACACCTTGCTGTACCAGTTCTTCATTTTCTACTCCTATGCCATGGACGGTTTCGCCCATGCAGCGGAAGCCCTTTGCGGACGATTCACCGGCAGCGGGGAATGGGACCGCAAGCGCCGCACGGTCAAGACCGTTTTTGCCTACGGATTCGGCATCGCCCTCCTGTTCACCCTCGTTTACGCCTTTTCGTTCGATGGCATTTTCCGGATTTTCACCCAAGACACCCGGATCCTTGCCCTCTGCGGGGACTACTATTTCTGGATTCTGGGGGTGGTCTTGCTCGGTTTCCCGGCTTTCCTTTGGGACGGAGTCTATGCCGGCAGTTTGGCCACCCGACCCATGCTGCTAACCATGCTCGTTGCCGCCGCCGGGTTCTTTGCCGCCTATTTCGGCTTCAGGAACAACCTGCACAACCATTCCATGTGGCTGGCCATGTTGCTTTTCCTGGTCTTGCGCGGCCTCTGCATGGGTTTGATGGCCAAACGAATCGTTCTTTATCCCCCCTCCCGGGTCCGAAACCAACCCCCTGCATGTTCATAACCGGTGCAAAACTTTTCCACCATAATTTTTTTTCTTCAGGACCATTGCCGATATTTGCCGCGCGAATTTCCGGGTTATCAACATCCAACCCATTCGGAATAAGCAATTTAGAACGATTCACAAATAGGCATCCCTGGAGGAAGGCTAATCTCCCGACCGGAAAACAAACGCATAAAACGAAGGAAAGATGAATAACTTGCTTTTGCTTCTCGTAGTGATACTCACCGCCATTGCTCTGGTGTTGGCAGCCTGGGGCTTGGGAACCTGGTTAGGACCCCGGTCCTACAACCCCCTCAAAGAAGAAGCCTATGAATGCGGAATTCCGACCCGGGGAAAAAGTTGGATGCAGTTCAAGGTGGGATACTACCTCTTTGCCATCCTCTTCCTGATGTTCGACGTGGAAACCGTCTTCCTCTTCCCCTGGGCGGTGGTCGTACAGGATTTGGGTATCAACGGATTGCTCAGCGTGTTGTTTTTCTTGGTCGTCCTCACCTTGGGACTGGCTTACGCATGGAAGAAAGGAGCCTTGACATGGAAATAAGGAAACCGAAAATCAAGTCGTTGCCATACAATGAATTCAACGACAACGAATATATCGAGGAACTGCGCAAGAACGGTGTGGGAATCATCACCGGCGTGTTGGACGAAATGATCAATTGGGGTCGGTCCAACTCCGTCTGGCCGTTGACCTTCGCTACCAGTTGCTGCGGTATCGAATTCATGGCCATCGGGGCTGCCCGGTACGACTTTGCCCGGTTCGGGTTTGAAGTGACCCGTGCCAGTCCGCGCCAAGCCGATGTCATCATGGTGGCGGGAACCATCGTGACCAAGATGGCCCCGGTCCTCTACCGTCTTTACGAACAGATGGCAGACCCCAAATACGTGATTGCCGTGGGAAACTGCGCCGTTTCGGGAGGTCCTTTCACCAATTCCTACCATGTGGTGCAAGGTGTGGACAAAATCCTGCCCGTGGATGTCTTCATCCCCGGCTGTCCTCCGCGGCCGGAAGCCCTTTTGTACGGCATGATGCAGCTTCAACGCAAAATCAAGGTGGAACCTTTCCTCGGAGGAGTCAACAAGAAAGAGCCCAAAAGCCACCGTTTCCCGGCCATCAATCCGGGTGAAGAGCCTATTTTCGCCGAAAAATACCATCAGACCCCTATTTCGCAGGCCGGATCCAAGGCCGAATAAAACGCAAGACCTATGAGTTCGCTTAAAGCACTGATACAAACCATTTGCCCGGAAGCCGTCTTCAGCAACGAGGAGACGGGAACCCTCCAGGTGGAACTCAGCCCCAAGGAATTGTCCGGACTGCTCAAACCTCTCCGGAACCAACAGGACTTGCTGTTCGACTATCTGGAAGACCTCATCGGCATGGATTTCGGGGAAAAGCTCGGTGTCATCTACCGGCTCTATTCCACCGTCAACGGCCACCGCATCATCCTGGTTTGCCAAGCCGCCAACCGGGAAAAGCCCGAACTTCCCTCCATGACCCCCTACTGGGCCATCGCCAATTTCTACGAAAGGGAAGTCTTCGACTTTTTCGGTATCCATTTCGTGGGGCATCCCGATATGCGCCGCCTCTTCCTGCGCAATGACTGGACGGGATATCCCTTGCGCAAGGATTACGATACGAGTCCTGAGGCCAACCCGGTAAAACTGGATGCCGAGCCTCTCAGCGACATTTCTCCCGCCGTGGTGGAAAAAAGCGATGGGGAAGTCGTGGAAGAAGACCACGCCTTGTTCGAAAAGGACGAATACGTGGTCAACATAGGTCCCCAGCACCCGGCCACGCACGGGGTCTTGCATTTCCAGGTTTCGCTCGAAGGAGAGACGGTCAAGAAAGTGGACGTGCATTGCGGTTACATCCACCGGGGCATCGAGAAAATGTGCGAAAGCCTCACCTACCCCCAGACCTTGGGCTACACCGACCGCTTGGACTACCTTTCCGCGCACCAGAACCGCCACGCCCTCTGCGCCTGCATCGAAGAGGCGATGGGCTTGGAGATTCCTCGCCGCGCCCAATACATCCGCGCCTTGATGGACGAGTTGAGCCGTATCCAGTCCCACTTGCTGTTCTACGCCACGTACTGCATGGACTTGGGTGCCTTGACCCCTTTCTTCTACGGTTTCCGCGACAGGGAAAAGATTCTCGACATCTTCGAGGACACCACCGGGGGCCGTTTGATCCAAAACTATTACGTTATCGGAGGGGTTTCGCGTGACCTCCATCGGGATTTCGTCAAGAAGACCGCCGAGTTCATCAAATACTTGCCCACCGTATTGCCCGAATACCACAAGGTCTTTACCGGGAACGTGATTTTCCGGCAAAGGGCCCAGGGCATCGGGATTTTGACCCGGGAACAAGCCATTTCCCATGGTGCCACCGGTCCTACCGCCCGTGCCAGCAACTGGTCTTGCGATGTGCGCAAACACCAGCCCTATTCGGTGTACAACGAAGTGGAATTCAAGGAAATCCTTAAAACCGGGGGAGACTGCTTCGACCGCTATATGGCACGCATGGAAGAAATCCACGAATCCATCGCCATCATCGACCAGCTGTTGACCAAGTTGCCCGACGGGGACTATTGCGCCAAGACCAAGCCCATCATCAAGCTTCCGGAAGGCCGTTATTTCAAAAGCGTGGAAACCGCACGCGGGGAATTCGGTGTCTTCATCGAAAGCCGGGGCGACAAATATCCCTACCGGCTCAAGTTCCATCCGCCTTGCCTGCCCTTGGTGACCTTGGTGGACTTGCTGGCCCGCAACAACAAGATTGCCGACCTCATTTCCATCGGAGCTTCGCTCGACTACGTGGTCCCCGACATCGACCGGTAAGCTTGCGGATATTCGGCCCCCGGACGGACGACGAACAAGAGGCAAAGAAGGGGTAGGAAAAAAGAGGTTGCCAAAAAACTTGTAATAACATCCCCGGCGGTGCGTCAGATTACCCATTATCACGCACCGTCCCTCCAAGATGTTTTTTAGAACACACATAGCATAGACAGATTATGTTCGATTTCAGTGTAGTAACCACATGGATAGACCAAGGTCTCCGGAGTGTCATGAGCCCGGCAGCCGCCGTCACGGTGGAATGCCTCCTCATCGGTATCGTGTTGCTGGCCTTGTACGCCATCATGGCCTTGATTCTTATTCTGGCCGAAAGAAAGGTTTGTGCGGCCTTCCAATGCCGTCTGGGACCCAACCGCGTAGGACCTTGGGGCTGCATCCAGGTGGTGTGCGACATGCTCAAGATGTTGACCAAGGAAATCATCACCATCCGCCACACCGATACTTTCCTTTACAATTTGGCTCCTTTCATCGTCATCATCGCCTCCTTGCTGGCATTCGCCTGCATTCCTTGGGGCAACGGTTTGCAAGCCCTCGACTTCAACGTGGGCATCTTTTTCATGATTGCCGCCTCTTCCATCGGCATCGTGGGAATCCTGCTGGCCGGATGGTCGAGTAACAACAAGTTCTCCTTGATCGGAGCCATGCGAAGCGGGGCCCAGATGATCAGTTACGAACTTTCCATCGGATTGAGCCTGCTGACCATGGTCGTCCTTTCTGGCACCATGCAGATTTCGGGCATCGTGGAAGCACAAAACGACCTCTGGTTCATCTTCAAGGGTCACATTCCTGCCCTCATCGCCTTTGTGGTCTACCTCATCGCCGGGACGGCCGAAACCAACCGGGGACCTTTCGACTTGCCGGAAGCCGAAAGCGAGTTGACCGCCGGTTACCATACCGAATATTCGGGGATGCACTTCGGCTTCTACTACGTGGCCGAGTTCGTCAACATGTTCATCGTGGCTTCCATCGCGACCACGGTCTTCCTGGGCGGCTGGATGCCTTTGCATATCCCCGGCTTGGACGGGTTCAACCGTATCATGGACTACATTCCCTCGGTCATCTGGTTCCTCGGGAAGAGCGCCTTGATGGTCTTTGTCATCATGTGGTTCAAATGGACGTTCCCTCGTTTGCGAATCGACCAGCTCCTGTCGCTGGAATGGAAATACCTTTTGCCTATCAACCTGCTCAACCTGATTTTGATGGTGGTCATCGTCGTGACGGGCTGGCATTTTTAGGAATCCAAAAAAACGAGTTCCGGCTTCCGGAACACGAAACAGACCCGGCTTCGGACGGATAAGGTGTAAAGCCCAGCCCGGAAGCCATCGGTACAACAAAGAAGAAAACAATTACCATGAATAGTGTAAGGCGATATTTCAGCAATTTCTTCAAGGCGTTGAAATCCCTCCTGACCGGGATGAAAACCACGCTGAAAATCTTCTTCCGCAAGAAGACGACCCAGTGCTATCCTGAAAACAGGAAGAAGGACCTCTATGTCTCTCCCGAGTTCAGGGGGCGCTTGGAAATGATACATACCCCCGACAACCACCACCATTGCGTGGCTTGCGGCATCTGCCAGATGAATTGCCCCAACGGCAGCATCCGGGTGGAAAGCGAGATGCTGACCGATGCCGAGGGGAAGAAGACCAAGGTGCTGAAATCCTATGTTTACGACTTGGGACGCTGCATGTTCTGCGAACTTTGCGTACGGACCTGCCCCCACCACGCCATCCAATTCACCAACGCCTTCGAAAATGCGGTGTTCACACGGAGCAAGTTGATTGTAACATTGAACCATCCGGGTTCCAGCCTCCTGCCCAAACCGGTGGCTCCCAAGGCGGCTCCGGCGGTGAAAACACCCGCTCCTACCGCCGCTCCGGCAGCCCAAGCTGAAAAAACAGAAGGAACTGCCACAACAGCAGCCCCGAAAGCCGAAGGACCGGCTTCCAACCCGGCAAACCCGAATACGGGAACCAGCCCGGAACCTGCCAAGGCTGTAGACACGAAAACCACGGAAAAGAATCCGGACACTCCTGAAAACGACCAATAAAACCGAAAGGACAAAGCCATGCAAGACGCCATTCTGCTCAAGATTGTATTTTACTTCCTGGCCGCAGCCATCGCCGTTTTTTCGGTCATGGCCGTCACCACGCGGCGGATCCTACGGGCCGCCACCTACCTGTTGTTCGTGCTGTTCGCCACGGCGGGCCTCTATTTCTTCCTGAACTACTCCTTCCTCGGGGCCGTGCAGCTGATGGTGTACGCCGGAGGGGTCATCATCCTCTACGTCTTCTCCATCCTTTTGACCAGCACCGACAAGGAAAGCCCCAGCCCGCTCTTCAGCCTGAGACGCTGGATTGCCATGATTGCCAGCATCGGCGGCATCTGCTTGGTCGCTTTCCTGGTTCTGACCAACGTATGGCCCGAAGTCCATGCACCGGCCACCGATGAAGTGAACATGAAACTGATCGGCCATACGCTGATGGGGACGGAAAAAGGCCAATACCTCCTGCCCTTCGAGCTCATGAGCGTGCTGTTGCTGGCCTGCATGGTCGGCGGTATCCTGATAGCCCGCAAACGCAGCTAAAGGACTTTATACATAGGAGTATAGAAGAAACTGTCCCGTACGGAACCCGGAGGCCCGGAAAGCAAAGGCCCCGGAAACGGGTCGGACGGGACGAAAAAAGAATACGAAGCCCCGAAACGGGCAAGCTGAACCAAAGAAACAAAAAGCCTTATGGAACTCATTCCGATGGAATATTACCTGGTGGTCTCTTCCATCATGTTCTTTGCCGGCATTTACGGCTTCATCACCCGCAAGAACCTGATTGCCGTGCTTATCTCGGTAGAATTGGTCCTGACCTCCACCGACATCAACTTTGCCGTCTTCAACCGTTTCCTGTTCCCCGGACACTTGGAAGGGATGTTCTTCACCCTGTTTTCCATCGGGATCTCGGCAGCCGAGACGGCGGTGGCCATTGCCATCATCATCAACATCTACCGCAACATCAAGAATGTGGAAGTGCGTAACCTCAAAAAGCTGAAAGACTGATGGAATACACGCTCTTTATACTCATCCTGCCTTTGATAGGCTTCCTTTCCCTGGGCCTTTTGGGAACCCGTTTGAAAGGAAAGACCGCCGGGTATGTGGGCACCGCTTTGCTGGCGGCGACCGCCATCCTGGCCTACATCACCGCATGGCAATATTTCAGCACCCCGGGAGTGGACGGAATCCGCCCCACCCTCATCCCGCTCAATTGGGAATGGATGCGGTTCACCGAACACCTGCATATCGACTTGGGCATCCTGCTCGACCCGATTTCGGTCATGATGCTGGTGGTCATCAGCACGGTTTCCTTGATGGTCCATATCTACAGCCTCGGTTACATGGAGGGAGAAAAGGGCTTCCAGCGTTACTACGCGTTCCTGGGCCTCTTCACCTTTTCCATGTGCGGCTTGGTCGTGGCTACCAACATCTTCCAGATGTACATCTTCTGGGAATTGGTAGGGGTTTCGTCCTACCTGCTGATTGGTTTCTACTACACCAAGCCTGAAGCGGTCGCGGCTTCCAAGAAAGCGTTCATCGTGACCCGTTTCGCCGACATGTTCTTCCTGATTGGCATCCTGCTACTCTCCTACTTCACCAAGACTTTCGACTTCGGCCTGCTTTGCAGCGGGGAAGAAAACCTGTTCGCCTCGGCAGCCGGAAAGACCTTCATGGGAGGTGCGGTCTTGAGCTGGGCCATGGCTTTGATTTTCATCGGGGCTGCCGGGAAAAGCGCCATGTTCCCCTTGCATATCTGGTTGCCTGATGCCATGGAAGGCCCGACCCCGGTATCCGCTTTGATCCATGCCGCCACGATGGTCGTGGCCGGTGTGTACCTGGTGGCCCGCTTGTTCCCGGTCTATTATTTCTTCACGCCCGAAGTCCTGCACGGGATTGCCTACGTGGCGGCTTTCACGGCCCTGTACGCAGCCATCGTGGCCTGTGTACAGACCGATATAAAAAGGGTACTGGCTTTCTCCACGATTTCGCAAATCGGCTTCATGCTGGTCGCCTTGGGCGTTTCCGGCATGGGAACGGTGGAAGCCAATGGTTTGGAAAGCCATGAAGGTCTCGGTTACATGGCCTCCATGTTCCACCTCTTCACCCACGCCATGTTCAAGGCCCTGCTCTTCATGGGCGCCGGTGCCATCATCCATACCGTCCACAGCAACGAAATGAGCCGCATGGGCGGCCTTCGCAAACAGATGCCCATCACGCATATCACGTTCCTGGTGGCCTGCTTGGCCATTGCCGGGATTCCTCCTTTCTCCGGTTTCTTCAGCAAGGACGAAATCCTGACGGCCACGTTCATGTTCAAACCTTGGTTGGGCGTGACCATGACGTTCATTGCCGCCTTGACCGCCTTCTACATGTTCCGGCTCTACTACAACATCTTCTGGGGCAAACCGGCCCAACACGACCATCCTCTGCACGAAGCTCCTTCGAGCATGACCTCGCCCTTGGTTTTCCTGGCCCTCGTCACCGTGGTGGCAGGCTTCATCCCCTTCGGCAAGTTCGTCAGCAGCACCGGGGCGGCCTACATCATCCACCTGGATTGGAAAGTGGCGCTCACCAGCGTGATTATCGCCTTGGTTTCCATCTTCATCGCTTGGAAACTCTACTGCAAGGGCAGCAGCAAGGTTCCCGACAAGGTGGCCGGTTTCTTCGGCCCGCTTTACACGGCGGCCAAGCACCGTTTCTATATCGATGAAGTTTACCAGTTCATCACCCACAAGATTATTTTCCGCTGCATTTCCCAGCCTTTGGCTTGGTTCGACCGCCACGTCATCGACGGCATCCTCAACGGCATCGCTTGGATTACCTGCCGGGGCAGCCTGGCTTTCCGCTGGATGCAGACCGGACAGTTGCAGTCCTACGCCTTGCTCCTGCTTTGCGGATGCTTGCTCCTGCTTTGCATCGGCCTGTTCCGCTAAACGCTAAAAGACATTTGTAAACCTTTCGACAAACAGATACAAACCATGAACCTCTTATCGATTTTTGTGGTCATCCCCGTGTTGATGCTGGCCGGGCTCTTCCTGAGCCGGACCCGCCAACAGGCACGGGTCATCAGTGCCACGGGGGCTTCCCTGCTTTTGGTCGCCGCCGTCGTGCTGGGCGTCCTGTTCGCGGCCGAACGCCATGCCGGCAACACCGCCGAAATGCTGTTCACCGCCTCGGCCCAATGGTTCCCGGCCTGGAACATCGGTTACAGCGTAGGCGTGGACGGGATTTCGGTGCTGATGATCCTGCTTTCGGCTATCATCGTCTTCACAGGCATCTTCACCTCCTGGAACATCGACCCGCTTCCCAAGGAATACTTCATGTGGTTCTGCCTGCTTTCCACCGGGGTCTTCGGCTTCTTCATCTCCTTGGACCTCTTCACCATGTTCATGTTCTATGAAGTGGCGTTGATTCCCATGTACCTCCTCATCGGGGTATGGGGCAGCGGCAAGAAAGAATATGCGGCCATGAAACTGACCTTGATGTTGATGGCGGGTTCGGCCTTGCTGATGTTGGGTATCCTCGGCATCTATTTCGGTTCGGGAGCCACGAGCATGAATATCATGGAAATCGCCCAGTCCAGCATCCCGATGGCCTTGCAGAAGTTCTTCTTCCCGCTCACCTTCATCGGTTTCGGGGTCTTGGGAGCCCTTTTCCCCTTCCATACATGGAGTCCCGACGGTCACGCTTCCGCGCCTACGGCGGTCTCGATGTTGCATGCCGGGGTTTTGATGAAACTGGGGGGATACGGCTGCTTCCGGGTGGCTATGTTCCTCATGCCGGAGGCTGCCAACGAACTGGCTTGGATTTTCCTGATTCTGACCGGCATCAGTGTGGTTTACGGGGCATTCTCGGCCTGCGTCCAGAAAGACCTCAAATATATCAATGCGTATTCTTCGGTAAGCCACTGCGGCTTGGTGCTCTTCGCTTTGCTGATGATGAACACCACAGCCATGACGGGGGCTATCATGCAGATGCTTTCGCACGGCTTGATGACGGCGCTTTTCTTCGCCCTGATCGGGATGATTTACGGGCGGACCCATACCCGGGACATCCGGGAAATGGGCGGCCTGATGAAAATCATGCCTTTCCTCGGGGTCGCCTACGTGATTGCCGGTCTGGCGTCCCTCGGGCTGCCGGGCTTGAGCGGTTTCGTGGCCGAAATGAACGTGTTCGTGGGTTCGTTCCAGCATAGCGACACCTTCCACAGGGTCTTGACCTTGATAGCCGTGACCTCGATTGTCATCACGGCGGTCTATATCCTCCGGGTGATAGGGAAAATCCTTTACGGTCCGGTCCAGAACCAGGCCCACTTGAAACTGACCGACGCGGTTTGGTTCGAAAGGCTGCCGGTGGTGGTGCTGATTATCGCCATCGCTTCCATCGGCCTTTATCCGGGTTGGATTGCGGAATGGATCCACCAGGCCTTGGCCCCGATTGTGGAAAGCTTGACGGTGGCTGCCTTGTAAAATCCTGACAACCGGTAAATAAACGACTGAAAAGAGGGTCGCCCGAACGCCGCCCCTCAAGGATATTAAAAATAAATTTTTACGACCATGGATTTCTCCGGATTCCTGATGATGCGCGACGAAATTTCGTTGGTAGCCTTGATTTTAATCTTGCTGCTCTACGATTTGTTTGCCCCCGCCAAGGCCCGCAAGGTGTTCCAGCCCCTCGCCTGCCTGTTGTTCGTTGTGCAAATCGTCATAACCTTGCTCCCTGTTTCCTCCTTGGAAGCTTTCGGGGGCATGTACCAGACCACGCCTGCCGCCTCCTTGGCCAAAACCTTGATGAGCGCCGGTACGCTCCTGGTATTCCTTTTCTCCAAAAAATGGATCGAGGAAAAGCACGAGATTGCCCAAGGTGAGTTCTATTTCCTGACCCTCTGCACCTTGTTAGGCATGTACTTCATGGTGTCCGCCGGGCATTTCCTGATGTTCTTCATCGGTATCGAGTTGGCTTCCATTCCTTTGTCCTGCTTGGTTTCCTTCAGCAAGAAGGATGGGCTCTCGGCGGAGGCCGGAGCCAAGTTCATCCTCAACGCGGCTTTCGCCAGCGGGATTTCCCTTTTCGGTATCTCCCTGCTTTACGGGGGAACCGGGACGCTCTATTTCAGCGACATGCCGGTTGCCTTGCAAGGAACGCCCCTCCAGATTGCGGGCATGATTCTCTTCGCCACGGGCTTGTTCTTCAAGATGTCCTTGATTCCTTACCATTCCTGGACGGCGGATGTGTACCAGGGTGCGCCGACCCAGGTTTCGGCCTACCTCTCGGTGGTTTCCAAGACGGCTGCCGCCGTGGCTCTGTTCACGATTTTCATCAAGGTGTTCGGGGGCATGGCTGCGTCCTGGAGACCGGTGCTGTACATCATCATTATCCTGAGCATCACGATTGCCAACCTTTTTGCCATCAAGCAGAAGAACATCAAACGTTTCCTGGCCTATTCCTCGATTTCGCAGGCGGGTTACATCGTCTTGGGCGTGGTGGCCGCTTCGCCCCAAGGTCTGACGGGTATCCTCTACTACATGATGGTGTACATGTTCGCCAACCTGGCGGCTTTCGGGGTGGCTTCCTTGGTGGAACGCCAATGCGGGAACGCGGAAATCGCCTCCTACAACGGTTTGTACAAGACCAATCCTTGGTTGAGCGTGTTGATGATGTTCGCCATGTTCTCCTTGGCAGGGATTCCGCCTTTCGCGGGCTTTTTCAGCAAGTTCTTCATCTTCGCCTCGGCGGTTCAACAAGGTTATTACATACTGGTTTTGATTGCCTTGCTCAACACCATCATTTCGCTCTTCTACTACCTGCTTATTGTCAAGGCCATGTTCATCAACCCCAACGAAAGCCCGCTGCCCCGTTTCCGTTCGGACAGTTACAGCCGCATCGCGATGGTGCTCTGCTTCTTCGGTATCGTGCTTTCGGGTATCGTCAGCTTCTTCTACAACAAGACCAACGACATGGCTACGGAAAGCATGGAGATGTGCGGACTTTCGAGGCCCAAGGCTGTGGAAGAAACCTTGGATGCCAATCCGGTTCCAGGTCAAACCTTGAACACCCAAGGAAGCACGGCGATGAACGCCACCGCTTCCTGGCCTTCTGTTTTGGAATAAGATGTAGAAAGCGGGTATTACGAAAAATATAGCTGATTACCTTAACGCCGCTCTATATGTGAAAGAGGACGGCAACAACCTCTTCCGACAAAGAAAAAGGCGATGTGTCATAATGAGCAATCTGCTTCGTTGCTATGGTGCTACCGAAAACAGGCTGCACCTCGGCCAAACTCAAACCGTGCCGGTTTGGTTCGGCGCTCGGTTTGCACTGTTTTTCGAGACTCGAACTCAGTCACGTACCTAAGTACGCTCCTTCGTTCTCGCTCTCAGCGCCTTGCATCTTACTCACTCTGACACACCGCCTGAGATTTATTTCAAATCCCTATTTTGATACACCCTCTTTTTCTTTATAGGTTTCATACCTATTCTTTCCACCCCATTGCAAGCCTTATATTCTCACAAACGGCACCGAACCGGTCTATCTGATTGAGCCAACCCGGAACATCTTTGTTAATCCAACTCATGGCTGTCGTCATTTTCCGATGGATTTCCTCCACCCGGTCCAAATTCCAGCAAATGGGTTCATTGTGAAATACGCGATTACGGAAGGTTCGGATTGTGTTCAACGGAGCAGAGACATTCTTCCGCTGTCGGTCTTTCTTGGGCATAAACGGGAACGCCCTGCGCAAGTCCTTCCACAGCAGACGCTCATATTCGCTGTTTAGTAAAGATACCCAGAACCCCAGTGTCAATTCTGCGACAATCTTCGATGGAGTGATACTCTCATGCCTTCCTGATATCTGCCTGGTGGCCTGCACAATATAGTAATTTAACCTTGTCAGCTCAGGAGTAGTCGGAAAGATAGCGTACCAGTCCTCTCGGCCTGTCATGGTCTCCAGCTCCCGACACAAAGCATTACGCAATGTTAACTCAAGCACTGACAAACTTGTATAGAATGCCTCTGCCAATTCAAGATTACACCGGTAATGAAGTATAGCACGGGGTTCATCTCCCGGATACAGCTTGAAATATTTTTCCATACGTTGGGTAGAGAAAACTTTTTCGAAGAACGGCTTGTCATATTCCATCTTTTTGTAGCTTTGCATTGCAGTCCCGGCAGTTCCTCTCCCAGCTTTTAGTTACTGGTGATGAATCCGGGTTTTTTTATGTCCTTTCGCAAAGGTGGTTTTTTCTATCGAACCTCTTGATTTTCCATATCCTTTCCCTGTATATCAAACAATCCTGCCGGCATGTGCTTCCATGGAGGATGAAAAAATAGACCAAACGGCCCGAAGCCGTTTTCGGCCAAACACCGCAATGAAAACCGGCCAAATACCGCAACAAAAATCAGCCAAACGCCGCAACGAAAACCGGCCAAATACCGCAATTCGAAAATAATTCATACATTTGCAATAAATTGTAAAAACAAGAAAAACACCCTCCGTCGCTAAAAACAACCCCATGGACAAGACGCAATACCGCCCACGAATCGCCGATAGTTTGGTGGAACGAAAGTTAAAATCCGCCGGAGCCGTCGTCATTGAAGGTGCGAAATGGTGTGGCAAAACCTCTACCGCCGCACAATACTCCCAAAGCGAAGTGTATTTATCGGATACATCCCGACAAGATTATCTTCAACTCGCGGAATTAAACGCCTCGCTACTTCTGGAGGGCGACACTCCTCGCCTGCTCGATGAATGGCAGCTTGCCCCGCAACTCTGGGATGCCGTCCGTCATGCCATAGACTCCCGCCAAAAACCAGGCCAATTCCTTTTGACAGGTTCCGCCGTTCCTGCCAATCAAGAAAAAATACATCACACCGGTACAGGGCGCATGTCCTGGCTGACCATGCGTCCCATGTCCCTCTGGGAATCCGGCGATTCATCCGGGAAAATAAGCCTGCAAGCCTTGTTTGAAGGTTCAACCCAAATAGGAGAAACACATGAAATAGATAGTAGCTTGGAAAAGATGGCCTATCTGACCTGCCGTGGCGGATGGCCCATGGTGACCCAGCTTGACACCGAGGCGGCTCTGGATATTGCCTTCAACTATGTGGACGGTCTGGTGCATTCAGACCTGCAACGGATGGATGGTATCAGCCGCGATGCAGCCAGAGTAAACCGCCTGTTACGGATTTATGCTCGGGCTCAAGCATCCCAGACCACTTCCGCCAAACTGTTGCAAGACATCCAAGAGAATGACCATTCTTGCAGTGAAAACACGCTGTTCTCCTACCTCTCTGCTTTGCGCAAGATTTTTGTCATAGAAGACATGACCGCTTGGAATCCGAATTTGCGCTCCCGCACCGCCATACGCACCGCAGATACCCGGTATTTCGTCGACCCTTCTATTGCGACCGCCTCCCTCGGATTAGGCGTCAAAAACCTGATGAACGATTTGAACACCTTTGGACTTTTCTTTGAAACACTTTGTATCAGGGACTTGCGAGTCTACACCCAAGCACTCGATGGCGAAGTCTACCATTACAGGGATAAAAACGGTCTCGAATGCGACGCCGTGGTCCATCTTCGCAACGGCCATTACGGCCTGATTGAAATCAAATTAGGAGGAAACCGCCCCATCGAAGAAGGTGCTGCGTCTTTACTAAAACTTGCCGGCAAGATAGACACCGGCAAGATACCAGCCCCTTCCTTCTTAATGGTACTAACGGCAACAGGAAAGTTCGCATATACCCGCAAGGATAATGTCCTCGTAGTCCCTGTCAGCATGTTAAAAAACTGATTTTATCCCGTCCCGAACTCATTTTTGCCTGTAATCCACTATTTTTTACTACCTTTGCGGCTCGTTTTGCCCGCAGGCCGGGAACCCAAGGTTCCCAAGGCGAAACCCGGTACGGGCAAACCAACAAAAAGTCAAACAAGGCAGACCGAGCCGTTTCCGGGTTGTGGCAAGGTCTACCACAGGAATTTATCCAAACAATGGCAGAAGAATTAGCCAAAGCCGGTATCGAGGACTTCAACTGGGATGAACTCGAACACCACAAAATCAGAAAAGAAAAAGACAACGCCAAGAACGAAGGTCCGAAAGACCCGATGGACGAACAGTACGGCAACACGCTAAAGCAGATTGCCGACCAAGAAGTCATCGAAGGTACCGTGGTTTCCAAGAACAACCGCGAAGTGGTGGTTAACATCGGATACAAGTCCGACGGTATCATCCCCGTTTCCGAATTCCGCTACAATCCCGACCTCAAACCGGGCGACAAGGTGGAAGTTTACGTGGAAAGCCAAGAAGACGCCACCGGCCAATTGGTCCTCTCCCATAAGAAGGCCCGTATCCTCAAATCCTGGGAACGTGTCAACGAAGCTTACGACAACCAGGAAATCATTACCGGTTTCGTCAAGAGCCGTACCAAAGGCGGCTTGATTGTGGACGTCTTCGGTATCGAAGCCTTCCTCCCCGGTTCGCAAATCGACGTGAAACCCATCCGCGACTACGATGTGTTCGTCAACAAGACAATGGAATTCAAGGTTGTCAAAATCAACCATGAATACAAGAACGTGGTGGTTTCGCACAAGGCCCTCATCGAAGACGAAATCGAACAGCAGAAGGCCGAAATCATGTCCAAGCTGGAAAAAGGACAAGTTCTGGAAGGTACCGTCAAGAACATCACTTCCTACGGCGTATTCGTCGACCTGGGCGGCGTAGACGGTTTGATCCATATCACCGACCTGAGCTGGGGCCGCGTAAACCACCCCGAAGAAGTGGTGAAACTGGACCAGAAAATCAATGTCGTCATCTTGGATTTCGACGAGAACAAGAAACGTATCGCCTTGGGTCTGAAGCAACTTACCCCGCATCCTTGGGATTCGCTCGACCCGGAATTGAAAGTAGGCGACAAAGTGAAGGGCAAAGTAGTGGTTTTGGCCGACTACGGGGCTTTCGTGGAAATCATTCCCGGTGTGGAAGGCTTGATCCACGTTTCGGAAATGTCCTGGTCGCAGCACCTGCGCTCGGCCCAGGATTTCCTCAAGGTAGGCGACGAAGTGGAAGCCGTCATCTTGACCTTGGATCGCGAAGAACGCAAGATGTCCTTGGGTATCAAACAACTGACGCCCGATCCTTGGCAACACATCGCTGAAAAGTACCCCGTTGGTTCGCGTCATACGGCTACGGTCCGCAACTTCACCAACTTCGGTATTTTCGTGGAATTGGAAGAAGGCATCGATGGTTTGATCCACATTTCCGACCTGAGCTGGTCCAAGAAAATCAAACACCCGGCCGAATTTACCAAGATTGGCGAAAAAATCGATGTGGTCGTACTCGACATCGACATCGAAGGCCGTCGTTTGAGTCTGGGTCACAAGCAATTGGAAGAAAATCCCTGGGATGTTTACGAAACTCTGTTCTCGGTAGGCAGCTTGCAAAGGGGAACTGTTTCTTCGGTCAACGACAAGGGTGCCATCATCGTATTGCCTTACGGCGTGGAAGGTTTCTGCCCGAGCCGCCATTTGGTAAAGGCCGACGGTACGAGCCTCAAAGCCGATGAACAAGCCGACTTCAAGGTTATCGAGTTCAACAAGGACAACAAGCGTATCGTGGTTTCCCACGCCCGCATCCACCAGGAAGAAGCTGCCGAAGAACGTGCCAAGGCTGAAAACGAAAACCGTAAGAACGCCGACAACACGGCCAAGGCCATGAAGAAGCTCAACGAATCTTCCGAAAAGACGACCTTGGGCGACATCGAAGCTCTTTCCAACTTGAAAGATGCCATGGAAGCCGCTGAAAAGAAGAACCAGCAATAATCCTTCCCGCCATGAGGGTGTATCAAAATAGGGATTTGAAATAAATCTCAGGCGGTGTGTCAGAGTGAGTAAGATGCAAGGCGCTGAGAGCGAGAACTCAGTCACGTACTGAAGTACGTGACTGAGTTCGAGACTCGAAAAACAGTGCAAACCGAGCGCCGAACCAAACCGGCACGGTTTGAGTTTGGCCGAG
>CALUNB010000029.1 GCA_944321885.1 uncultured Bacteroidales bacterium | reverse complement strand
CTTTTGGCCTAAAAGGAGGCTTCCCGCCTCCTTTTTTTTTTCTTTCTTCAAAGTTGCATTTACTACTTGAACTTGCCCATTGCCGAACCGCATCCTATATTGTACCGTTAGGCACAAATATAGCGAAAGTCGAGCGCAGGGCCAAGAGGCAAGTATTTTCCTCAGGGCAACCGCATCAAATTTTGGCAGTCAGAAGGATTTCGGCCAGGTAGTCCTGTGACAAGGAAGCGCGGAAGCGCCGTTTCCTGACGCTGCGTTTGTCAGGATGCCCCTTGAGGATTTGGAGGGCGAGCTTGCGGACGGCCGAGAGGTTTTGGGCGGCGAAGCCTTTCCGGGCGCGGCAGGCGTCCTCCTTGAAGGCCACGTCGAGGAGCCAGTGCAGCTGGTTCTCGATGGACCAGTGCCCGCGGGCCAGCATGTTGAAGTAGGCGGCCTGGGGGAAGGGTTCGTCGCTGATGTAGCGGCGGACGGAGGTGGCGGTACGGTCGCCGTAATCCACCGTCGAGGTGACCTCCACCAGGGTTTTCAGGCCGGGCCACCGTCCGCGCACCGCCCCGTCCTCGATGGCGGAGGCGTCCAGGATGCGGCAGTGGCGGGTCTCGATGCGCCCGTGGCCCGCGTCCATCTGGGTGGCCGTGTCCAGGGGCCGGTGGTACCGGAAGGCCGCCACGACCTGCTCGTACAGGGCTCCTGGTTTTCCTTGACGGCCAGGAAATAGTGGGCCTTCTTCTCCCGTATGCCTTGGGCGATGCCCACCTGGGTGCCGATGGCGTCCATCGAGACCACCGCCCCCTCCAGGTCGAGTTTTTCCAGGAACCGGGGGATGGCCGATATCTCGTTCTCCTTGCCCTGCAGCCGCAGCTGTCCCAGGGAGATGTGGTTTTCGCTCACGAAGGCGTTCATCAGGTAGTCCCCTTGGGTCCCGGAGGCCTTGGGGGCGGCCCCGCGCAGCTTCTTGCCGTCGATGGCCACCTGCTTTTCGGCCAGCGTTTCCAGGAACTGGCGGCCATAGTCGACCAGGCAACGCTCGATTTCCCCGGGGTCGACCGCGCTCATCAGCCGCTCGAAGGTGTCGGGGGAGGGGGAGAGGTCGGTGTAGGACAAGAGGCCGAAATCCCGGGCGCGGACATGGGCGAACTCGCTCATGTCCACGTAGTCCTCGCCCCCGCAGAGGTAGGTCAGCAGGGCGATGGTGAGCAGGTCGGTGAGCGCATAGGTACACCGGCCCGTGACACGGTGGTCGGGAACGGTCTGGAAGAGGTGTCCGAGGGTGTTTTCCATGTCTTTTCGTGTTGTTTTAATTAGATACAAATCTACTGAAAAACAATAAAATAAACAAATTTAAAACATAAAAACATACCTTTTGGATACTTTTTTTCAACGGCGGAAAGGCGGGATTGTCATGTGGCATGGAGGGAGGCTGCCTTTCGCAGGCCGGACTCCCGGGCCTCTTTCCGCTCGCAAAGAAATCCTGCCCCCATCCCGATTTTGATGCGGTTGCCCTGTATTTTCCTCCCCCACCCGGCATGTTTCCCGTAAGTTTTGTATTTTCGCCCCCGCACGGAAGCCGCCGGCAGCCGCCCGGAAGGCCTGCCGGAAACCGGCTTCCCCCAAGAAAAAAGGAAAGACCATGAATTCCAGGAACCGCCACCTTTTCAAAAGGTACATTGCACAAGCCTCTGAATTCGAACCCTTTATTATTGACGTAGCCAAAGGCGAAGGCGTCTATGTCTGGGACAAGGAGGGCAAAAAATACATCGACTTCATTTCCAGCATCTGCGTGAACAACGTAGGCCACCGGAATCCCGTGGTTCTCAAAGCCTTGGAAGAACAAATGCAGAAATACCTGCATATCATGGTCTACGGAGAGTTCATCCAGCAACCCCAACTGGACCTGGCCGAAACCCTCTGCCAATGCCTTCCGCCCAACTTGCAAAAGATTTTCCTGCTCAATTCGGGTTCCGAGGCCATCGAAGGCGCCATCAAGCTGGCCCGGCTGTACAACCACCGGAGCGAAATCATTTCCTTTGCCAACTCCTACCACGGCAGCACCATCGGTGCCATGAGCGCCTTGGGCAACGAACCTATCCGCCAGCGTTTCGACCCGCTTCTCCCCGACCACCGGCTATTGGAGTACGACAACGAGGAACCATTGGACGCCATTTCGGACAAGACCTGCTGCGTGATTGCCGAAGTCATCCAATCGGGAAGCGGCATGAAGGAAGCCCATGCGGGATTTCTGCGGAAATTGCGCCAAAAATGCACCGAACACGGCGCCTTGCTGATTTTTGATGAAATCCAAAGCGGTTTCGGGCGAACCGGCCGCCTTTTCGCCTTCGAACACGAAGGAATCGTCCCCGACATCCTCTGCATCGCCAAAGGCATGGGAGGCGGGATGCCCATCGGGGCCTTTATCTCGAGCGAAGCCTTGATGGAACTGCTCAACAACGAACATCCCTTGATGGGGCATGCCTCCACCTTCGGGGGACACCCGATGAGCTGCGCGGCCTCCTTGGCGGCCCTCAAACTAATCAACAGCCCGGAAGTCTTACCAAAAGTGGAAGCCAAAGGCGAACGGATCCGCCGCCACTTGCAGGAAATCCCGCAAGTGAAAGAAGTACACGGCAAAGGGCTTTTCTTGGCCGCCCACTTCGAAAACAGCCGAATCACCGCCAAGGTGCAGGAACGCTGTATGGCCAACGGCTTCATTTCGTTTTGGTTGCTGTTCAACCACCAAGCCTTGGGCCTCACCCCTCCGCTCACGATTACCGAAGAGGAAATCGACTACGGCATGGAACTGTTCAAAAAATCCGTCCGGGAAGCGGTTTAACCCTTCCCCTATCCCTTGGACCTACATCTTGACAATACGCCAAGATACATCCGGGCGGTAGGTCAGACTGGGTGGCCAATCTTCAGCGAAGCCCCGACCCCCCGACGAAGACGAACTCCTGCCAAACCGTTCCCCTTGCTGGACATGGCCGGGACAAAAGGGCTTCGGCTTTGCCAGATTACAACCCGTCAGGACACACCGCCTGACAATACAATCCGTATCAACCTTAAAATAAAAAAAGCATGTTTACCGGCATCATTGAAAAAACCGCCACCGTGGTAAAAATAGAGCAAGAAGGAAGCAATTTCCATTTCACGCTGCGCTGCCCCTTGGCGAAGGAACTCAAAATCGACCAAAGCATGGCCCATGACGGCGTATGCCTCACCGTGGTCAAACTGGAACCCGAAAAAGACGAATATACCGTTACCGCGATGGAAGAAACCATGCAACGCACCAACCTCGGGACCTGGAAACCCGGAACCGAGGTCAACGTGGAACGTTCCATGCGCATGGACGGACGCTTCGACGGCCACGTAGTCCAAGGCCATGTGGACCAGACCGCCGTCTGCGACAAGGTGGAAACCTTGGACGGCAGCTGGCGTTTTTACTTCAAGTTCACGCCCGGAAACCACGAACATTTCACCGTTGAAAAAGGTTCCATCTGCGTCAACGGGGTCAGCCTCACCGTGGTCGATTCCGAACCGGGCATGTTCTCGGTAGCCATCATCCCCTACACTTATTCCGAAACCAATTTCCACAATATCAAGGAAGGAAGCGTGGTCAACCTGGAATTCGACGTTTTCGGGAAATACGTGGCCCGGCTCTTTGCCGAATACATCAAACAACAAGGCAAATAACAAGCATCCCGTTCCTATCCGCCATGGACGGAGTCGTGCCGTGTCAATGAAATTTACTGCGGTGTGCCGGATTATCCATTATCACACACCGCAGTCCGGCTTGCTCCGTCCTCAAGACATTTCAAAACATTGCCATCCATGTCCATCATCCTGTGCATCGCCATCCTCCTTGTGATTGGCCTTTTATACTTTTTTTCACGCAAAAGCAAGCTGCTGGCCCGTTTTTGCAGTCCTTTGGCCCTCTGTATCACGGCTTTCCTGATGCTGGCAAGTTGCATCATCCTGGGACTTGTCCGCCAAGACGCGAACAGCGCCCCCGACTTGTTGGGGCGTCTCGGGTTCCGCAGCCTCAAGGATTCCCCTTGGTTCATCAGCACCACGCTGCTGTTCCTGATTGTCTTGGGAATGTTCACATTGGAACGTTTCCGGACCCAAAAACGCAAGGTAACGGGTTTCCTTGCCTCCGGGATTTTCGTCACCGTCTTGGGGCTCTTCATGAGCAATATCACGGTGGAACGCTATCTGTGGTCAGGCCTCCAAGGCAGCCCGAAATGGGAAGTGATTGAAAACGGCACGCAACCGGCCACCAAGAAACTCCCCTTTGCCATCGAAGTCAGCGATTACCGGACCGATTTCTACCCGCCGGTCATCTATATCGTGGAAAGCAAGACCGGGAAAGTCTTGCCTATCGGCGCTCCCCAATCCTTGCCCATAGACCCGGCCCAATGCCAAGCGTACATGGCAGGAGAAGGCCCGGCCCAGGAAAAGCAAATCCAGGAATGGAAAATCAAGATTCTCGAATACTATCCCCAAGCCTGGGTCTTTTACGACAGCGGCCAATACCAAGCCAAGGTTTCGAAGCAAGTCGGCAATGCACCGGCCGCCAAAGTGGAACTCAGTTCCAGCATAAGCGGTGAAAACCGGACCACCTGGCTCAGCTGCGGCAGCGACATCCAGCTGCCGGCCTTCCTCCGCTTGGATTCGGCCCGCCTCATCGGCATGGAAGATCCCGTCCCGTCCCGCTACGTGGCCCAGCTCAAAATCTATGAAATCGAAAACGAGAAGGGTGCCATCCGGACCGATTCCGTTTGGCCCAACCATCCCTTGAAAGTGGACGGTTACGCCATCTACCTGAAATCCTTGAAACAAACCAGCAATTTCTGGGACCGGAACGTGCAACTGGAATTGGTCAAAGACCCTTGGTCGCCCTGCGTCTATGCCGGACTCACTCTTATCTTGCTGTCCTTGTTTGAAAGCTTGCTGCAAGCCCTTTTCCGCCGCAAACCCCGAAGCAAGGATTCGTAGCCATGAATTGGAATACATACCCCTATTTCGCCCTCGCCGCCTTGGCGTGTTGGAGCCTCGCCTCCGTCTTGGCGTTCCATGGGAAAAGCCGCAAGGCAAGCTTGGTCTTGGCTTCAACCGGCCTTGGCATCCTGGCCCTGTTCATCGGAGGTATGTGGATTGAACTCCAGCGCCCGCCTTTGGCAACCTTGGGCGAAACCCGGCTCTGGTACTCGTTTTTCCTGCTCTTTTTCGGCCTGCTCGTTTCCAGCTTGTACCGTTACCGCTGGATTCCGGCCCTGAGTACCCTCCTGAGCCTTGTTTTCAGCCTGCGGAACCTCATCGACCCGGCCATCCACACCCAAGCCCTGCAACCGGTCTTGAACAGCTTCTGGTTCGTGCCCCACGTCATCACCTACATCTTCGCTTACGGTTTGCTGGCCGTCACCTTCCTCCTTTCCGTTTACCGTTTGCTTTTCCCGCAACGGAAAGCCTTGGAGACCCAAGCACATATCGACCGCCTGAGCGGAATTGGAAGCGCCTTTCTCTTGCTCGGCATCTGTCTGGGCATTGTCTGGGCCAAACAAGCCTGGGGGAATTTCTGGGCCTGGGACCCCAAAGAGACCTGGGCCTTGGCGACCCTGCTTTGCTATGGCATCGCCCTCGGCCTGCGCCATTGTCCCGAAGTCCCGGCCCTGTCGGTCAAAGGCAGCCTCGTTTTCCAGATTCTCGGTTTCCTCTGCCTGCAAATCTGCTGGTACGGCATCAACTATCTGCCCTCGGCCCAAGGCAGCCTGCATGCTTATTAGAATCCATAGGCAAAACCCATTGGGACAAACCTCCAATGAACAGAAACCCGTCCGGACGGGTTTCCAGCCCGAAAAACGGCCCGAACAGTTTTTTTTATACCTTTGTAAATTCTGGACTTTCGGAACGCATCATCCCGGCAGCAGGCAAACAAAGCCGGAAAGCAAAAACGGCATGCCCGGAAAACGATGCCCCGTTGAAACCGAAAAAAATGGAAAAGAAAAACATCGCCTTGATCTGCGGAGGCTACTCCAAAGAAAGCGTCATCTCCATCATGGGCGCTGAATCGATTGAGAAACATATCCCAAGCGATTTGTACCGGGTTTTCAAAATCATTATCGAACCCAACCGCTGGTACTACAAAGCCCCCGATGGCAGCACCGAGGATATCGACAAGAACAACTTCACCTTGGCGGGGAACATCCATTTCGACCTCGCTTTCATCAACATCCACGGTAAACCGGGAGAAAACGGCATGCTCCAAGGCTACTTCGACATGCTGCATATCCCCTATACCACCTGCAACGCCTGCACCTCGGCCATCACTTTCCATAAAGACTTCTGCAAAAGCGTCTTGGCCCATCACGGTATCCGGGTTCCCGAGTCGGTACGTTTACCGGACCACGAAAAATACGATTTGGACCAGATTGCCGCCAAAATCGGCTTCCCCTGTTTCGTAAAACCCAATTCGGAAGGTTCCAGCCTCGGTATCAGCAAAGTAAAACGCAAGGAAGACCTGAGGGACGCCATCGAAAACGCTTTCCTCGAAGACAAGGAAGTATTGGTGGAGCGTTTTGTGAAAGGCAAGGAATACTCCTGCGGCCTGATGCGCCTGAACGGGGAAATCGTGGTTTTCCCCTTGGCCGCCATCGTTCCCAAGAAGGAATTTTTCGACTACGAGGCCAAGTACAAAGGGGCTTCCGAGGAAATCGTCCCTGCCCCCGTCCCCGAAGAACTCAGCCAGGAAATCAGCCGGATTTCAAGCCAAATTTACCGGATTTTGAACTGCAAGGGTGTGGTCCGCTGCGATTTCATCGTGGAGGAAGAGAGCCAGGATGTGTATTTCCTCGAAGTCAACACCACGCCGGGACAATCCGAAGAAAGTATTGTTCCCAAGCAGGTCCGGCATATGGGATGGAGCTTGGAAGAATTTTATAACAAGGTCATTACCGAGGCCTTGAACCAATAGGACGAAGCCTGCGCCTTTCGCCCGGCCCATTCCGGAATATTCTCCCGAACGGGGATGTACAAAATTCAGGGATACCGGACTTGGAACCGAAGAGCCGACAGGCCGGAACAAAAACAAGGTCGAAAACCAAAACAAACTGAAAACATGGGCTTGCCCAATTTTTTCCAAACCCCGAAACACCGCCAGTTCAACGTCAAACCGCGTTATTACGACCCGGAGAAGGAACGGATTGAAAACCTGAAAAAGAAGTACGACCCTTCGACCACCGAAGAAGAAAAACTAGCCGAAGCCAAAATCCGGATCCACGAAGCCTTCCAGCGTTCGCCCGAAAAGCCCAAAGGCTTGTTGACGACCAAGAAGTTGCTCATTTATCTGGCCGTGCTGGTTCTGCTGTTGCTCTGGATTTTACGCTAAACCCTCGATGCCCCGGCCCTTGCGCCCGGGCTTACAAATTCAAAACAAGTCCTGACCCAAGGGAATGGAAAGCATCATCAACATACTTCCCGAATTTGTCGCCAACCAGATTGCCGCCGGCGAGGTCGTCAACCGCCCGGCTTCGGCGGTCAAGGAATTATTGGAAAATTCCATTGATGCCGGGGCAAAGGAAATCGAACTGCATATCGTGGACGCAGGCCGGACCCTAATCCAAGTGGTGGACAACGGTTGCGGCATGAGCCCGGAAGATGCCGAGCGATGCTTCCTGCCCCATGCCACGTCCAAATTGGAGTCGACCGAAGATTTGCAGCATATCCGGACCATGGGTTTCCGAGGTGAAGCCTTGGCTTCGATTGCCGCCGTAGCCCAAGTGGAACTCCGTACCCGTCCGGCGGGCGAGGAAATCGGGACACGGATTTGCATCGAAGGAGGCAAGATTACCGAAAAAGCATCTTGTGCCTGCCCTCCGGGTTCGTGTTTCATGGTCAAGAACCTCTATTTCAATACCCCCGCCCGGCGGCAATTCCTCAAAAGTGAAGAAGTTGAGTTCCGCTACGTGGAAGACGAATTCAACCGGGTCGCTCTGGCGCATCCGGAAATCAGTTTTGCGTTCTACCGTAACAACCAACGTATTTTTTTCCTCGAACCCGGGAACCTCAAGAAACGGATTGTCCAGCTCATGGGTAAGGCTTTTGAAAGCCGCATCGTCAAGGTCTCCGAAAGCTTGCCGGGAATCCAAGTGGGCGGTTACATCTGTTCCCCCGACTATTCGGTCAAAGGACGGAGCAAGCAATTCTTGTTCGCCAACCGGCGCTACATACGCCATGGAGGGATTTCCAATGCCGTGGAAAAAGCCTATTCCGGCCTGCTTCCCGAGGGAAAATCGCCGGCATTCTTCCTCTATCTGGAGGTCGAACCGGAATCCATCGACGTGAACATACATCCTACCAAGACCGAAATACGCTTCAAAGACGAAAAACTCCTGTACGGGCTGATGCTTTCGGCGGTCAAACACGCCTTGGGCATCCACCAGATGGGGAATGTCCTGGACTTCGAGTCTTCCCAAGCCCTCCCTTATATCCACAAAGCCAAAGGTGTCCCAACCAAAAGCCCGGGAATCGAGCTGCAAGCCGGTTACAATCCTTTCGAGAAACCAGCTTCTGCCCCCAGGCAGGACAACGGCCCGGCCTGGGCGAAACTTGCCTCGGGCATGGGCTTGGATAACGGAAAGGGGAACACCATGCGGTCGTTTTCCCCCTCCTACCGCGAGGCGTATGCGGAAAATTTCGCCTTGATGCAGGAGGCGATGCAAGTGCAGGAGCCTGAAAACCAACTTTGCATCGATTGTTTCAACGAAAACGAGGCGGAGCGGCAAAAAGCCCTCTCGGAAGCGGATATGCCTTTGAACCCGGACGGGACCGAAGGGGCCGGAGAGGAGAAGGCGTCAGCAAACCATGAGATTGGAAACAGTACGGTAACGGAAGCCAAAGTGAAACCGGTCCGGATTTTCCAAATCTTCAACAGCTACATCGTCACCCCCTTGAAATCCGGCTTGGCCATCATTGACCAAGAAGCGGCCTCGGAACGAATCATTTACAACAACTATGCCTTGAGCAAGGACGGGAACATGCCTTCGCAACGCACCCTCTTCCCGCAAACCTTGGAATTCTCGGCATCCGATACCGAGTTGTTGCGGGACTTGAGAAACGACCTGGAATCCTTGGGCTGGAGCATCGAATGGGTCGGAGGTCACTCCTTCCTTGTCAATGCGTTACCCCCGGGCATACAGGAAAGCCGGGCGCAGGAAATCCTCGAAAACCTGCTGGTTTCCTATACCCGTCAGCTCATGCACGCCAAAAAGGGACGTTGGGAAAACATTGCCGCGTCCTTGGCACGGGAGTTGGCGGTAAAAAGGGGAACGCCGCTGCCGGACGAGGAAATCCTCTACATGCTCAACCAACTGTTTTCCGGCCCCGACCCGGAAATCTCCCCTTCGGGGAAAAGGGTGTTCCGCCTCTTGGACCCCTCCGAGTTGGCGGGATTCTTCGGGGACTGAAACCTAAGCCCGCCCCTTGGAGACTTGTCCATGACTGTCAAGAGCCGCTAAGGAAAGAGGTTGTATCAAAATAAACCTTTTCGCAACAGCCTCGGCGGTGTGTTAGAACGGGTGAGATGCAAGGCGCTGAGAGCGAGAACGAAGGAGCGTACTTAGGTACGTGACTGAGTTCGAGACTCGAAAGCAACGAAGCAGATGGCCCGTTATAACACACCGCCACTGAATTTGAAAATTAAAACAACCATGTACCAACAAAACGAAGGCGACTACCGGATTCAAGGATTCAGCTTCCTGCCCCCGGTGGTCAAGCACCTGCTTATCATCAATGCTCTGTTCTTTTTGGCCGACATCAGCTTTTCCACGCTGGGAATCGACTTGAACAAATGGCTCGGCTTACACTATGTCACCGGTCGCGACTTCCATATCTGGCAGTTTGTCACCTACATGTTCATGCACGGGAGCTTTTCTCACCTGTTCTTCAACATGTTTGCATTATGGATGTTCGGCTACGCCCTCGAAAATTACTGGGGCAGCAAGCGCTTCTTGGTCTATTATCTGGTTACAGGTATCGGGGCCGCCTTGATCCAAACCGGAGTCCTGGCTTTCGACGTGGCCGGAATGGCCAAGACATATCCTCCCTATGTCGTGCAAAACACAGTGGACCAGATTGTCACCATCGGTGCTTCCGGGGCCGTGTTCGGGATATTGCTGGCGTTCGGGATGTGCTTCCCCAACGTTCCTATCTATCTATACTTTTTCATTCCCATCAAGGCCAAATGGTTCGTCCTCATCTACGGGGCCATCGAGCTGTTCGCCGGCATAGGCGGTACCGCCGACGGGGTCGCCCATTTCGCCCATCTGGGAGGCATGATTTTCGGATTCATCCTGATCAAATACTGGCAGAAACACGGAAGCCGCATCCGTTGAAACTTTTTCGTCACCTATACGGGTGCCGCCCAATGGAAAACTTTCGTAAATTCGCAGCGCGTGCCCCGACACGTCCAAAGCGATTTATCAACATGATTATCAAATAAAAACCATATGATTACAAACAATTTTGCCCGCAGGCACAACGGGCCGGGTCCTGAACAGACCCGTAAGATGCTCCAAACCATCGGGGTAGGGAGCATGGATGAATTGATTGAAAAGACAGTCCCGGCTGCCATCCGTCTTCCCGAACCCTTGGATTTGCCGGCTCCCATGAATGAATACGAATACTTGAACCACTTGCATGCCTTGGCAGCAAAGAACCAAGTATTCCGTTCGTATATCGGCTTGGGATACTACAATACCATCACGCCTGCCGTGATTACCCGCAACATCTTGGAAAATCCGGGTTGGTACACTTCCTATACCCCCTACCAGGCTGAAATCTCCCAAGGGCGTCTGGAAGCCTTGTTGAACTACCAGACCATGGTCTCCGACATGACCGGCCTACCCTTGACCAACGCCTCTTTGCTGGATGAAGGCACGGCAGCCGCCGAAGCCATGATCATGTTCTACCATGGCCGCAGCCGCGACAAGGTGAAAGCCGATGCCCGGGTCTGCTTCGTGGACGAAAGACTTTTCCCCCAGACCATCAGCGTGCTCAAGACCCGCGCCCACTTGCTCGGGTTCCAGCTGGAATTCGGTAAAATGGAAGAATACCAGTTCAGACCCGAAGTTTTCGGGGCTATCCTGCAACAAGTTGACCGCAACGGACAGGTTCATGAACTCAAGAAGGTCATCGATGCCGCCCACCAAGCCGGTGTCCTGGTAGCTGTGGCGGCCGACCTGATGGCCTTGGCCGTATTACGCGCTCCCGGACAAGACGGTGCCGATTGCGTTTTCGGTAACAGCCAACGCTTCGGTCTGCCTTTAGGTTTCGGAGGTCCTTCCGCCGGTTTCTTTGCCTGCACCAACGATTTCAAACGTTCCATCCCGGGCCGTATCATCGGTATCACCGTGGATGCCCAAGGCAACCAAGCCCTCCGCTTGGCCCTCCAGACCCGCGAACAACATATCAAACGCGACAAGGCCACGTCCAACATCTGCACGGCCCAAGCCTTGATGGCCGTCATGTCGGGCATGTACGCTGTTTACCATGGCCAGGAAGGCATCCGGGATATCGCCCTCGACATCCACGCCTTGACCAAACGTCTGGCCAAACGGGGTGCCGAATACGGTTTCCGTCAACTCAATACCGTCTTCTTCGACACCGTTTGCTTCGAAAGCCCGGTTTCGATTGAAAAAGTCCGCAGCCTCGCTTTGGACCACCGGATGAACTTCAACTACATCGACGACCGCCATTTCAGCATCAGCCTCGACGAAACCACCTCGTTGGACGATGTACGCGAAATCATCGGTATCCTTGCCCAGGCTGTTGAAAAGGAACATGTTTGCGGAGGCGGCCATTGCTGCCACGGCAACTGCAAGCACGAAATCCTCGAAGACATTCCGGAAAGCTTGCGCCGCGATACCCCGTACCTGACCCATCCGGTTTTCAATACCTACCATAGCGAAACCGAGATGATGCGCTATATCAAGAAGCTCGAAGTAAAGGACTTGGCCCTGAACCGTGCCATGATTCCCTTAGGCTCCTGCACGATGAAACTGAATGCGGCGGCGGAAATGATGTGCCTGAGCATCCCGGAAATGGCCGGCATCCATCCTTTCGTACCTGCCAACCAAGCCCAAGGCTACCACGAATTAATCGACCGCTTGGAAAAAGACCTTTGCGAAATCACCGGTTTCTACAAGGCCAGCTTCCAACCCAACTCCGGCGCCGCCGGGGAATATACCGGACTTTCGGTCATCCGTGCCTACCAGGAAGCCCAAGGCGAAAGCAACCGTAACATCTGCCTCATTCCGGCTTCGGCCCACGGGACCAACCCCGCTTCGGCGGCCATGGCCGGTCTGAAAGTGGTGGTCGTGGCTTCCACGCCCGAAGGGGAAATCGACGTGAACGACCTCAAAGCCAAGGTGGAACAATACGGCAAGGAGATTTCCTGCTTGATGATTACCTATCCTTCGACCCACGGGGTTTTCGAAGAAGCGGTGCTCGACATCCTCAAAATCGTACACAGCTGCGGTGCCCAGGTCTACATGGACGGGGCCAACATGAACGCCCAGGTAGGCTTGACCTCCCCGGGTTACATGGGAGCCGACGTTTGCCACCTGAACCTGCACAAGACCTTTGCCATGCCTCACGGGGGCGGTGGTCCCGGCGTAGGTCCTATCTGCGTGGCCAAGCACTTGGCTCCGTACTTGCCCGACCATGCCATCGTTCCGGTAAGCCATACGGGGCGCACGGCGGTTTCATCCTCGCCTTACGGCAGCGCCTTCATCTTGCCCATCACCTACGGTTACATCCGGATGCTGGGTGCCGAAGGCCTGAAATCGGCTACCGAATATGCGATTCTGAACGCCAACTACCTGCGTGCAAGGCTCAAAGACCATTACAAGATTTTCTATACCGGCAAACAAGGCATGAACGCCCACGAAATGATTCTGGACTGCAACGCTTTCATGATGAGCGCCAACGTTCAAGTCGGGGATATTGCCAAACGTTTGATGGACTATGGTTTCCACGCTCCGACCGTAGCCTTCCCGGTACATGGGACCTTGATGGTGGAACCGACCGAAAGCGAACCCCTGTCCGAACTCGACCGTTTAGTGGACGCTTTCATCGCCATCCGCAAGGAAATCGCGGAAATCGAAGAAGGCAAGGCCGACCGCGAAAACAACGTGATCAAGAACGCCCCGCATACCCAGCAAGTGGTTTGCGCCGATGAATGGAAGTACCCGTACAGCCGCCAGCAAGCGGCCTTCCCGCTGCCTCACGATGACAAGTACTGGCCGGCTTGCGGTAAGGTGGATGATGCGTATGGGGATCGTAACCTGCAATGCACCTGGCCAATCGGCGTGGCATAATGGGCAATGTGGCGAAGCCTGTGCTCGCTACGAAGTAGCAACAGTACGCTCCTTCGTTCTCGCTCTTAGCGCCTCGCATCTTACCCATTCTGGCACACCGATTGAATGTGGTGTCTAAATAAAGAAAACCTTGTCAGAGATACTCTGGCAAGGTTTTTTTATAAGCTGTCGGGAATTTTACAATCTTGGAAAAAGCGAATCAGGACGGACAGTTTCAAGCTTTTGTTTCCCTTCAAGTCTATCTTAGGTCTCTCTATTGAGCATCTCGAACACAAATTTTCACAAGTTTTCAAAGGGGGAACCGGAACTTCAGAACCTCAACCCCGCCTTTTCGTCCCCTATTTCAACGCTCTATCCGGCCGAAATCCATCGTACAAACAATCCGCCAAACCGGATGCGGGCCGCAACTTACACCGATTACGTTGAAGTCCGGAGACAAAAGGTTTTTCCGATGACCCCGTGAGGGAACCCCGTCGTCTATCACCAATTGCAAGACCGCATCTTCGGCTGTCTCCTCGAAACCCGCTGCCAGATTCTCGCCCCAAGCATTCCCCGCAAAGCCGAAACGCTTGACACGCTCGGAAAAGCTGCTGCCATCACTGCTGTTATGGGAAAAAGTAGACGAAGCCGCCATGTCTTGCGTATGGGAGCGGGCCGCTTTGTTCAGAACCTCGTCCGGATACAGGATAGGAAGCGGTTTGGCCCGCTTCAAGACCGAAATACATTCTTTCACAGCCGCTACACCCTCCTGGGTCCGCATCCAAACCCCGTCCGCGATTTCATACTCCTTATCGTTCTCCGAAAAACGCTCCAGGAAAGGTTCCACCACTTCCTTGGCATAACGCTTAGGGTTCGAACGCAATTTATTCACCTCGAAAACAATCTCCTGCTCCATCGGAGACAAGGACGCAAGCCCCGCAGCCGTGTTCAAGCTGTCGGGCCATGGCTCAGCCCGTAAGCATCCTCCAAGCCCCCAAATGAAAACGAACATTAAAATCAAGAACCTACTCATAGCCAATCCTCTTAAAAAAGCTGTCCAAAATTTCTTGCAATCCTGAAAAGAAACCTCTCTCCCCATAAAAAATACCGGATACACGGCAACCAAAACTGCCCCATACCCGGTACTCCGAAAACACTCAATCTATATAGACTACTTCAATTTTTGGGCGAACCGGACCCCATACTCGAAAGCCCCCTGCAATTCCGCCTCGCTCGGCTTGAATTTGACAAAATAGCTTTCACCGGCAAAATCCAGTTTCGAAGCCTGGATATTGGCTTCAATGACATCCTTGGCTTCCCCGCTCCAACCGTAGGAACCGAAAGCTCCGGCCAATTTGCCCCGGTCGCGCAAGGGGGTCAAAGCGGCAAAGCAGTTATACAAAGGCGGCAAGGCGTTCTGGTTGATGGTCGGGGAGCCGAAAAGCAAGGCCGAAGCCTTCTCCGCATGGGAAGCGATTTCTTCGACACCCAGCTTCTCCACATCGCACAAATCCACTTGCAAACCTTCCGATTCGATACCTTGGGCAATCTTTTCTGCCAAAGTCCGCGTATAGCCGTAAGCCGAAACATAGGCGACAAAAACCAAGTCTTTCTGCGGCAACTTGACAAATTCCTCGCACATAGCCTTGGAATGTTCCACACATTCTTTCCAATGCGAACGCAAAACAGGACCATGCCCCGGGCAAATCATCCGGATATCCAAAGCTTCCACTTTTTCGATGGCACGCAGGAAGAAACGGCTGAAAGGCCGCAGGATGGCAGCAAAATAATAGTCGAAAGCATCCCGGTAATCCCCTACCTCGTCATCGAAAATCTTCTTGTCCGGATGGGCGAAGTGAGCCCCGAAAGAATCGCAGGTGAACAAAACCTTGTCTTCCGGCACATAAGTATAAATGCTGTCGGGCCAATGCAAATTGCTGGCACCTATGAATTTCAGGGTTTTACCTCCCAAATCGATTTGATCCCCTTCACGCACAGCCTGGCAAGGAAAATCTTCATTGACAATATCTTTCAAATATTTCAAAGCCGCCGCGCTGGCGATGACCTTGGCCTTGGGGCACAAGGCGAGCAAACGGGCAAGCGAACCCGAATGATCCGGCTCGGTATGGTCCAAAACAAGATAATCGATTTGCGCGGGATCCACCACCGCCTTCACCTTTTCAATGTATTCGTCGAAAAAGGTGGCTTTTGCCGTTTCAATCAAGGCGACCTTGTCGTTCCCTTTGACCACATACGAATTATAAGTGGTGCCATACCGGGTTTCCATTACCACGTCAAAAGTCACAATACCAAAATCCAAGATACCGACCCAATCGATACCCGGTGCCAAGTTGACAACCTCGCTGTTTTTCATAAGTAAATCTATTGTATGTTACAAGAACCTGGAATTTCACTGTCCCGCAAAGCCGGGAAACCGGATTCATGACAGGACAAGCTGCCGGGCGCTCCTTTCTTCCCGGCCATAATTTACAAAGATATGAATTTTCCCGATTCGTTTCCTCAATCCATACATTCCTGTTTTCTATGAAAATTACATACTTTTGTAAACAGATTCCGGGGATGGAATCTGCAAAGTTGGTTGCATTCAATCCTTAAATGATGATTAAAGGGAAAAAAGTCGTTGTTGTCATGCCGGCCTACAATGCGGAAAAAACGTTGGAACAAACCTATGCTGAAATTCCTTTCGACATCGTGGACGAAGTCATCGTGACCGATGATTGTTCATCCGATAATACCGTACAAAAGGCCAAGGAATTAGGCATCAAGGAAATCCTGGTACATGATCACAACAGAGGATATGGCGGAAACCAAAAAACCTGCTACGACCGGGCCTTGGAAATCGGGGCCGACATCGTGGTCATGGTTCATCCCGACTACCAATACACACCCAAACTGGTGCATTCCATGGCCTATATGATAGCCAACGAAGTCTATCCCGTATGCCTGGCATCCCGCATTCTCGGCAAAGGAGCCAGGAAAGGCGGCATGCCGCTTGTCAAATACGTGGCCAACCGGATTCTGACCTGGCTCGAAAACACGCTCCTGCACCAAAAGCTTTCCGAATACCATACCGGCTACCGGGCCTTTTCCGCCCAAGTGTTGCGCTCCATCGATTACAACGTGGATTCAGACGATTTCGTGTTCGACAACGAAATGCTGGCACAAATCTTCTATGCCGGATATGAAATCGGGGAAGTAACCTGCCCGACCAAATATTTCGCCGAGGCATCTTCCATCAACCTCAAACGTTCCAGCATTTACGGTTTGGGCGTCCTTCGGGTCGCCTTCCTGTACCGGCTCTGCAAATGGGGGCTTGCCAAAAGCAAACTCTTCCCTAAAACCGTCCAACCTGCCAAAGAATGAAAAATCAACAAGTTTCCTCTTCGTCTACCGGCTTCACCGGAAAAGGAAACAGCCAGCCCCACCGTTTCCAAAGACTTCTTCCTTGGCTGGCTTGGGGAATTTTCACCCTCTGCTTCATCGGGATTTATGCATACACCTTGGATCCCAAGCTGGATTTGAACGGGGACAATGCTTCGTACATCAAATTGGCACATACCCTGGCCGAAGGACATGGATATTCGAACGTGGACCTTGAAGGGAACTATGTCCCAGCCTCCCATTTCCCTCCCGGTTACCCTTTCCTCCTGTCGGTTTTCATCCGTTTGGGAATGGATTCCCTGATTGGATTCAAAATTCTGAACGGCGTATTTCTCTTCTTGGCAGTTTCCATTCTCTACTTCATCACGTTAAAAACGACCCGGCAAACGTGCTTGGCATTTTCCATCGCCATGCTCAGCTTGCTCAGCCCAAGCCTCATGCACTTTGCAGGAATCGCCATGTCGGAAATTTCCTACCTCTTGGCCACGGTCTTATCCTTGGCTTCGCTTTTCCTTTACGACCGGCAAGCCCGGGGAAAAAGTACCAACGGAACAGACGGTTCCCCATTCCGTTTTTACCAATCCCCCTATTTCTACACGGCCTTCCTCTTCGCCGCCGCATCCTATTACATACGGACCATCGGGGTTTCCTGCCTGTTCGCCGTATGGGTCTTCTTTTTGTTCCGTAAGGAATGGAAAGCCTCTTTGGCCTCTTTGGGCGGCATGGTCCTTTGCCTGCTCCCTTGGATGATCAGGAACGCGGTCCATGGTATCAAAGGCCGGTACTTAGGAACTGTCATGACAGTCAATCCGTGGCGGCCGGAAGAAGGCAGCATCTCTTCCGTCGGGGAAATGATAGACAAAATGCTGACCAATATCGATGATACGGTAATCCAAGGATTCAAGACCCTGCTTTTCCCTTTCATCGATAGCCCGGGAAACGGTTTCGGTTCCATCCTCGGAGGCTTGGTCATCGTGGCCCTCGTGATTTGGGGCATTTGGAACACGGACAAACTCCGTTGGGCCTTCTTGGGATTCCTTTTGGCCAATATCGGGGTCTTCGCCCTTTGGCATGGGGGAAACGGGACCCGCTATGTGGTTCCCTTGATTCCCTTCCTGTTTGTTTTTTTCTACACAGGTGTTTTTTACGGTATCCGCCTGTTTTTCCGAAAAAAGCCATTGAAAAACAACCGGCTCTGGCCCTTGGTTTCCCTGTTGATGGCCATTCCGATGGTCCGCCCTGTCCAAGAACTCCGCCAAAGCAACCAGCAACCCTATCCCATGGCATATACCAACTATTTTGCCTTGGCCCAAGCTGTGGAAAAGGATTTCCCCGGTAGCATCGTATGCTGCCGTAAACCTGAATTGTTCGGTTACTACTCGCCCAGCAGCCGGGTGACCAACTACCGTTATACGCTCGAAGCAGACAGCCTCATTGCCGATTTGGTAAAGAAAAACGTGGAATTCGTGGTTCTGGACCAATTAGGATACAGCTCCACCGCAAGATACTTGTATCCAGCCATCCAGAAAAATCCTGACCTCTTCCAGGCGGTTTATTTCATGAAAGCACCCGACACCTACCTTTTCCGGTTCAACCGGGAAGCCGCCACCCAAAAATCAGGAAGAAATCCCATGAACCTGCATCCTGCCGGATAGAAGACATCTTCCAGATTGCATCCAAAACGCCACTGACATGAACGGGTTGCAAAAATTCTTGAAAGCACGGAATGGAAGCATGGTCGCCCAACTCTTCCGTTATTGCCTCTCCGGGGGCTTGGCCTTCCTGGTCGATTTCGGCCTTACCGTGCTTTTCACCGAGCGGGCTGGTCTGACAGCGTCCCTTTCCGCCACGATAGGCTATGTGTCGGGCCTGGTCATCACTTATCTTTTAAGCATCTTCTGGATTTTCGACAAACACCGCTTCGACAACCGCTTCGTCGAGTTCCTGCTTTTCGGCCTGATTGGTTTGGTCGGCATCGCCCTTACCTTCGGGCTCATGAAACTATTCACGGGGCAATGGCATATCCACTACATCCTTGCCAAACTTATCACCGTGGTGCTGACCACCTTATGGAATTTTTTCGCCAAGAAGCTCCTGCTTTTTTCGCGCAAGAAACCATAACGTGCGACCCAAGGGGACGAGTCCCCCCTTTCCTTACACAGGAACGAAGGCCAATCCTGCACAAGGAATTCCAGACTTGTCCAAGCCTCCAAACCGTTGAAACCGGCACAGAACATGCCCAACGGTGCATGCGAGCCAACTCGACAGGTTCCAGCAAGCGGGATCCAAGTACTCCCAATGGTTCAAAACAAGCTCAACTGCTCATTCGGGTCAGGCTCGGCATCGTTTTCCCCGTTCGAAGGAAAATTTTCCTCCGGGTTCTCCCCGGCTTCTAACTTTGCCTGCTCTTCCTTTTCCCGCTGCAAAGCCTCATAATCCGGATCTTCCTGCAAGGGTTCCATCCATTCCACTTTTTTGACAAAGAAATTGGAAAGCCGTTTTCCTTTGGCCTTGATACCTTTGAGGCCGATAAATTCCTCCACATCGATTTCCTGGTCCCCGATTTCCTTCTTGTTCGCTTTGGTGTCGAACATCACCCGCAAACGAGGGTGGAAATCCAGATTCAGACTCACCAACTCCCCGCTCCCCTCCTCGATGAAGACTTGACGCTTGTCCGTTTCTTCCGGAGAAAAGCGTTTGATATACAAAAGTTTGCTTGCCTTATCCTTGTAGATTGCCGTTAAAATCCGTTCAGGATAATGCTTGACAAGACGAATCATATCCTCCTCGAAATGGGTCCCCAAATCATAGGAAACCAATTTGCAAGCCCCGGAAGCCATCACCGAAAGAATCCGGTCGTTCCCCTTGAACTCCCCGAGATATTGCCCCCGTTCCTCCACATTGAGACGCTTCACCGTATCATCATACCAAATTTTCCTCGCCCCCAAGGTGGAAATTCCGGCATCCTTCAACTCAATACGCTTCACGGCATTACGCGACAGGATATTCCCCATGCTGGCCCGGCCTTTCACCGCCAAGGTCTTGAAATCAAAATCGAAATACAGCTTTTTCAATTTAGGTTTGAACCGCAGGTAGACCCGGACCACTTCGGCTTCCCCGTTCGGGTTGGCGGTAAAGTACAACACCTGCGAACCTTTCGTTCCCTTGGTCAGATCGTACTCTTTGTCGCGGGTAATTCCCCCCACGGCGAAACGTTTCGCATAAGCCACCCCGTCCTTGCCATCGCTGTAAACCATGTTGTAGATAGTCCGTTCGTCATTGCGTTTGAACACACCCACATATACAATATCTTCACCTACAAAGACTTTCTCCCCAACCTTGACCACCTTGAACAAGCCGTTCCTCCGGAAGACCACGATATCGTCGATGTCCGAACATTCGCAAACGTATTCATCCTTCTTCAAACCAGTCCCGATAAAGCCTTCGACCCGGTTCACGTACAGCTTTTCATTGGTGGCCGCCACCATGTTGGCCTGGATGTTCTCGAAATTGCGGATTTCCGTCCGACGTTCCCTTCCTGTCCCGTACTTCTTCTTGATATTCTGGAAGTAAGCAATCGTGTAATCCACCAGATGCGCCAAGTTGAAACGGACTTCCTCCATTTCCTTCTCCGCCGCCAGAATCTTTTCGTCCGCTTTCTTGATATCGAACTTGGAAATCTTCCGGACCGGCTTTTCCACCAGTTTCAGCACATCCTCCTTGCCCACTTTCCGCCTTAAACGTGCCTCATAGGGCTTGAACGCCTCCTCGATAGCCTTCAATTGCTCTTCCCAACGCCGGGTATCCTTTTCCAAAAGACGGTAGATGCGCTCTTCGAAGAAGATCTTTTCAAGCGAAGTGACAAACCACTCGTTTTCAAGCTCTTTCATTCTAATTTCGAGCTCTTTCCCCAACAAGGCCATCGTATGCCGGGTCGAAATTTCCAACATCTCGCGCACCCCGAGGAAACGGGGTCGCTGCCCGGAAACCACGCAGGCGTTCGGAGAAATCGAAAGTTCGCAATCGGTAAAAGCATACAAGGCATCCAAGGTGGTATCGGGCGAAACCCCGGGTTGCAAATGCACGATGATATCCGCCTTTTCCGCCGTATTGTCTTCCACTTTCCGAATCTTGATCTTGCCTTTCTCCCCGGCTTTCAAGATACTCTCTATCAAGGATGTGGTTGTAGTCCCATAAGGAATCTCCACAATTTCCAAAGTCTTCTTGTCGATTTGAAGGATTTTGGCCCGGACCCTGACTTTACCCCCACGCAAACCGTCGTTGTAATTGCTCACATCCATGCTACCCCCGGTCGGGAAATCGGGATAGAGTTCAAAATCCTGCCCTTTGAGCACCTTGACCGAGGCATCCAGCAATTCATTGAAATTATGGGGTAAAATCTTGCTGGCCAGCCCGACCGCAATCCCTTCCACACCTTGGAACAACAAAAGGGGGAACTTGATGGGCAAGGAAACCGGTTCCTGGTTCCGCCCGTCGTAAGAAGGCTTCCACTCGGTAGTCTTGGGATTGAAAACGACCTCCAAGGCAAAAGGGGAAAGCCGGGCTTCGATATAACGGGGCGCCGCCGCAGGGTCGCCCGTCAAAGTATTGCCCCAGTTTCCCTGGCAATCAATCAACAAATCCTTCTGCCCAAGCTGGACCAAGGCATCCCCGATCGAGGCATCCCCGTGAGGATGGTACTTCATCGTATTCCCGACCACATTGGCGACCTTGTTGTAACGCCCGTCGTCCAACTCGCGCATCGAATGCAAAATCCGTCGCTGGACCGGTTTCAAACCGTCCGACAATTCAGGCACCGCCCGCTCCAGAATCACATAAGACGCATAATCCAGAAACCAATTCTTGAACAATCCCGGAATCGGCACAATCCGCCCGGATTCATTTTCCTCTTTTGTTTCCATCAATTTAAAATCAAGCCTTTATGGGACGACGCAAGGCCGTAATTTCCAGCAAGGCAAACGCCAATGCGAAGATAAGGAAAACTTTCCACAACTCCAGCCCCCGGTTCATACGGGAAATTTGTTTTGAAAAGTCCGTTTTTCCGGGGTCCAACAGATAGGAGTGCTTCCCCCCGAAACGGGAAATCCAAGCCGTAAGCTCCTCATCGGTCCAACACTCCTTTTCCGATTCCAAGCGATTGATATTGAACGACAAAGGTATCATTCCTTTCCCAGCCAGGCTCGTTTCCGCCTCTTTTCCGGTACCTTGGTCCGCAACTCCTTGCAGCACAGCCACCAAGCTGTAATTCCCAGCTTCCGTGACCTCCCCGTGGGTCAGAACCGCCGCTTCGGCGCCCAAGAAACGGATCTCCGGCATGATGTCGAAATCCCCTTCCTCGGAACGGATATGATACAAAACATCCTTGGATTCCAAGAGGGAAGAAGACAGGTAGAAAGGTTCCCGGCTACCGGTCCAAGCATATAAACGGGCTCCCCCTCCTTGGTACAACGCCATATCAAGCAAGGAAACCACAAAGGTGTAATGCGCGGCAAAATCCCCATACTCTTTTTCCAAGGGGCTGGCTATCAAATACAGCATACCCTTACCCAAGGGATAGGCACGCATGAAATCCTGCCCACCCCGGGAAGGGTCCGCATAAAAACCCATCAAGGGGACATAAGGAATACGGGATGGGGACGGCAAGGGATAGAAAGCATGGATCCGGGGATAACTTTCGTTAGGCTGCACTTTTCCTCCCTTTTCCAAGGCCAAGGCAAAGAGAGGATGCTCCCGGTTCATCCAACCGACCTGGAGGGAATCAGGTCGGAAAGGCCCGTAACCGGCCGAAAGGAGATTCCGGACCATATCCTGCCAAGAGACGGAAGTTTTTTCATCCAAGGCCGACCCGGGATTGCGATCCTCCATCTTGCCCTCTTCCCAAGCTGCCGGAGGAACCAACAAAAGACTGCCCCCGGCAGCGACAAAACCCTCCAGTCCAGCTACCAAGGCCGAAGGCAAAAAGGCCAGATTTTCAAGCACGATAAAACGGGCATCCTTGATTGTATGGTAGTCCAAACGTGAAACCGGGACAGCACGGTAGGAAAACAAGGAATCGTTCCGGAACACCTTGGCCACGGCAAGGGAAGCGTTCCCCGAAGCATACAAATGCAGGACAGGAATCTTTTCCTGCAACATCAAACTGAAATACAAACGGTTGTCGAATTCCATCGGATAATCGGCCACTTCCACCCAAGCCTGGTGCGCCCCGGCTTCGTCCAAACGGAAAGGAATCCGGAGCATACGGCTCTCCCCGGCCTCCAAATCCACCGGATAAACACCCGTTTGCTTGCCATCCACGAACAAACGCACGGGGACGCTGGTCTGCTCCCGGTCCGAACGGTTCCGCAGGAAAACTTGCAAACCGATGTCCCTGCCGGCCTGCAAAACCGGGTTTTCCAAGGCCAAGGAATCCAAGCTCAAATTGGCGTAATCTACACCCCGCACGGGAACGAACACCCGGCTTTCCAAACTATCCTGCCAAGGCGATTGCGGCAAGTCCCATACGGACTTCTGGAAATCAGACACATAGTAACAAAGACGGGAATCCGGAGGAGTGCCCGTGCTCTCAAAAAGCTCCCGTTGCCGGGCCGAAATCTGGTGGAAGCTACGGGATACCGGACTGAAATCGATTTCAGGTAAACGCTCCAAAAGGGATGAGGCTTGGGAAAATTGTTGTTCAGAACCTTCAAAATCATTGGTGAGCAATTGCACCGGAATATCAGGCGGAAAAGCTTGCAAGATTTTCTTCACCTGCTCTTTGGCTTGATCCAAAAGAACCCGCGAAGCCGAAGGGGCCTGCATGGAAAGGGAGTTGTCCAAATAGATGCTCAACTTGGGCGAAGCCCCCATGGCCGCATCCTCCTCATCCTGGGGAAGATATGGCTGGGCAAAAGCCATCACCAAGCACGCCAGGGTCAGCATCCGGAATGCCAAAACCCGGTATTCGCGCAGTTTGGAACTTTTTTTCTGTTCCTGCTGGATTTGCTGTAACAAACGGACATTGGAAAAATATTCCCGCTTGTATCGTCTCATTTTGAAAAGATGGACCAAGACCGGAACCGCCAGGACGAACAAGAAATACAAATAAGCGGGATGGACAAAACGCATGTCTTTTTATTTTATCGCCTTCCGTTGCAGGACGGGACAGAGGCCGAATCCCGGTCTCCACAACGGCCAAGCAAAACAAAATCAGCCAGAACCAAGGCCGTCATCGCTTCCACGACGGGCACAACGCGGGGAACGCAACAGATGTCGTGGCGACCTGGAACCCGGGTTTCCAACAATTCTCCCTTTTCCGAACGCAAAATCACGGACCGTCCCAAGGTCGGAACCGGCTTGAACGCAACCCGGAACAACAAATCCTCTCCCGTGGAAATGCCACCCCGCACGCCTCCGCAACGATTGGCCTCCGTCTTCCCGTCTGCCTTCCAAACATCATTGTGTTCGCTGCCTCGCATCCGGGCCGCCTTGAAACCTTGACCGATTTCAAAGCCCCTGCAAGCATTGATACCCAGCATGGCCGATGCCAAACGCGCCGTCAATTTGTCGTAAAGCGGTTCGCCCAAACCCTTGGGCAAGCCACAAACCCGGCAAGCCACAACACCTCCTACCGTATCGCCCTGATGACGAATCTCTTCCAAATAAGCCTGCATGCGGGAATCCGTCTCTGCATGCGGACAGCGCGTGGGGTAAGCGTAGATAGCTTCCCAATCCAAATCCCGACTCGGATCTTTTCCCGAAGAAGAGGTAATCCGCCCCGGGTCTCCGGCGAAGCCAGCTCCCACCGAGTCCGAACCGAAAGACAACGGATTTAAAGGGGACACCAAAGCGATTTCCCCTATCTGTTGCGTGAATGCGTATATCCGGATGCCCAAGGGCTCCAATATCGAATGAACCATGGCACCGGCAGCCACCCGCACGGCGGTCTCCCGGGCCGAAGCCCTTCCTCCTCCCCGATAATCCCGGATCCCGTATTTACATTGATAGGTATCATCGGCGTGGGATGGACGGAAAAAATCTTGTAAAACTTTGTAATCTTGAGACTTGGCATCCCGATTCCGAATCAGAAAGGCAATCGGGCTTCCCAAAGTGAAACCTTGGAGGACACCGGAAAGAATCTCCACTTCGTCTTCTTCCTTTCGCCCGCTCCCCATGGCTTGGAAGGGTTTTCTCCTCTCCATGGCTTGACGGATTTTTTCCTCTTCAATCCGCAAACCTGCCGGAAAACCATCCAAAATCCCACCCACGGCCGGGCCGTGCGATTCCCCGAAAGTGTCCAACCGAAGTATTCTTCCAAATGAATTCATAGAAAACGGTTCATTTTACGAAGATAGGCAATAGCCCGGATTCCTGCAAACCGGAAACAAAAATGTGTTCGCCAGAATCGGAAAACCACCCAGACCGGCGGAGCAAATAAAACGGACCAAAGCGGAGAAAGGAAACCGGAACGGAGAGGGTATAAAAAAAGCATCCTTGGCAAAGGATGCTTAATCTATTCATACGGGCTGAAGCCCACATGTCAACACCTAAAACTAAGCTTGCAGCTTATTGAGTTGAAGCATTACTTCCGACTTCAAGTTGCTGGCTTTGTTCCGGTGAATGATACGGCGTTTGGCCAAACGGTCAATCATCGAAACCATCGAAGGCATCTTCTCAGCGGCTTCCTCCTTGCTGGTGATAGCCCGGAAATCCCTCAACGCATTGCGCATGGTTTTCGCATAATAACGGTTGTGCTCATATTTTTTCGCCGAAGAACGGATACGTTTCTTTGCGGATTTGTGATTTGCCATTTCTCAATTCCAATTTTGGTAGCCCGTAGGGGATTCGAACCCCTGATTTCGAGGATGAAAACCTCGCGTCCTAGGCCAACTAGACGAACGGGCCAAGTGGTTCCTTTTTCTTTCGCCTCAGCCGTGGCTGTCATCGAAAGAGGGTGCAAAGATACATCCATTTTCGACTTCTGCAAAACTTTTAGGACTTTTTTTTGTCTTTTTCGTTTCAAAAAGAAATACAACACTGATTATCAACACTATTTTTCAAAAACTTTTTTTTGCTCCTAGAAGCCATCGGAAGGAAATTCCGGACTTTTCGCGAGGGTGCCCCAAAAGTCAGCTTTTCCCAAGAGGATCCGCGTTAGAATGTGTCCTATCGGGATTCTTTGTCGAAAAATCATCTTTTGAGTCACCCTCCGATTTTCTCTGAGTCTTCCCTTTGCGGTGCGACATAATGGACAATCCGGCTTCAATAGGCAACCCGGCTTCGCCGAAGACCAGCCGCACCGCATCCTTTCTGACAAAACGCCAAAGATGCTATCAAAACTTTATTTTGACGCAACTCCTATAACATTTCCAAGCCGGGTCCCTCCGATGACATGAAGCGCCGACAACCTTATTTGTTGGCTGCAAAAGCCAGAATCACGCCCAGCACAACCCCCAAGAAAGCCGCGAACAGGACCTGGTACTCTGCCGGAAGCATGAAAGTGATGGTATGGGCCGGTATCCAGAAAAAGGGAATGGTCTTCTTGAAAACGAAGTTCCATTGGACCCTCCAATTCATGCCGGCCATGATTTCCCCTACCCGCATCCGGGTAACAAAGGCCCGCATGCTGCCACCACAATTCATGATATGGGTATCGGTAATCTTATGAAGCGTCATGAAAACCGGAGCGAAAGCCGTGTTTTGCAAAAGGGAGATAAAGAAGGCTCCCAAGAATTTGTTCCAACTCAGAGGTTCGCCCATGGCCCGCACAATGGCATCATCGGCATTGAAAATATAGTCGGCCAAAACCGGGGCACCCTGCCCGAAAATCCGCATTGCCATCACAATCCATGCGCCCAAGAAGAACCAAACGACCATGCGAGGCATCACCCCGAATCCTTTCAATCCATAGCCTCCTGTACGAATCCGCAAAGCGATGACCTCCCCTATCGTGGAAAGAATCGCGAACTTGAGACCGCCCAACAAAATGGCATGCGCTTGGTTACAAGCATGGTAGGCCTCGTACAAGGGAGTTGACAAAAAGAACGGCAGGAAAATGGCCAAAATAATTGCGACCAAAATCAAGTCTTTGTAATTCAGTTTCATATTTTCAAGCGTTAAGGTTATTCCATTCCCTGGAGGGGGCAAAAATACAAGAATCCGTCCAGAAGCCGCATGGTAGGAAGCCGAAACGCCGGGTTACACCAAACCCCTGCGCCTCAACCGTCCTCGAACATGTTCGGGACGGTAATCGGCTTAATCGGGGGGGCTCTCGGCTTGCACTATCGGTGCGGCTTCGCCGCGAAGATAGCTTGGTCTCGGCCAAAGCAAAGTAAGCTTTGCTTGGGCTCTCGGCTTGCACTATCGGTGCGGCTTCGCCGCGAAGATAGGCTGCGCCTCGGCAAAGCTCAAACTTCGTTTGGCTTTGCTCTCGGCTTGCACTATCTTTGCCGTCCATTTATTAATACGAGGCTTCCATCATGGAAAACCAAAAGATTGCCGTCTTCCCCGGTTCTTTCGACCCCATTACCTTGGGACATGAAAGTGTCATCCGGAGAGCGTTGCCCCTTTTCGACAAAATCATCGTGGCCATCGGAATCAATGCGGACAAACGCTGCATGTTCCCAGTCGAGACGCGCCTGGCGTTCATCCGGGAGCTTTTCCAAGGGGAATCCAAGGTGGAAACGGATTGTTTCAACAGCCTGACTGCCGACTACTGCAAACACCGCCACATCCATTTCCTGCTCAGGGGACTGAGAACAGCTGCCGATTTCGAGTTCGAACGTATCGTGGGGCTTTCCAACAAACTCCTACATCCGGAACTGGAAACGGTTTTCCTCTTGACGGACAACCAATACAGTTTCGTCAACTCCTCCGTTGTCCGCGATATACTGGCCCATGGCGGGAGTCCCGCCGCTTTCGTGCCGGAACGGGTCAACCGGATGATTCAAGAATACATTTCTTCAAAAGCTTGAGCCCGCCAAGCGTGCCGGAAAAACCGTTCAAGATGCTGCTTTCTGTCGTCATTGTCAACTACAACGTCAAATCCTACCTGGAACAATGCTTGCGCTCGGTATGCCAAAGCAAAGGCTTGACCTTGGGGAAGGATTTTGAGATTTATGTAGTGGACAACCACTCGGTGGACGATTCGGTGGAAATGGTCCGGGAAAAGTTTCCCCAAGTGAAACTCATTGCCAACAAAGAAAATACGGGTTTCTCCAAAGCCAATAACCAAGCGCTCCGCCAAAGCGAGGCAAAATACGTCTTGCTGCTCAATCCCGACACCTTGATCGAAGCCGACACCCTCCGGAAATGCCTCGACTTCATGGAGTCCCATCCCGATGCCGGAGGCTTGGGCGTCAAAATGATAGACGGGCAAGGCCGGTACCTGAAAGAGTCGAAAAGGGGGCTGCCGACCCCCGAAACCTCGTTCTACAAGATTTGCGGGCTTTGCAAATTGTTTCCCCGTTCCAAACGTCTTGCCGCATACTACATGGGGCATCTGGACCCGGACCAGACCCATCCCGTGGAAATCCTTTCAGGGGCGTTCATGATGATGCGCATGGAGTGTCTGAAAAAAACGGGGTTCCTGGACGAAACCTTTTTCATGTACGGTGAAGATATCGACCTCTCCTACCGTATCTTGCTGGCCGGATACCGCAACTATTATTTCCCTGCCACCCGCATCATCCACTACAAAGGTGAAAGCACCAAAAAGGGCAGCCTGAACTATGTCATGGTCTTTTACAAGGCCATGGAAATCTTTGCCGAGAAATACTTTTCAAAAGGAAAATACAAGCTGTACATTCATATTATCCGGATTGCCATCTGGTTACGTGCCGCGCTTTCGGTCTTGGGCCGGGTCTTGAAGAAAATCCTGTTGCCGGTTCTCGACTTGGGAATAAGCTACCTCATACTGGCCTTTCTTTCCTTTGCATGGCCAGCCTTGAGCCGGGACAACGCTTTCTTTTACCCCGAAATCTACCGGCAAGCGATTCTGCCCCTTTACGCTGCGCTCTTCGTGGCAGGGAACTTTGCCTGGAAAGCCTATCGGATTCCCATCTCTTTCAAAAGGACCGCAGCCGGGTTCTTGAGCGGAATGGCGGCTTTCCTGCTTTTGGGTGCCTTGTTGGGAAGCGATTGGCAATTCAGCCGCTTCATGGCGGTAGCCGGAGGCTTTTTTTGCTTGGGAACCGCATGCCTGTTCCGATTGGGTCTCGGCAAGTTTTTCCGGAAGAGTTTCCCGCTTTCCACCCGTTTCCGCCGCCACTACTTGGTCGTAGGTTCCAAAGAAGAGTTCCTTCGGGTAAGCCATATTTTGAACCAAGAAGGCGTGGCCGGGGATAGGATCCACCGGCTTTCCCCCGCTGATGCCCCCGGTTCCTTGATAGAACAAACCGAAGTGAACCGTATCGGCCAAGTGATTTTCTGCTCCAAGGATCTCAACTTCGGCCAAATCGTACAGCTCATGGGGCTGCTGCGCAAAACCGGGGCCGAAAGCAAGATTATCGCCCAAGACAGTGACGTACGGGTCGGGTACAAGTTTTAGATACGTTCCACTTTTCCGTCTTTCAAACGATATTCCTGGCCGCTTTCCGGGCAACGGGCAAGACCATCCGGACCGAAATCGAGCCGATGTCCATACTCACTGACCCAACCCTGTTGGCGGGCCGGGTTCCCTACCACCAGCGCATAATCCGGCACATCATGAGTCACTACCGCCCCTGCCCCAATCAAGGCATACCGCCCGATCCGATGGCCGCAAACAACCGTCGCATTGGCTCCGATGCTGGCACCCCGGCAAACCAAGGTCTCGCGGTACTGATCCTTGCGTGGTACGGCGCTGCGAGGATTGAGCACATTGGTGAACACACAGGATGGCCCCAGGAAAACATCGTCCTCGCAAACCACTCCGGTATACACCGAAACATTGTTCTGTATCTTGACATTCCGACCCAAAACAACGCCGGGAGAAATCACCACGTTCTGTCCTATATTGCAAGACTCCCCAATCCGGCAATCCGGCATCACATGGCTGAAATGCCAGATTTTCGTGTCTTTCCCTATGGTGCAGCCTTCGTCTATGACCGCCGTGGGATGTGCAAAAAATGTCGATTCCATAAAATTACGAATTCTTGTTTTCCTCTATAAGGCTTCCACTTCTTCCAAACTGAGTCCGGTTGCTTGGGCTATCGTAGCAACAGGAACACCAAGCTGTTTCAAGTTGCGGGCATTCTTGAGCCGTTCCTCTTCCCGGCCTTTTTGCAAACCTTCGTCCAGACCCTTTTGCAGGCCCTGCTCCACGCCCCTCTGTATCCCTTGTTGCAACCCTTTTTGCATTCCTTCAGCCAAACCCTTTTGCAAACCTTCAGCCAAACCTTTGTTCATAGCTTCCCTCTGGGCACCCGTTATCATCGTCCGCGCCGTGCTCACCGAATCCCAATACATCTCGTACAGGTACATTTGATCCTCGCTGAACGCCGATTCCTCCAACTGCTCCACCGCCTTCCGTATCGCCTGCTCCGACAGCAAATCCGATGACACCTCTTCCGTATTTTCATCTATCTCCGTCAGGTAACGGAGCCACAACACCTGCATCCTCTTCTGGCCGAACGTCTTGGCCTGGAACTTGGGCAACTCCACGAACACGAAACGCAAGCCCTCGATTACCTCGTGCGTCCCCTCCATCTCCACGATACGGAAATCATGGTAGTATTCCTCCCCTTCAGAGAAAGTATCGTTCAATAAACTCAACGAATACACCGGTTGCAAAAAATCATATGTACGCCCTTTCTCTATCTGGCGCACATAAGCCTTGGAGGCGTTGAACAAAACCGGCTGCTTGTAGGCCGAGGTCCACAACATCTGCATCTCCACGATGAACTGACGGCCCCGGCCATCCTGGCAACGCACATCCACGATGCTGTTCTTCCCCAACAGGTTCTCCGGCACCAGCTCCGGCGTGAGGTATTCCACCGTCTGGATTTCTTCCTCCTCGTTCTCGAACGGAAGCATCGCATTCAGGAAACTGACCACCAAGTCCGGGTGTTCCCCGAAGACTTTCTTGAACGTCAAATCGTTTTTCGGATCCAAATAGCGCATCTCTCCTCCTTTTTTAGCTTTAGACAACAGGACGGCGGGCCGCAGGTCTCGCTTCCCTCCAAACCTCTCGGCGGCAAATGTAGGTATTTCCCATTTTCTCGATGAAGAATTTAACTTAAAAAGAGTTAAAACCCGGCTCTCCATCGCCATAAAACACAAAGATCCGAAAGGACGAGAACCATAACAGGCGCTCTAAAACTTGCCCAAAAGACTGGACACTCTTTTTGCTGAAATTCTGAATTTGCTATCCTATAGTGCAAATGGTACTTCTGCAAAAGCTGAAACGCGAATCAAATATCAAAACCATGCAGAATCGAATCACGTATTCAAGATTACTACTGTCCCGTAAAAGTGGATAAATAGTTCTTTGAAATTATTAAAATATAGTCAATTACATGGTTTTTGTATTCCGGGGCTATTTGATTAATTGTTTAACTCGCCCCATTTTAACCCAAATCGGTCATTAGACTTTGGGGAGATTGCCCGCTTGTGTCATGCAGCATGCTTCTCGCCTAGCCGAAGGCGTAGCGGGCTACGTCGAGGCGTAGCGAGAAACAGGATGCGGACAGAAGCGGGCAAGATGCCCGGAAGCCTCATTTTTCCCAATCAGAAACGGACACGGCGTGTCTAAGACCGATTCGGGTTTAACGGGACACTAATGGTTGTTGGCATAAAATTATTCGCTTTTCCATATCTATTTTATTCTCTATAAGAGAAAGTTTTTGGCTATTTACATTTGCAGACCAAGAGACGGACAGCAAATTTTAGCTTTACCATAATCCTTATAATAAATATGCTGTATGACCATGCCTGTTCTGTATTGTTCAGAATTGAAGCCAGACAATGCAAAATACAAGAATTTCAAGCAACAACCATCTTTCGCCGTTAAACGATTAAGGGTTCCAATATGACTATATTTTCCATCAACGAATTTAACTGCCCCAATCCCCGAGCCATCTTTAACCATTAAAATGGATTCCCCGTCTGCATCTGCTGTTTCTGTATAACCACATATGCCTGTTGCGCCATATACAGGGTATAGGCATCTTTCTAAAATTTGGCCTTCCTGTAAAACTGAAGAATGGCAGTCCAAACAATCCTTTATAAACGTATTGGAAGTTGATTGTGAAATAACAGTTTCTACAATCCCCCTGATTCAGCCAAGGACATCTTTAAATATTCAAACAACACAGGAATCAATACCACTATACGGTAGCAATCTTAGGGATTTGTTTCTTCTCGTTTCACGTATCCGAATCGTCCCGCAGCCGATAATGGGTGCTCCGCCCGCCCTCGGAAGCTGCCACCAATACTCCTTTGTTGATGAGGTCCGTGATGTCCCTGAGTGCCGTAGCTTGCGAGGTTTTGGTCATCCTTGCCCATTTGGAAGAAGTGAGTTTGCCTTCGAATCCGTCCCAAAGCCTATTGACCACTTTGATTTGCCTTTCATTCATCGGCACTTCCCGATGGCATTGCCAAAATTTGGATTTGCGCAGGATTCGTCCGATTGTTTCCTCCGCACAAGACAGAGCGCTGCCCATGGTTTGCAGAAACCATTCAAGCCAGGCCGTTATATCGGTGGTCCCGGTCGTGGTCCGTTCCAGAATTTCGTAATAGGATTTCTTCCTCCGAAGTATTTCAGCCGACATGCTGTAAAACCGCCAAGGGAAACCGTCCGACCTTGCCAGCAACATGTCGGTCAGGGTCCGGGAAAGTCGACCATTGCCGTCGTCAAAAGGGTGGATGACCACGAACCACAAGTGAGCGATGGCCGCTTTCAGTATCGGATCCAAATCTCTTTGTTCCGCATTGACCCAAGATAAGAATTCGTCCATCAATCCGGGAACGAAATCCGATGGGGGAGCTTCATAGTGGACTTTTTCTTTGCCCATGGCTCCGGAAACTATCTGCATCGGTTCTTTGCCAAGCCTGTATGCCCCGACAGTTATCGGATAAATGCCGCTCCGTCCTGTCGGGAACATGGCCGCGTGCCAATTGAACAGCCTTTCGTGGTTTACCGGCAGGTCATAGTTGCCGACGGCATCCATCATCACCTGGACCACGCCGTCCGTATAATGGTCCGGTTCCGGCAATCCGGCTGTTTCCAAGCCGAGGTGCCTTGCCACGGAGGAACGTACCCTGTCTGGATTGAGCATCACTCCCTCGATTTCGTAGGACCGTAATACATCTTCGGTCATCACGCCAAGGGCTGCTCCGTTCTGCACCTCGAATCCCAATCCGCTCAACATCCCTTGTAACTTTCCTTGATGGTTCCGGACTTCGGAAAGGATGGTTATAAGCTGGGCATCATCCCATGTGAACCTGGGCCATGATGGGTCTTGCCAGATGTATATAGCACTCATGTTTGATCGTTTTGGGCAAAAATAGGCTTTGTGGCGAGAATATGCAAACCATTCTCGTCAAAATATGACGAGAATGGTAATACCAATCCAATCATAGTGCCAAAATCTTGCACCTTATCGGGTGGTTTTTAGATGAAAAATTTCTACAACGGTTCCCGCTATGAATCGTGTTACAGGATGTCGCACTATTGTGTACTCGGAAATAGCATTGAGGATATGGATGGATAAATGGCTGACATTGCCGTATTATCTTCCTTAATTAGAGACATTTGTGACAATCCATACCTAAAGTACCTAACAAACGACCAAAACAAGCCGCGTTTCTTGACGGGTACCATCTCAAAATATTTCATATCCTAATTTCATTAGTGTCCCGTTAA